>NZ_JBUDXE010000007.1:0-307526 GCF_054956735.1 Ramlibacter sp. bp-362
TCCCGAGCTCAGTCCGCTTTTCCGTTGTGCCGGAACGACTTGGCGCACCCTGGCGGATTTATCCCGGACAGCAGTGCCTTCTGCTGCGGAAGACGGCTGCGGGCGTTCGAAGAGTGGAACGCAGAGTGCGCAAAGGTTACGCAGAGAACGCAGAGGAAAACCATTCAAGGATGTTCTCTGCGTCCTCTGCGTAACCTCTGCGTCCTCTGCGTTCTCCTCCTTCGCCGCTCCGGACCTCGATCCGGCCGCCGCCCGCCTACAGGCGCTGCATCGCCGCGAAATCCGGCAGCGCCCCGCTCGCGAATCCCGGCGCCGCCAGCGAGCCGATCGCCAGCTCGCCTTCGCGGATGCGCACGCGCACCGCGCCGTGGCTGCGCTCGTACAGGTCCGGGTGCGCCTGCAGGAAGGCGTCCTGCTCCGCCTGCGGCAGCGCCGCCATCCCGTTCACGTAGTGGTGGCCGTTGCGCTCCACGTGCCGGATGCCCAGCAGGTTCACCAGCGCGAGGTCCTGCTGCACCGACAGCCCCGCCTGCGTGGTGAGGTCCTCGGCCGAGAGGAAGTAGCGCGGCGCGCCCTCTTCCCGGTTCCAGGCGGCGCAGCGCGCCGCGTTCAGCACCGACTTGTAGAAGCCCTTGCAGGTCTTGGAGGAGATGCCGTCGTAGCCGCGCTCGCGCGCCTGCACGAAGCTTTGCAGCTCGCCGTCGGATTCGTCCACGATCACCGGCTTGCCGAGGGCCGCCGCGCGCAGGTCGACTTCCAGCGCCAGCTTGCGCGCGATCGGCTGCTCGATGAAGAGGATGGAGTCCCACAGGCGCGCGAGCGCGGGCCGGCCCTGGATGCCGCGCACCAGTTCCTGCACGCCTTGGGCGCTGTCGTACTGCTCGTTGCCGTCCAGCGAGGCGTAGTAGGGATGCGGCGCGCGATCGAGCACGCCCGCGATCCGCTCCAGCCGCTGCAGGTCCGCGGCCACCTGGCCGCCCACCTTCAGCTTGAAGTAGCGGTGGCCGTAGGCCCGCACCACCTCCTCCAGCGTCTCCGGCAGGCCGTCGCCGACGCGCTCCTGCTGGTCGGCCGCCGTGATGGCGTCCACCAGGCCCACGGTGTGGCGGGCGTGGATGTGCGTGGCCGGCTCCAGGGTCGCGAGGAAGGCGTCGAAGTCGAATCCGGCGAAAGCGGGATGCGCGCCACCCATGCCGGGCAGGTTCGCGCGCATCGCGTCGTAGAAGGACACGCCCAGCGCGCGGCACAGCGCGTCGAGGACGGCGCGGTCGACCAGCGCCGGCCCGTAGCTGGCCAGCAGCGGGTTGAAGCCCTCGCCCGCGGCGGCGCGCGCATGCGCGTCGTGGTGGCGGGCGAAGTGGCCGAAGGCCGTGGCCGGCCGCGCGTCCGAGAGGTAGGCCGAGCGCGCCATGCGCAGCACGCTGCGCAGCTGCTCGAAGTTGTCCTCGTTCGTGAGCGCCAGGTTCTTGTCGAACCACTTCGGCGCCATCAGTTCGGCGGCCGCGCCCCAGGCCGTGCGGCCATCGGCGAGTTCGACCTGCACGCGGGCGAAGGCCTGCGGCGCCTCGCGCAGCGTCACCACGCCGAAGCGGAAGGGCATGCGCAGCTGCACCGGCCGTTCGTACAGCTCGATGGCGCGCAGGGAAAGGAGGGGAGCCTCAGTCATTCGCATGCAACCCGGAAAGCACGCCGCGCAGGTAGCCGAGCGAAAAGGCGGCGCAGCCGGGACCGTCGGGCACGTAGTCGAAGGGTTCGACGCCGACGATGCCCGGGAAGTGCCCCTCGGCCTCCAGCCAGGCGAGCGCGTCCAGGATGGGCGCGAAGTCCAGCGCGCCCTGGCCCGGTCCGCGCCGGTTCGGGTCGTTCACCTGCACGTGGCCGATCACGCCGCGCGGGATCCACTTCGTCATCACTTCGTCCACCGGCAGCGACTCGGTCTGGCCGGCGGCGCTGCAGTCGATCATGGTGCGCAGCGCCGGGCTGCCCACCTCGTCGACCATGCGCACGCATTCCTCCACGGTGTTGAACAGGTCGGTCTCGCGCCGCGACAGCGGCTCCAGGCAGTAGGTGACACCGCAGCGCTGCGCCGCCTCCGCGGCCGCCCGGAGGCACTCGCGGGCGCGCTCCCAGGCCTGCTCGCGCGTGCTGCCCTCGGGCACCTTGCGCTGCTTGGGCGAGCCGTGAACGAGGTAGCGGCCGCCGAAGCCCGCGCACAGTTCCACCAGGCGCACCATCACGTCGCTCGTGCGCCGGCGCAGCGCCGCATCCTCGGAGACGATGGACAGGCCCGCGGGCGCCACCAGCAGCCAGTGCAGGCCGAAGATCGCGAGGCCGTGGTCTTCGGCGACCCGGCGCGCCTGCGCCACCTCGGCATCGGTGAGCTTCGTCGGATCCTCGGCGAGCGTGAAGGGCGCGAGCTCCAGGCCGTCGTAGCCCAGGCCGGCCGCCAGCTGGCACTGCTGCGCGAAGGGCAGCGGCTGCAGCACTTCGTTGCAGAGCGCGAATTTCATGGCAGCGAGCTTACGCGCGGCGCGCGAACAGCAGGCGCAGGCCGCCGGCGATGCCGAACTTCAGGCGGGTGACGCCCTTCTTGAACGCCGGCACGTACAGGAGGATGGTGAAGATCGTCACGGCGGCGAAAGCCATGGCGATCGGCCGCGTGAAGAAGGGACCGAGGCTGCCGTCCGACAGCACCAGGCCGCGGCGCAGGCTCTTGTCCAGCAGCGGGCCGAGCACCAGGCCCAGCACCAGCGGCGCCATCTCGTAGCCGCGCTTGCGCAGGAAGAAGGCGCCGACGCCGATGGCGATCATCACGTAGATGTCGAACAGGCGCGAGGCCGTGGCGAAGGCGCCGACCGTGCACAGCAGGAACACGATGGGCATCAGGATGCCGCGGCGCACCTTCAGCACGTGCAGCAGCGGCCGCACGCCGAACAGGCCGAACAGCAGGATGGTGATCGAGGCGAGCGTCGTCATCGCCACCACGTGGTAGACGAAGTGCGGGTGCTCGATCATGAGCATCGGGCCCGGCTGCACGCCGTGGATGATCATCGCGGCCATGAGCACGGCCGACGGCGCGGAGCCGGGGATGCCCAGCGCCAGGCAGGGAATGATGTGGCCCGGCACCGAGGACATGTCGCCGGTCTCGGCGGCCATCAGGCCGTCGATCGAGCCCTTGCCGAACTGCTCCTTCTCCTTGCTCACGGCCTTGGCCGCGGCATAGGACATCCAGGCGCCGGCGTCCTCGCCCACGCCGGGCAGCAAGCCGGTCAGCACGCCGATCACGCCGGAGCGCAGCACCGTCCAGCGGTACTTGATGATCTCGCGCCAGCGCGGCAGCACGGAGTCGTTCAGGTCGGCGATCTTGCGCTCGATGGGATCCGACAGCGTCGTCAGCACCTCGGCCAGGCCGAAGGCGCCGACCAGTGCCGGGATCAGCGCGATGCCGCCGGAGAGCTCGTCCCAGCCGAGCGTGAAGCGGTTGTAGGCGTACAGGCTCTCCTGCCCCACCTGCGCGATGAACAGGCCCAGCAGGCCCATCAGCCAGCCCTTGAGCGGGTCGCCGCCGACGATGCTGCCGGACATGGTGACGCCGAACAGGGCGAGCCAGAAGAATTCGAAGGCGCCGAACTGCAGCGCGACCTCGGCGAGCAGCGGCGTGAACAGCGCCAGGCAGACCACGCCGATCAGCGTGCTGATGAAGGCGCCGGAGGTGGCGATGCCGATCGCGCGGCCGGCCTGCCCCTGCTGCGCGAGCGCGTAGCCGTCGGCGCAGGACGCGGCGTTCGCGGCCGTGCCGGGGATGTTCAGCAGGATCGCTGTGCGCGAGCCGCCGTACAGGGCGCCGACGTAGGAGCAGATCAGCACCAGGATCGCGTCGTTGGTGCCCAGCTTGATGGTGAGCGTGGTCAGCAGCGCGATCGCCAGCGTGGCCGACAGGCCCGGCAGGATGCCCATGATGATGCCCACGAACGCCCCGCCCAGCCCGTACAGCAGGGTCATGGGGTTCATGAAGCTGACGTAGGCAGCGCCGAGGTCTTGCAGTCCTTGCAACATTCGAGGGCCTTGGAGGCGGGTACTTCAGGAAGCGGTCAGGGCAGGCGGACCAGGAACACGCGCTCGAACACGAGCCACGTGATCACCGAGGCGCACACGCCGATCAGCAGCGCCTTGCCCCAGGCGCGCGCGCCCAGGCGCCGCTCGGCCGGGTCGCGGCTGATGCGCTGGAACACGAGGATGGAGGCCGTGACGTAGATCGTGGAGGCCAGCCAGAACGGCAGGCCGTGGCCCACCAGCACGATGGCGTAGCCGGCGCACAGCGCGATCGCGATCCACACGCGCTTGCGCTCCTCGCGCTGGTCGGCGCTGGCCGGCGGCAGCGGCTGCACGAGCGCGCCACGGCGCCAGCTGCGCAGGCCCAGCACCGCGCCCAGCAGGATCATGGCGATCCCGAGCAGGCCGGGCAGCAGGCCCGGCACCGTCACGGGGTTGATGTGCTGGTGCTCCAGCCGGTCCATCGTGATGGAACCGACCAGGACCACGATGCCGAAGACGATCCAGCCCACCGCGTCCTTCAGGTCGGAACGCGGCGGCCTCGTTTCCGGGTCCAGGCCCTGGTCAACGGAGTGCTCGGGGACGAGCGCGGGATCGGTCATCGTCTCGCTTCGCTCAGGGCTTGGGGATGCCGACCGTGTCGGGCGAGACCTTGGTCTTGCCGCTGGCGTGCAGGTTCCACACGTTGGTCTGCACCGCCGGCCACACGGCCTTCTGCGCCGCCTCGCCGTACAGCGGGTTGAACAGGGCGCCGCGGCTGGTGGCGTACTTCTTCAGCGCCGGGCTCTTGCTGATGTTCTCGGCCCAGATGCGCTCGACGGTCTTCACGACTTCGTCCGGCACGCCCTTGGGGATGAAGATGCCGAAGTAGTTGGCCGGGGCGGTGAAGCCCGGGATCACGGTGGAGAGCGCCGGGATGGTGCCGTAGCCTTCCAGCTCCAGCGGCTTGTCGCTCACGGTGGCGAGCGGGCGCAGGCGCTTGCCGCGGATCATGTCGGCCTGCTCCACGGCCAGCTGGGTGGTCATGTCGGTCTCGCCGGCGACGGTGGCGACCACGGCGGGGTTGCCGCCGTCATAGGAGACTTCCTTGTACTTGACGCCGGTGGCCTTGACGATCTGGTCCATGGCGGCGTGGGCGGCGGAGGTCACGCCGGCAGTGGCCACGCTGATCTGGCCCGGGCGCTTCTTCATGTCGTCCAGCAGTTCCTTGGCGTTCTTCCAGGGGCGCTGCGGGTTCACGCCGATCACCTGGATGTTGGCCACGTTCAGGAACAGGTGCCAGTCCTTCTGGATGTTGGTGTCGACCGCGCCCAGCGCCTGGTAGGCGCCCAGGTCCTGCGCGGCGCCAGCCGTCCAGGTGTAGCCGTCCTTCGGGGCGTCGAGGGCGCTCTTGGTGCCGATGGCGCCCGAGGCGCCCGGCTGGTTGACGATCACGATCGTCTGGCCCAGCGCCTTCTCCAGTTCCGCCGCGGTCACGCGGGTGACCTGGTCGGTGGAGCCGCCGGCCGCCCAGGGCACGATCAGGTTGATCGGCCGCGTGGGCTTCCAGTTCTGGGCCGCCGCGGGCAGCGACACGGCCACGACCGCAGCGGCGGCCAGGGTCTGGAGGAAGAAACGCTTTTGCATGAAGGTGTCTCCGAGGGGGTTAATTCTCTAAACAGTTAATTAGCGCACTTTAAGGGCACGGCTGCCCGGCTGTCAACGCGGGATGTCCGGGGGAGCGGTGGGGTTCGGTGGGGTTCGCTGCGCTCACCGCCACCCTACGGGCGCGGGCTCTCGTAGGGTGGCGACGGCCGCAGGCCGTCGGACGGTGAGCGCAGCGAACCCCACCGACCTCACGCGAGCCAGCGTTCCTTGTTCTCGGCCACGAACGCGTCGTCCGTCAAGTGCGGATAGTCCTTCTGCACCCGCGAGAGCTCCGCCGCCTGGCCTTCGCTCAGGCCCTCGTGCGGGTCCAGGCACCAGGTGCCCTGCAGGATGCCTTGCCGGCGCAGGATCTCGTGGCAGCCGGCGATGCAGCCGTGGAAGTCGTGCGCCACGTCGAAGAGCGCCGCATTGCAGTCGGTCACCTGGCTGTCCAGCGCGAGCAGGTCCAGCGGCACCTGGCCGGCGTCGACCGCGGCGTGGATGCGCTCCAGCAGCTGCACGGCCGCGCGGGTCCACACGCTCCAGTGCCCCAGCAGGCCGCCGCGGATGCGCACCGTCACCGGCTCGCCGTCGCGCACGAAGCGGAAGGGCGCGACCAGGTCGTTCACGATGTGGTCGTCGTTGCCCGTGTAGAGCGTGACGCGTTCCTCGGCGCGCGCGGCGACCACGCCGCGGATCACGTCCAGCGTGCGGTAGCGGTTGAACGGCGCCATCTTGATCGCGACGACGTTGTCGATCTCGGCGAAGCGGCGCCAGAAATTCATCGGCAGGTGGATGCCGCCCACCGCCGGCTGCAGGTAGAAGCCCACCAGCGGCATCACCTCGGCGACGGCGCGGCAGTGCGCCACCAGTTCGTCCTCGCTCGCGCCCTTCATGGCCGCGAGGCTCAGGAGCGCGCCGTGGTAGCCCAGGCCGCGGGCGATGCCCGCTTCGCGCACCGCCTGTTCCGTGCGGCCCGCGAGGCCCGCCACCATGAACAGCGGCCGGCGGCCGCCCAGCGGCTCCCATTCCTGCGCCGTCTGCATCGCCAGCTCCAGCACGGGCTGGTACAGGCCGACATCGCGGATCGCGAACTGCGTGGAGTGCACGCCGACGGCCACGCCGCCGGCGCCGGCATCGAGGTAGTAGCGCGTCATCGCGCGCTGGCGGCGCGCATCGAGGTGGCGTTCGGCGTCCAGCGCCAGCAGGTGCGCCGGGATGGCGGCGCCACGGCGCAGGACGGCCAGGCTGTCGCGCGGCAGGTCGGACCAGTGCATGTCAGTACTTTCCGTCGCGGGCTTCGTAATGGGTCGGCTTGTTCAGCGAGGCGCCGCCGCGCTGCACCCAGTCGGCCGTCCAGTCCAGCATGCGCTGCAGGTCCACCTGCGGCGGGCCGAACAGGCGGAAGGCTTCGCTGCAGTCCACCAGCCAGGCGCTGGGCGCCTCGTGGCCGTGGAACACCGGGTTGACGCCCAGGCGCTCTCCGAAGCCGCAGGCCAGCTCACGGATGCTCACCTTGGGGCCGCTCAGGTTCAGCGCGCTGGTGGGCGTGGTGCAGTGCGCGAGCGAACGCAGCGCCCAGTCGTTGGCCTCGCCCTGCCAGATCACGTTGGCGTAGCCCATGGTGAGGTCGATCGGCTCGCGCCGCAGCACCTTCTGCGCGACGTCGTGCAGCACGCCGTAGCGCATGTCGATCGCGTAGGACAGCCGCAGCAGCCGGCCCGGCGTGCCGAGCGCGTGCGAGAAGTGCTCGAACAGGCGCTCGCGCGCGACGCAGGAGTTGGCGTACTCGCCCGAAGGCGCCGTCGGCGCAACCGATTCCGGCGCGCCCTCGCCTTCCACGTCCACGAAGGGGTACACGCAGGCAGTGGAGAAGGCCACGATGCGCGAGCGCGGGAAGCGCTCGGCCACCAGCGCCGGCACGTGCGCGTTCATCGCCCACGTCAGCCATTCGCTGCCGGTGGAGCCGAACTTGCGTCCGGCCATGAACACGATGTTGGGCACTTCCGGCAGCGCCGCGATCGCCTCGCGCGACAGCAGGTCGGCGGCGATGCATTCCACGCCCGCGGCCTCCAGCTTCTCGCGCAGGCCGGCCTCCGAGAAGCGCGCGACGCCGATCACCCGGCGGCCCGGCACGGCGCGCTTGGCCATGCAGGCCAGCGTCGGCCCCATCTTCCCGCCCACCCCCAGCACCATGATGTCGCCCGGCGCGCGTTCCAGCGCCTCGACCAGCTGCGGGGAGGGGCGGCTCATCAACTCTTCCAGCGCCGCGAGGTCCGCGATGCGCGCCGGCAGGTCCTTGGCAGATTCCGTCATCCCGCGACTATTCACCAAATGGTGAATTAATGCAATACCCTCGCCCCCTCCCGCGAGCGGGAGAGGGAGGAATTTCAGGCGCGGCAGCGTTCCAGCACGTGGCGCGACATCGCGAGCGCCAGCTCCTGCTCGCCCACGAACACCTTGCCGGCGACCTCCTCCTCCAGCCGCCGGGCCTCCTCCGCGTTGTGCGAGCGCACGACGATCTCGATGGCGGGGTTGAGCAGCCGCGCGTGGCTGACCATCTGCCGCACGCCGATGGTGTCGGGAATGGCGATCACCAGCAGCCGGGCGCGCGCCACGTGCGCCTGCACCAGGACCTCGGGCCGGCTGGCGTCGCCGCTGACGGCCGGGATGCCGTGGGCGCGCAGGGATTCCACCAGCTCGCGGTTGGCCTCGGCCACCACGAAGGGCAGCCTCGCCTCCTGCAGCGCGGCCGCCACCTGGCAGCCGACGCCGCCGTAGCCGACCAGCACCACCTGGCGCGAGAGGTAGCGCGGGTCCGTCGTCATGGGCAGTTCGGCCAGCGGATCGTCGCGCGCCGCCAGCTGGCGGGCAAGCCGCGAGCGCGCCAGCAGCCACTGCTGCACCGGCGCGATGGCGCGGAACACCAGCGGGTTCAGCGCGATGGAGATCAGCGCGCCGGCCACGATCAGGCTCTGCGCCTCGCGCGGCAACACCCCCAGCGCGCCGCCCAGCGTGACCAGGATGAAGGAGAACTCGCCGATCTGCGCGAGGCTGGCCGACACCGTCAGCGCCGTGTGCAGCGGATAGCGCAGCAGCAGCACCAGCGCCGCCGCCGCGAGCGACTTGCCGACCAGGATCACGCCCAGCACGGCCAGCACCCGCCCGGGCTGCTCCACCAGCACGCGCGGGTCGAACAGCATGCCGACGGACACGAAGAACAGCACGGCGAAGGCGTCGCGCAGCGGCAGCGTCTCCTCGGCGGCGCGATGGCTGAACTGCGACTCGCGCAGCACCATGCCGGCGAAGAAGGCGCCCAGCGCGAAGGACACGCCGAACAGCAGCGTCGCGCCGTAGGCGATGCTCACGGCGGCCGCGACCACGCACAGGGTGAAGAGCTCGCGCGAGCCGACCTTCTGCACCTGCCACAGCAGCCAGGGGAACAGGCGCCGCCCGACCAGCAGCATCAGCGCGACGAACAGGCCCACCTGCAGGAGCGTGCGGCCCAGCTGCAGCCAGACGGCGCCGGCGGCCACGTTCGCGCCGCCCAGCGCGCCCGCCAGCGGCGGCATCAGCACGAGCACCAGCACCATGGCGAGGTCCTCGACGACCAGCCAGCCGATCGCGATCCGCCCGTTGAAGGTGTGGAGCAGCCCCAGCGTGTCGAGCGCGCGCAGCAGCACGACGGTGCTCGCGCAGGACAGCGCCAGCCCGAAGACCAGCGCGGCCGGCAGGCTCCAGCCCCACCAGCTCGCCATGCCCATGCCGAGGGCGGAAGCGGCGGCGATCTGCACGATGGCGCCCGGCACGGCGATGCGGCGCACGGCCAGCAGGTCGCCCAGCGAGAAGTGCAGGCCGACGCCGAACATCAGCAGCATCACGCCGATCTCGGCGAGTTGCGAGGCGAGGTGGGTGTCGGCGACGAAGCCGGGCGTGAACGGGCCGATGAGCACGCCGGCGAGCAAGTAGCCCACCAGCGCCGGCAGGTGCATGCGCGCCGCGGCAAAACCCAGCACCAGCGCCAGCCCGAGGCCGGCGGCGATGGTGGTGATCAGGGGCAGGTTGTGGTGCATGCGCCCGGATCATGATAAATGCCGCATGGCGCGGCGACCGCCGGCCCGCGCAAAAAAAAGGCCCGCCGAAGCGGGCCCTTTCCGGCGCGGACGCCTCAGACCTTCACGGTCGTCATGTACGTGTCGTAGCGGTACTCGGAGAAGCGGCTCCACAGGATCTGGTCGCGCTGGAAGGCGCGCATGTCCTGGTGGATCTTCTTGAACTCGGGCGACTTCGCCTCGTGCTCGGCGAACACCTGCATGGAGGCCTTGAAGCCGGCGTCCATGATCTCCTTGGAGAAGGGCATCAGCTTGGTGCCGGCGGCCACCAGGCGCTTGAGCGCCGGCGGGTTCACGGCGTCGTACTTGGCCGTCATGTCGCGCGCGGCGACCTTGGTGGCGGCCGCGAGGATCGCCTTGTTCTCGGCGGACAGGGCGTCGTAGGCCTTGATGTTCACGAAGAACTCCAGCTCGGCGCCGCCTTCCCACCAGCCCGGGTAGTAGTAGAACGGGGCGACCTTGTTGAAGCCCAGCTTCTCGTCGTCGAAGGGGCCGACGAACTCGGTGGCGTCCAGGGTGCCCTTCTCGAGCGCTTGGTACACGTCGCCGGCCGGCATGTTCTGCGCCACCACGCCCAGCTTGGCCATCGCCTCGCCGAACAGGCCGCCGCCCATGCGCATCTTCAGGCCCTTCAGGTCGTTGACGGTCTTGATCTCCTTGCGGTACCAGCCGCCCATCTGGGTGGTGGTGTTGCCCGCGCTGAAGCTCTTCATGTTGTACTTGGCGTAGAACGCGTCCATCAGCTTGCGGCCGTTGCCGTGCTCCATCCAGGCGTCCATCTGGCGCGCGTTCAGGCCGAAGGGCACCGCGCAGCCGAAGGCGAAGATCGAGTCCTTGCCGGTGAAGTAGTACGGCGCGGTCTGGCCCATCTCGATGGTGCCGTTCTGCAGCGCGTCCACGTTGGCGAAGGCGGGCATCAGCTCGCCGCCGGCATGGATGGAG
Organism: Ramlibacter sp. bp-362; assembly: GCF_054956735.1. Taxonomy (NCBI): domain Bacteria; kingdom Pseudomonadati; phylum Pseudomonadota; class Betaproteobacteria; order Burkholderiales; family Comamonadaceae; genus Ramlibacter; species Ramlibacter sp. bp-362. Next base: position 10,734 of record NZ_JBUDXE010000007.1, read on the forward strand.
ATCTCGAACTTGCCGCCCGAGAGGTCCTTGACGGTCTTCTGCAGCATCTCGGCGCTGCCCCAGATGGTGTCCAGCGACTTCGGGAAGCTGGAAGAGAGGCGCCAGCGCACGGCGGCCTGGGCATGCACCGCGGGAGCGATGCCGGAAGCGAGCACGCCGGCGATGCCGGCGCGCTTCATGAGGGAACGACGATCCATGGGAAGCTATCTCCTGACTTTTTCAGCCCGAGCATGATGAGCCTGCCAGCCGCCCGAAGCTTGCAGAAGCCTTGCATCCTTCCCTCGTGCAGGTACCTGAGGCCTCGTTCCGGGCGAAAAAAAAGCCGCACGACGTGCGGCTTTTGGCATGAGGTCGCGCTCTACAGCTTCTGCGCCTGCATGAAGCGGTCGAAGGTGCCCTCGGTGAAGCGGAACCAGAGGTTCTGGTCGGCGCGGAATTTCGAGTAGTCCGCGTAGATCTTCTTCCAGTCGGGGTTCTTGTCGTTCAGCTCCGAGTAGACCTCCATCGACTCCTTGAAGGCCGCCGACATGATCTGGTTGGAGAAGGGACGCAGCTTGGTGCCCTGCGCCACCAGCTGCTTCAGCGCCGCCGGGTTGCGCGCGTCGTAGCGGGCCTGCATCGCGATGTGGGCCTCGGCGGCGGCCGCCTCGACGATCGCCTTGTTCTCCGACGACAGCGCGTTGTACGCCTTGTCGTTGATGAAGAAGTCCAGCTGCGGGCCGCCTTCCCACCAGCCGGGGTAGTAGTAGTTGGGCGCGACCTTGGCGAAGCCGAGCTTCAGGTCGTCGTACGGCCCCACCCACTCCGCCGCGTCCAGCGTGCCCTTCTCCAGGGCCTGGTAGATCTCGCCGCCGGGGATGTTCTGCGGCACGCCGCCCATGCGCTCGATCACCTTGCCGGCGAAGCCGCCGACGCGGAACTTCAGGCCCTTGATGTCGGCGACGGTCTTGATTTCCTTGCGGTACCAGCCGCCCATCTGCGCCCCGGTGTTGCCGCCGGGGAAGTTGATCATGTTGTACTTGGCGTAGAACTCGCGCATCAGCTTCAGGCCGTTGCCCTCGACCATCCACGCGGTCATCTGCCGGCTGTTGAGGCCGAAGGGGATCGCGCAGCCCAGCGCGAACACCTCGCTCTTGCCGAAGAAGTAGTAGGGCGCCGTGTGCGCCACTTCGATCGTGCCCTGCTGGACCCCGTCGACCACGCCGAAGGCGGGCATCAGTTCGCCGGCCGCGTGCACCGAGACGTCGAACTTGCCGCCGGACATGGCCTTCACCTTCGCGGCGAACACCTCGGCCGCGCCGAAGATGGTGTCGAGCGACTTGGGGAAGGACGAAGCCAGGCGCCAGCGCAGCGCCTGCTGGGCGTGCACGGCCGGTGCGATGCCGGTGGCCAGCACTCCCGCGATGCCGGCCTGCCTGATGAGGGAACGACGATCCATGAACACTCCTCGGATTGAGAAAAAACGTTGAATGGCTTGACCCCGCCGGCCGACCAGGGATCGGCCGGGCAAGGTCGCCCATTCTCATGACTGACAGTTTCCTGTCAGCCCCGTGTTTTCCCGTGGAGTGCGCGGGTTCAGGCCAGCTTCTGCGCCTGCATGAACCGGTCGAAGGTCATCTCCGTGAAGCGGAACCAGAGGTTCTGGTCGGCGCGGAATTTCGAGTAGTCCGCGTAGATCTTCTTCCAGTCCTCGTTCTTGTCGCTGATCTCCTGGTACAGCGCCATCGCCTCCTTGAACGCGAGGCTCATGAGGTCGTTGGAGAAGGGACGCAGCTTGGTGCCCTGGGCCACCAGCTGCTTCAGCGCCGCCGGATTGCGCGCGTCGTAGCGGGCCTGCACCATGATGTGGGCGTCGGAGGCGGCGGATTCGATGATGGCCTTGTACTCGTTCGGCAGCGCGTTGTAGGCCTTTTCGTTGACCAGGATGTCCAGCTCCGGGCCGCCTTCCCACCAGCCGGGGTAGTAGTAGTAGGGCGCGACCTTGGCGAAGCCGAGCTTCAGGTCGTCGTACGGTCCGACCCACTCCGCCGCGTCCAGCGTGCCCTTCTCCAGGGCCTGGTAGATCTCGCCGCCGGGGATGTTCTGCGGCACGCCGCCCATGCGCTCGACCACCTTGCCGGCGAAGCCGCCGACGCGGAACTTGAGGCCCTTCATGTCGGCGGCGGTCTTGATCTCCTTGCGGTACCAGCCGCCCATCTGCGCCCCGGTGTTGCCGGCCGGGAAGTTGAGCATGTTGTACTTGGCGTAGAACTCGCGCATCAGCTTCAGGCCGTTGCCCTCGTGCATCCACGCCGTCATCTGCCGGCTGTTCAGGCCGAAGGGGATCGCGCAGCCCAGGGCGAAGACCTCGCTCTTGCCGAAGAAGTAGTACGGCGCCGTGTGCGCCACTTCCACCGTGCCGCCCTGCACGCCGTCGACCACGCCGAAGGCCGGCATCAGCTCGCCGGCCGCGTGGGTGGAGATCTCGAACTTGCCGTTGGACAGCGCCTTGACCCGGGCCGCGAAGAGCTCGGCGCCGCCGTACAGGGTGTCGAGCGACTTCGGGAAGCTGGAGGCCAGCCGCCATCGGATCGAGGCCTGCGCGTGCACGGCCGGTGCGATGCCCGAGGCGAGCACGCCGGCGATGCCGGCGTTCCTGAGTAGCGATCTGCGATCCATGGTGTCTCCTGGAATGGGATCAGGCTGCCCATTCTGGGAGTGACAGCTTTCTGTCAGGAAAGGGGTTTTCCCGGGGAGTCGCTGGGGTTCGCTTCGCTCACCGCCAGCCTACGAGGTTGGATGCCCGGGGTTCGTAGGCTGGCGGTGAGCGCCAGCGAACCCCAGCATCAACCAACCACCTTCAGGTTCGGCGCCCGTTCCAGCAAGTCACCGAAGCGCCCGCGGATCGAGGCCTCGATGCCCGCGGCGTCCAGCCCCTGCAGGGCCAGCAGCCGCGCCGGGTCGCCGTGCGGCGCGTATTCGTCGCGCAGGCCCAGCTGCAGCACGGGCTTGGTGACGGACGCCTGCGCCAGGGCCTCCAGCACCGCGCTGCCAGCGCCGCCCATGATGGCGCCCTCTTCCACCGTCACCAGCGCCTCGTGCGTCGCGGCGACCTGAAGCAGCAGCTCGGTGTCGAGCGGCTTCGCCCAGCGCATGTTCACCACGGTCGCGTCGAGCCGCTCCGCCGCCTGCAGCGCGGGATAGAGCAGCGTCCCGAAGGCGAGGATCGCCAGGCGCTGGCCCTTGCGGCGGGTCTCACCCTTGCCGAAGGGCAGTGCCTGCAGGCCGGGCTCCACCGCGATGCCGACGCCCGCGCCGCGCGGATAGCGCACGGCCACCGGGTGGTCCTGCTGGAAGGCCGTCGTCAGGAGCTTGCGCGTCTCGTTCTCGTCGGCCGGGCAGGCGATGCTCACCTGCGGGATGCAGCGCAGGTACGCGATGTCGTAGGCGCCCGCGTGCGTGGGCCCGTCGGCGCCGACCAGGCCGGCGCGATCGAGCGCGAACACCACCGGCAGGTTCTGCAGCGCCACGTCGTGGATCAGCTGGTCGTAGGCGCGCTGCAGGAAGGTCGAATAGATCGCCACCACGGGCTTGAGGCCCTCCGCGGCCAAGCCGGCGGCGAAGGTCACGGCGTGCTGTTCGGCGATGCCGACGTCGAAGTAGCGGTCGGGGAAGCGCTGGTGGAATTCCACCAGGCCCGAGCCTTCGCGCATCGCCGGCGTGATGCCGACCAGGCGCTGGTCCTGCACCGCCATGTCGCACAGCCACTTGCCGAACACCTGCGTGAAGGTGGGCTTGGGCGGCGTCGCGGGCTTCACGAGGCCCACGGCGGGATCGAACTTGCCCGGGCCGTGGTAGGCCACCGGATCCGCCTCGGCCAGCTTGTAGCCCTGCCCCTTCTTCGTCACGACGTGCAGGAACTGCGGGCCCTTCAGCTGGCGGATGTTCTCCAGCGTCGGCACCAGCGAGTCGAGGTCGTGGCCGTCGATGGGGCCGATGTAGTTGAAGCCGAACTTCTCGAACAGCGTCGCCGGCACCACCATGCCCTTGGCGTGCTCCTCGATGCGCTTGGCCAGCTCGAAGAGGGGCGGCGCCACGTTCAGCACCTTCTTGCCGATGTCCTTCGCGGCCGCGTAGAAGCGTCCGCTCATGAGCTGCGCGAGGTAGCGGTTCAGCGCGCCCACCGGCGGGCTGATCGACATGTCGTTGTCGTTGAGGATCACCAGCAGGTCGGTGTCGGCCACGCCCGCGTTGTTGAGCGCCTCGAACGCCATGCCGGCGGTCATCGCGCCGTCGCCGATCACCGCGATGCAGTGGCGCTGCTCGCCCTTCTGCTTCGCGGCCACCGCCATGCCCAGCGCCGCGGAGATGCTGGTGGAGGAATGCGCCGTGCCGAAGGCGTCGTACTCGCTCTCGGCGCGCTGCGGGAAGCCGGCCAGGCCGCCCAGCTGGCGCAGCGTGCCCATGCGCTCGCGCCGGCCGGTGAGGATCTTGTGCGGATAGGTCTGGTGGCCCACGTCCCAGACCACGCGGTCGCGCGGCGTGTCGAAGACGTAGTGCAGCGCGATGGTGAGCTCCACCGTGCCCAGGTTGGAACTGAGGTGGCCGCCCGTGCGGGCGACGGACTCGAGCACGTAGCTGCGCAGCTCGTCGGCCAGCTGGGGCAGCTGGGCCCGCGCGAGCCGCCGCAGGTCGGCGGGGTCGTTGATGGATTCGAGCAGCGTTGGCATGGAATTCTTCAGTTGTCCCGGTGCACCACCGTCTCGGCCAGCGCCCGGAGGGCCTGCGTGCGGGCCAGCCCGGTGCTCGCAAGAGCGGCGCGCGCCTGTTCCAGCAGTTCGGCGGCGTAGGCGCGCGCGCGGGGCAGGCCCAGCAGCGACACGTAGGTGGGCTTGTCCTGGGCCGCGTCCTTGCCGGCCGTCTTGCCGAGGGTAGCCGAATCCGCGGTGACGTCGAGGATGTCGTCCACGACCTGGAAAGCGAGCCCCAGCGCGCGGCCGTAGGCCTCGAGGCCCGCGGCGGCTGCAGCGTCGGGCTCGCCGCACGCGGCGCCCATCATCACGCTGGCCTGCAGCAGCGCGCCGGTCTTCAGGCAGTGCATCCGGCGCAGCTCGGATTCGGTCAGCGACTTGCCCACGGCCGCGAGATCGATCGCCTGGCCGCCGGCCATGCCCGCGTGGCCCGCGGCCTGCGCGAGCAGGCGGCACAGGCGCGCCTGCACGCGATCGGGGATCTTCCCGCCTCCGGGCGCCAGCAGCTCGAAGGCCAGGGCCTGCAGCGCATCGCCCGCCAGCAGCGCGGTCGCCTCGCCGAAGGCCACGTGCACCGTCGGCTTGCCCCGGCGCAGCACGTCGTTGTCCATGCAGGGCATGTCGTCGTGCACGAGAGAGTACGCGTGGATCAGTTCGACGGCGCAGGCCGCGCGCAGGGCCGCTTCCTCGTCGCCGGCCACCGCCTCGGCAGCACCGAGCACGAGCAGCGGACGCAGGCGCTTGCCGCCATCGAGCACGGAGTAGCGCATCGCGGCGCCGAGCTGCGCGGGCGCGTCCGCGGGCACCCACGCGGACAGGGCCTGCTCCACGCGTTCGAGTCGTTCGGACGACCAGTCCCGCAGGTCGACGCTCACTCGTTCGCCCACGGCTTCAGCACGCCGGCGTCGAGCACCTTCACCTGCTCCTCGACGGCCTGCAGCTTGTCGCGGCAGAACTTCAGCAGTTCGGCGCCCCGCTGGTAGCCGGCGAGCAGTTGCTCCAGCGGCAACTGCCCCGATTCGATGAGGCCCGTGAGCTTCTCGAGTTCTTCCATCGCCGCTTCGTAGCTGGCGGGGGCCTGGGGGGACGTTGGGGACATGCAATTTCTCGGCAATCTGTACTGGATTTTAGGCGACGGCCCCCCAAGTGGACCCGGGGGTTAGAATCGCCCCCTTTTCGCTGTCGCGCTTCGAGCGTGGCCCTGCCCCTTCATAGGGGGAGTCTCTAGGTCAGGTGAAATGTCTGATTTAAGTCTTCAGCTACAGCAGGCCGCAAGCCAACTTCCCGTTTCCAGCTACTTCGACCAGGCGCTGTTCACGCGCGAGCAGGAGCTCATCTTCGAGCACGGTCCCCGCTACCTGGGGCACGAACTCGCGGTGCCCCAGGTCGGCGACTACTACGCCCTGCCGCAGGAAGGCGAGGGGCGCGCGCTCGTGCGCACGCCGCAAGGCGTCGAGCTGATCTCCAACGTCTGCCGCCACCGGCAGGCCGTGATCCTGCGCGGGCGCGGCTCCGTGAACGAGAAGCCGTCCTCGGGCGGGAACATCGTGTGCCCCTTGCACCGCTGGACTTACAGCGCCGGCCAGGGCGCGAAGGCCGGCACGCTGCTGGGCGCGCCGCACTTCGCGACCGACCCGTGCCTGGACCTCGACAACTACCGGGTGCAGAACTGGAACGGCCTGCTGTTCGAGGCCAACCGGTTCGACGTCAACCGCGTGCTCGCGCGCCTGGGCCCCAAGGCGGACCTGGACTTCTCGGGCTACGTGTACGACCGCACGGAACTGCACGAGGTGGACTACAACTGGAAGACCTTCATCGAGGTCTACCTGGAGGACTACCACGTGGGGCCGTTCCACCCGGGACTGGGCAACTTCGTCACCTGCGACGACCTGCGCTGGGAGTTCGGGCGCCACTACTCGGTGCAGACCGTGGGCCTCGCCGGCAAGCTCGGCAAGCCCGGCTCGGACGTGTACCGCAACTGGCACGACGCCGTGCTGCGCTACCAGGACGGCCGCCTGCCCAAGCACGGCGCGGTGTGGCTCACGCTGTACCCGAACGTGATGGTGGAGTGGTACCCGAACGTGCTGGTGGTCTCCACGCTGGTGCCCAAGGGCCCGCAGAAGACGCTGAACGTCGTGGAGTTCTTCTATCCCGAGGAGATCGCGGCCTTCGAGCGCGAGTTCGTGGAAGCCCAGCAGGCGGCCTACATGGAGACGTGCGAGGAGGACGACGAGATCGCGCTGCGCATGGACGCGGGCCGCCGGGCACTGATGGAACGCGGCGACAACGAGGTCGGCCCCTACCAGAGCCCGATGGAAGACGGCATGCAGCACTTCCACGAGTGGTACCGCGAGCGCATGGGCCCGCAGCCGCTCCTGCGCTGAGTGCCCTCCTTCCCGCAGGGCCGGCACAGCGGCACCGTGGTGCCGCTGGACCGGCGCAACGTCGACACCGACGCGATCTTTCCCAAGCAGTACGGCCGCTCGACCGCGAAGAGCGGCTACGGCCCCGTGCTGTTCGACAACTGGCGCTACCTCGACCCGGGCGACCTCGACAGTGATCATTCGCTGCGGCGGCCCGACCCGGACTTCGTGCTGAACCAGCCGGCGCTGCGCGGCGCGACCGTGCTGCTGGCCGGCCCCAACTTCGGCTGCGGCTCCAGCCGCGAGCACGCCGTGTGGGCGCTGCGCGACTACGGCTTCCGCGCCGTCGTGGCGCCGAGCTTCGGCGACATCTTCCGGCAGAACTGCGCGCTCAACGGCGTGGCGCCCATCGCTCTGGCGGAGCACGAGGTGCGCGCGCTGTTCGCGCTCGCGCAGGCCGGCGTGCTGTCCGTCACCATCGACGTGAACGAAGGCCTGCTGTGGGCCGGCCCGCGGTCCTTCCGGTTCCAGCTCACGCCGCGCCAGCGCCTGCTGCTGACGCAGGACGTCGACTGGATCGGCGCGACGCTCGCCCAGCGCGAGCGCATCGCCGCCTTCGAAGCGGCGCGCCTGGCGCGCCAGCCGTGGCTGGATCGGGTCTTCCCGCGCGCGCCGGAACGATGAAAATAGCGTCATGTACACGACGCTCATCTCCGCCGCGCAGCTGAAGGCCTTGCAGGCGGGCAAGGACCGCCTGATGGTGTTCGACTGCAGCTTCGACCTGGCCGATCCGGCCGCCGGGGAGAAGCAGTACCTCGAGGCGCACATCCCCGGCGCGGTCTACGCGCACCTCGACGACGACCTGAGCGACAAGGGCACGGCCGATGCCCACGGCGAGGTGAAGCCGCATCCGGGCGCGGCCTCGGGCGGCCGCCATCCGCTGCCGCGGCGCGAGAAGTTCGCGATGTGGCTGTCCGGCGTGGGCTTCGCCAACGACATGCAGGCCGTCGTCTACGACCGCAACGGCGCCAACTACTGCGGCCGCCTGTGGTGGATGCTGAAGTGGGCCGGCCACGAGGCGGTGGCGGTGCTCGATGGCGGGCTGCAGGCCTGGCAGGCCGCCGGCGGCGAGGTCCGCGGCGGCACCGAGCCCTCGCACTTCCAGACCAACTTCGAACTGCGCGAGCCGCTGCGCGCGCTGGTGGGCACGGAGCAGGTGGCGCGCCGTCTGGGCGACGCGGCGCAGACGCTCGTGGACGCGCGTTCGCCGCAGCGCTATCGCGGCGAGGTGGAGCCGCTCGATCCGGTGGCGGGTCACATCCCCGGCGCGCTGAACCGGCCCTTCAGCCAGAACCTCGGGCCCGACGGCAAGTTCAAGCCGCCGCAGCAGCTGCGCGCCGAATTCGAGCAGCTGCTCGCGGGCCGCGATCCGTCGACCGTGGTGCACCACTGCGGCAGCGGCGTGAGCGCGGTGCCGAACCTGATCGCGATGGAACTCGCGGGCATGGGGCCGACGGCGCTCTATGCGGGGAGCTGGAGCGAGTGGAGCCGGGATGCGAAGCTGCCGGTGGAAAAGGGCTGAAGACAGCCCTCACCCCGGCCCTCTCCCGCAAGCGGGAGAGGGCGCAATCCCGAAAAAAAATCCGCCACGAGGGCGGATTTTTTTTGCGAGCACGGAGGCTCAATCGCGGTTGCCCACGGAGCTCTTCGTCGTCCTGTTGGGGCTGCCGTCCGGCACCGGCGCGGCGCCCATCGCATTCGCGCCGTCGGCCGGGGTGTTGCCCAGGCCGCCATCGAGGCCCGCGCCCGGACGCGCGGCGAGTTGCCCGGAGGCGGCGCCGGTGGCGTCCGAGCCGGTCGCGCCGGCCACTGCATCGCCCCCGGAGGAACCGGGGTGCGGCAGCGAGCCGGTGATGCCGGACGGGCCACCCGGCGGGGTGTCGGCCGCCTGGGGCTGCACGACTTCCGCGCTGTTGCCGGGATCCGGACGGCCCGGCGCCACCGCGTTGTCGTCGGCCTGCTTGCTGCACCCGCCCAGCGCGAGCGCGCCGGCGGCTGCGAGCGTGGCGAGGACCCAGGAGGCGCGCATCGTCATCACTGCGTCGTGGTGGCCGTGCTGGGCGTGCTGGAGGTCGCGGAGCCCGACAGGTCGGAGCTGCCCGAGGCCGCGCCGCTCATCGTGCCCGTGGCCGAGCCGGAGGCGCCCATGGAGGTGCCGCTGCCCGTGTCGGTCGAGGTGCTGCTGCTGGCCGTCGCGTCGGTGCTGGGCATCGTGGTGCTGGGCATCGTGCTGGCCGAGCTGCTGGTGGTGTCGCTCGGGGTCGTGGTCGACGGCATCGTGCTGGAGGTGGAGGTCTCGCTCGAGGTGGACTCTTCCTTGCTGCAGGCGCCCAGCGACAGGGTCAGGGCGGCAACCACGGCCACGGCGGCGCATTGGGCGATCGGGGACTTGATCATCAGGAACTCCTTCAAGGGGTTTCGTTTCGGATTGCATCGGGTGCACTGACAGCGTTCCCGCTGCCTGCGGCTCACTTTAGTGGTTACCCTAATGCGGCTTGTCGTCTGGCACTGTCGAAGGGTGTAGGACAAGTCACGGCTGTCCTTGCCGCGCCCTCAGGCGAGGGCGGATGCGAGGGCGTCCTCCCGCAATGCGTCGGCCACGGCCTTCAGTTCCTCGCGCCGCACGTTGATCGTGCGCGCCAGCGAGGCGAGGTCCAGGCGCGCCGCCAGCGCGCGGTTGAACACCTGCTCGCGCTCCTCGCGCACGTGCCGCGCGACCTGCTCCGCGAGCAGCGCCACGTGCCTGTCGTACTGCGCGTCGTCCGGCGAACCGGCGAGGATCCGCGCCACGATCTCGCGCTGGCTGCCGTGCTGCTCCTCGGCCCCGTCCACCAGGTCCTCGTCGTGCAGGGCCTCGCGTATCGCGGGGTAGAACAGTTCCTGCTCGAGCTTGGCGTGGATGGTCAGCTCCAGGCAGATCTCCTCCGCGAGCGTGCGGCGCTGCACGGCGGATGCGCGCGTGCGCACCAGCTCGCGATAGGCCTGGAACAGCGCGTGGACGGCCAGGTGGTCGGCGTCCAGCAGGTCGATGGCATCGGGCGCTTGTTTTTTCATGGTGTGTGCGTCTCGTGTCTGCGGGCGCGGCGCTCAGGAACGCTCGCCGCTCTCGCGCCGGGTCTTGGAAAACTGCTTCATCACGGGAGCGGCCGGCGAGGCCGCGTGCGCGCCGGTGGGCGGCGGCTGCGTCTTCGCCGCCGCGCGCGCCTTGGCAGGCGGCGCCGCGTCGGCGGGCTTGCTGCGAGGTTTGTTCATGCGCCTACTCTAGAGATGCGGCGCGCGGGCGGTGTCAGCGCCGCGGCGGGCGCCGTGTAGGCACGGAGCCCGTCCGCCGCTTCAGAGCCGGCCGAGGGCCGACATCAGCGCCTTGCGCACCGTGGGGAACTGGTGCACGTCGCTGTGGCCGGCGCCGTCCACGCGCACCAGCTGCGCGGAACGGAAGGCGCTGCACAGCTGCTCGCTGTGGTGGATGGGGATCAGTTCGTCCTTCTCGCCGTGGATCAGCATCACGGGGCCGAGCAGCTTGGCGGCGTGCTCCAGCGTGTGCAGCGGATAGCGCAGCACCTGCATCGGCACCCACGGATAGAGCTCCGCGGCCAGCGCCTTCATGCTGCTGTAGGGCGAGACGAGCAGCGTGAGGTCCGGCGCGTGGCCGTCCGAGCACAGCTGCGCGGCCAGCCCCGCCGCCAGGCCGGTGCCCAGCGACTGGCCCGAGATCACCACGCGCTTGCCGGCGTAACGGGGCGCGAAGTGCTGCCACACCGCTGCGACGTCGGCGCGCAGCTGCTCCTCGCTCTCAATGTGGCCCGTGCTCTTGCCGAAGCCGCGGTAGTCGAACATCACCACGTCGAAGTTGGCCTGCCGGAAGGCATCCAGGTCCACGAACCACTTCTTCAGGTTGCCGGAATTGCCGTGCAGGAAGAAGAACACGCCGCGCGGCTCGGGCAGCGCCATGTGCGCCACCGACAGGCGCGCGCCGGGCACGTCGACGAACAGCTCGTGCGTGTCGGGGTCCTGGCAGACGGGCTCGTCGGGCGCCAGCGGATCGGGTTCGAACAGCAGGCGCTCCTGGCGGAAGTAGAGCCAGCCCACGGCGCCCGCGTAGATGGCGCCGATGGCCAGCAGGACCGACGCGGAGAACAGTGCATAGACCATGTTGCCTCCGCCGCGCACGGCCTTAGCGATTGCGCTTGGCATCGGGGTCGCTCGGGCCGTTGCGGTCGGACATGCCCGCGCCGGGCGCGCCGAGGTCGCCCGCGTCGCTCGGGTTCTTCTCGTTCCAGGTGCGGCCCGCGCCGGTCACCTTGCCGCGCGGATGGACCATGTCGGTGCCGTCGTCGAAGTCCAGCGTGCCGCCGGCCGAGGGCGCGTCCCCGGCCGCGCCGTGGTCGCGCTGGTTCACGCCCGAAGGCGCCACCAGGTCGGGCTGGTCGTCGCTCGTGAGGCCGACCTTGCCGGGGCCGTCGCCGCGGTAGTCCTGGCCTTCGGGCGACTCCGTCGTCATCGGCATGCCCTTTTCCTCGCCCGCCATCGGGCGGTTGCCCATCTTCTGGCCGACCCCCGGCGGGTCGCCGGAACCACGGGGAGAGGCCTGCCCTTGCCGCTCCACGTCCGGCGAGGGGCGGTCCTTGTCGACGCGCGGAATACCGTCTCGGGATTGTTCCTGGTTGGGCATCGCGGACTCCTTTGCTCTGTCAGGGGGCAAGTGTTCGCCCGCGCCCAAGGCAGACCTGTAGTCGGGCCCCAAGGACTCGCGTAGGAGGCTGGCGCAGCAGCCGGCAGGATGGATGGCGCGTCGCGGAGGGCGGCGCGCGTGCGCTCAAGCTGCGCAATAGAGCGCGCGCAGGCGTTCGCGCTGCGCGTCGCCCAGCCCGAGGCCTTCGCGCAGGTAGGCGTCCAGCGAGCCGTGGCGCGCCTGGATTTCGGCGAAGGCGGCCTGCAGGAAATCCGGCTGCACGCGCCACAGGACTTCCGCCGCCTCGCGCGTGAGGCCGGGGCGCGGCGTGTCCGGCAGGCACAGGCGCTCGTTCGTGAGCAGGTAATCGTGCATCACCAGGTCGTCGGGCGCGCCCACCGCCTTGAGCAGCAGGGCGGCGGCGAAGCCGGTGCGGTCCTTGCCGGCGGTGCAGTGGAACACCGTCGGCTCGCCCGAGGCGAGCAGGTGCGCGAAGAACTCCGCGAAACGCGGCGTGCCGTGGCGCACGAAGCCGCGGTAGGTGTCCTGCATGTGGGCGGTGACTTCGGCGGCCGTGAGGCGGTGGCCTGCCGCGATGAGCTCGGAGAGCTTCTGGACGATCGTGGGCTCGATGGCGAGCGAATGCACCGTGACATCGGGCAAGCGGCAGACGGCGCCGCAGCGTTCCTCGATGCCGCGGAAATCGAGCACGCGGGTGATGCCGAGGGCGCGGATCCGGGCGATGTCGGACGCGTCGAGGGCGCCGAGGTGGTCGGAGCGGAAGAGGACGGGGCGCAGCGGCCCCACCGTACGGAAGTTGCTGGGATTGGAGAGATGGAATGCAGTGGACATCTTCAGAGCACCTGGACCAGTTCGGCGACGATGCGGAGGTCTTCCGCTTCGGCGGGATCGAGTTCGATCGGCCGGAAGCGCGGATCGTCGCTGTTGGGCCGCAGGAGGATGCGTGTGTGCCGCCAGCCGTCCTCGTCGGCGCGCTTCTCGCTCGCGTACTGCTTGATCGTGAAGCTGCCGCCGTGCTCGGGATCCGAAATCGACCGGTGCTGCGCGACCACCACCTTGCCCTGGCGCGTGCCGGGCGGATGGAGCCGGAACAAGCACCAGGCGCCGTTGGGGATCTGCCGGTTCATGGATTCGCCGACCACCTGGGCGACGAAGAAGCCGTCCTGGGGCTTCAAGTGCGCGGGCAGTTCCACCCAGTCCATCGCGCCTTGCTCGAATGACTGGGCCTCCCCGAATCCCCCGGCGGCGAACTTGAGGTCGACCAGGGGGACGGCGTTGCGATAAGGGCGGATCTCGCGGGCCGGCACGCGGCGGAACGGCAGCACGGTCGCGCTCGGCGCGGGCGCTGGGGCGGTTTCCGCCGCGGATGCGAGGTGGCCGCGGAACCAGGCGGCCGTCTCGGGGTCGGTGCAGTAGATGTAGCAGCCCTTCATGCCGCGCGTCATGAGCGTGCGATACGTGTTCCTGATGACGCGGTCCACCAGCGCCGCGCCTTCCGGCGTGCCGAGCAGGGACTTGTACCCGCGGATGGTCTTGTCGGCACGAGCCCTGCGCTCCGGCCGGGTCTGCACGCGGCCGTCGCGCACCACCAGATCGTCCCCGACGATCACGCCCACGTAGTCGACCTCCAGGCCCTGGCAGGTATGGATGCATCCCACCTGCTCCACCGACTCCGGTGAAATGATCCAGAGGCTGCCGTCGCGCGTGAGGTTCCACTGCTTCGCGTAGCCGAACCCGGGAATCACGATGTCGGCGGCCGCGGCGTCCTTCTTGCTGGCCCATTCCCAACAGTAGCCGGCGACGACCCGGGCCCGGTTGCGCTCCCTGTTCCGCTCGGTGATCAGCGCGTGCAGTTCGACCGGTGAATCGAGGACCCGGAAGTCGAACTCCTCGCTCGACAGGAGCTTGTTGGCGGTGCTGCGCAGGCCCAGCACGGCATCGAGCCATGCGAGATAGCCGTCGGACCCGTTGCAGCGGAATTGCGACGCGAGTTCCATGCGCGTGACCTGCGCGCCCGCGTCCCGCGCCAGGCGTTCGATCGCTTCCCGCGTGCCGATGTCCTTGATGGTGACCCGCTGGTCCTCGTCCAGGAAGAACACCGCGCACCGGGCCGCGCCGATGATTTCCCGGACCTGGTTGTTCCCCAGGTTCCCGTAGAGGCCGGACTTCTCGTTGAGCCGATGCGCCTCGTCCACGATCAGGGTGTCGAACTCGTTGCCTTCCGCCTCCGTGAAGCTGCCGGATCCCCGGAACAGGTTCGCGATGTGCGACTTGCGGAAGCTGCCGGTGAGCCGGGCCTGGAAGACTTCGCGGGGCGCCGCGTTGCGCGACACGTACTGGCACAACTGGCCGCGCCGCGTGAGTTCCACCAGCAGGTTCACCGCCACGACCGACTTGCCCGTGCCCGGCCCGCCTTCCACGATGACCACCTGCTTCGCGCCGGCCACGCCGAGGTCCGCCTTGCGCAGCACCGTCTCGTAGACCACCTTCTGCTCGTCGACCAGCACGAATTCCTCGTTGCCCTTGAGCATGCCCGTGATGCTGTCGGCCAGGCTCTTCGACGGGCGGATGCGCCCGTGCTCGATGCGGTACAGCAAGGCGCCCGCATCGCCGTGCCGCACGTGCCGCGCGATGAACTCGCGCAGGCGCCGGCGCTCCGCCTCGCCCTTCAGGAACAGCGGGGCACGTTCCATCCACGGCTGGTAGCGGGGGTCGGACACGGCGCCCGCGGGAGGATGGTTGTGCAGGTAGGCGCAGGGCAGGAGGTCCACGTCGCTGCCGTCGTCCACCTCCTCGTTGAAGTTGCGCAGCAGCGCCGCATAGGACCACGCCTGGTAGGAAGGATGGCTCACCTCCTGGTGGCCTCCGCCGATCCAGGTGGACACGATCCCGTCCTTCTCCGTCGCCGCGGCGGACGACCACTGCTTCAGTTCGACGATCACGAGGTTCGGCGCCCGATCCTCGCCGCAGCCGCTGACGATGAAGTCGATCCGCTTGGACATCTGCGGCAGGTGGTATTCGATGGCCACGCCGGCGTCATCCGGAATCGCGGGATCGTGCAGCACCTTCGCCATGCATAGCAGCGATTCGCGCCAGGAGCGCAACTCGGCGCGACCCACGCCGTGCCCCTTGTTCTTCAGGTACGCTGCTTCGACGACCTCCTCGATGTCGCGATCGAAGGCATCGCGCAGGAAGCCCGCCTTGGTCTCCTGGTAGACGATCATCCGCCTGCCTTGCGGCTCGACCCCTTGGCCAGTTCGACCGGATAGCGGACGGCGTTGCGTTCCAGCTTGCGCAGCGCCGCCTGCGCGATGTCGATGCCCACGACATCCGCGAAGCGCACCAGGTACAGGAAGACGTCGGCGACCTCCTCCTCCACCGCCTGCCTCTTCTCCGGGTCCAGCTGGCGGCTCTGCTCCTCGGGCATCCACTGGAAGTGCTCCAGCAGTTCACCCGCCTCCACGACCAGGGCGGCCGCGAGGTTCTTGGGCGCGTGGAACTGCTCCCACTCGCGTTCCCGCGCGAACTGCCGCAGGCGCGCGGCGAAATCATCCAGGTCGGGGTTCATGGGCAACGGAGGAAGGTTCGAAGCCCGACCTTACCACCGGGCTGGCGCCGCTGCGGGTGCTTCCCCCTACTTGTCGGCAACTGCCAGGAGTGCCTTGGGATTGCTGCGCGCGATCGCGAGCAGCGTCCGGGCTGCCCCACTTGGCTGCTTCCGGCCTTGTTCCCACCCCTGCAATGTTCGGACCGAGACGCCAAGGAGCTTGGCGAACTGCGACTGCGACAGGCCGGTTCGCTCGCGCGCCTCGATGGCAGGGGAAGAAACAACCTCGGTCTTGCCGGTCTTCATCTGCTGCACCGACTCCAGCAACTCCGCCGCCAGGTCGCGTTTCGCTTCGTACGCGCGCAACTGCGCATCACCCAGCGGCTTACTCTTCGAGGACACGACGAATCTCCTTCAACTTCGCGCCGGTGAGGTTGTCTGTCTTCGACTTTGCATACATCGTCAGCAAGACGATGTCTTCCTCCGCACTGCGAACGTAGTAGATCACCCTGACGCCACCGGACTTGCCCGTACCCGCCCGGCTCCATCGCACCTTTCGTATGCCGCCTGAGCCAGGCACCACATCTCCGGCCTCCGGGTGCTCCGCAATGAACACTGCGAACGCACCCCGCTCCTCCTCGGTCCAGTAGAGCGGCCACTGCTTCTGGAAGAGGAGGGTCTCGACGACCGTGAGCATGCGTGAACTATACGCCTAAGGCGCATAGTTGTCCAGCGATGATCCGGATGGGCGACGCGTCAGGGAGGAAGGCTCCCGGGGTCGCGATCTCCTCCGGCTCGGGACGGAGTCGCTCAGCCGGCCGGACCGCTGGCCCCCACCGGCGTCTCGGCAGCCGCGGGTGCGGTACTTGCCGCCCCGCTGCGCTGCACCGGCACTTTCCCCGAACGCACGTCCTCGTACCAGTACGCGTGGTGCTCGCGCGCCCACGCATCGCCCACCCAGCCCTTGCGCATGGCCGCGTAGGCCCCGCGCATGCCGACCGTGCCCAGGTAGATGTGGCCGGCGAACAGGCACAGCATCAGCACCGCGCTCGCGTTGTGCACCATATGCGCCATCTGCATGGTGCTGCGCGGATAGGCGATGCCCGGCACCAGCTGGTTCATCACCAGGCCGGAGGCGACCACCAGCGCGCCCAGCAGCAGCACGCCGCACCAGAACACGATCTTCTCGCCCGCATTGAAGCGGTGCGAGGGCGGCGCCTCGCCGCCGGACTTGCGCAGCAGGCCGCCGCCCCGCAGCAGCCAGCGCAGGTCGCCGCGCTGCGGCCAGTTGTCGCGCAGGAAGGTGAGGAACACGACCAGGAGCGACACGGCGAACAGCGGGCCGGCGAAGTTGTGGAGCGTCTTGAGGCCGTAGGTGAGATAGCCGAACAGCACCTGCCCGATCAGCGGCAGCAGGAAGAACTTGCCGAAGGCCATCACGACGCCCGAGAGGCCCAGGACCACGAAGGCGATGGCGTTGGCCCAGTGCGCCGCGCGCTCGAAGGGCGTGAAGCGCTCGATGCGCGTGCGGCCGTCCTCCACGCCGTGGCGGCCCACCGGGCCGCGCCCCGTGTAGAAGATGGCGAGCGCGCCCAGCACGATCAGGAACAGCGCGCCGCCGTAGGGGATCAGCCACTGGTTGCGCACCTGCCGCCACGCCTCGCCGGCCGTCACGAAGCGCGAACCGGGATACTGCACCGAGGCCTGGATCAGGTTGCCCGCTTCCGGCGCCTGGCTCGCGGGCAGCGTGGTGGTGCCGTTCACGCCCCGCTGCACCATGCGCCACAGCGGCGCGTTGTTGCCCGGCTGCACGGCGTTGCGCTGAGCGTTGTTTTGCTCCATGTAGCCCGGCAGCGAGGACGCATCGGGCTTCACGTCGAAGATGTTCTGGCCCTGCACGCCCGGCAGCGCCCGCGCCGGCGGCGCGGGGTCGTCGGGCACCTTGGGCGCTTGCGCGTACGCCGCGCCGCAGAGCGCGACGCCCAGGACGAGGGCCGCGAGGCGTTCAAGGGATGCGGACATATTCGTTCTGCCCGTTGACGGTGCGCACCTTCATGTGCTGCTCCCAGCTCGCGCGGTCGCCCGGCTTCCAGTCGGCGGCCATGTAGGGCGGCTGCCGGTCGGTGCCCAGGTGCGGGGCGGCATCGCTCTTGATGCCGGCGGCGGTCTGCTCGCGCTCGGCGCAGGCCGTCAGCGCGAAGGCCGCGGCCGCGAGGGCGAGGATGGCGAGGCTTCTCATGACTTCCCTCCGTTCGGCTGGCCGGCCTGCTGCGAGCCGTAGGCCGTGCCCCAGCCCCACACCTCGGCGCCCTTGCCGCGCTTGAGCACGCGGTTGCGGAAGATGTCGGCGATCACGTCGCCGTCGCCGCCCAGCAGCGCCTTGGTGGAGCACATCTCGGCGCACGCGGGCAGCTTGCCCTCGGCCAGGCGGTTGCGGCCGTACTTCTCGAACTCCGCCTGCGTCCCGTTCTCCTCCGGGCCGCCGGCGCAGAAGGTGCACTTGTCCATCTTGCCGCGCACGCCGAAGGTGCCGGCCGCCGGGAACTGCGGCGCGCCGAAGGGGCAGGCATAGCTGCAGTAGCCGCAGCCGATGCAGGTGTCCTTGTCGTGCAGCACCACGCCCTCTTCGGTGCGGTAGAAGCAGTTGACCGGGCACACGGCCATGCAGGGCGCGTCCGAGCAGTGCATGCACGCCACGGAGACCGAGCGCTCGCCCGGCACGCCGTCGTTGAGCGTGACGACCCGGCGGCGGTTCACGCCCCAGGGGATCTCGTGCTCGCTCTTGCAGGCCGTGACGCAGCTGTTGCATTCGATGCAGCGCTCCGCGTCGCAGATGAATTTCATGCGTGCCATGTCAGGCCCTTTCGACGTTGCAGATGGTCGTCTTGGTCTCTTGCATCATCGTGACGCTGTCGTACCCGTAGGTCGTGGCCGTGTTGACGGCCTCGCCGCGCACGACGGGGTGCGCGCCTTCCGGGTAGTGCGGCAGCAGGTCCACGCCCTGCCAGCGCCCGGCGAAGTGGAACGGCATCCAGCAGGTGTCGGGACCCACCCGCTCGGTGACCAGCGCCATCACGTTCAGGCGGGCGCCGGTCGGCGTCTTGAGCCAGACGCGCTCCCCGTGGCGGATGCCGCGCTCGGCCGCCGCCTTGGGGTTGATCTCGACGAAGGCTTCCTGCTGCAGCTCCGCCAGCCACGGGTTGGAGCGCGTCTCGTCGCCGCCGCCCTCGTACTCGGTCAGCCGCCCGGAGCTGAGGATCAGCGGGAACTTCTCGTGCACCTTGTCCTGCAGGTTCTTCTGCTGCAGCGTCTTGTACAGCGTGGGCAGCCGCCAGAACGCCTTCTTGTCGTCGTGCGTCGGGTACTTGGCCACCAGGTCGGGGCGCGGGCTGTAGATCGGCTCGCGGTGCTGGGGCACGCCGTCGGGGAAGTTCCAGACGACCGCGCGCGCTTTCGCGTTGCCGAAGGGATAGCAGCCGTGGTTCTTCATGACCACGCGGATGATCCCGCCCGAAGGGTCGGTCTTCCAGTTCTTGCCTTCCGCGAGCGCCTGTTCCGCCGGCGTGAGCTCGTTCCACCAGCCCAGCTTCTTCAGGAAGACGTGGTCGAACTCGGGGTAGCCCGTCTGGATCTCCGCCCCCTTGGACGCCGAGCCGTCCTCGGCCAGCAGGTTGACGCCGTTGCGCTCCACGCCGAAGTTCGCGCGGAAGTTGCCGCCGCCCTCCATGACGTGCTGCGACGTGTCGTACAGGTTGGCCGAGCCCGGGTGCTTCAGCTCGGGGTTGCCCCAGCACGGCCAGGGCAGGCCGAAGGTGTCGCCGGTGAGGTCGTAGCCGGTCTCCTTGTCCTTCACGCCCGGCTTCGCCCGCAGCGTCTTCACGTCGAAGGCCGCCATGTTGCGCATGTGCGCCTTCAGCCGCTCCGGGCTCTGGCCCGTGTAGCCGATGGTCCACACGCACTTGTTGATCTCGCGCAGGATCTCCTCCGGCATGGGTTCGTCCATGCCCTTGACCTTCTGCATCTTGTAGTTCTTCGACAGCTCGTTGCCGAAGCCGAGCTTCGTGGCCAGCTGGTGCATGATCATGTGGTCGCTGCGGCTTTCCCACAGCGGCTCGATCACCTTCTCGCGCCACTGCAGCGCCCGGTTGGAAGCCGTCACCGAGCCGCTGGTCTCGAACTGCGTCGCGGCCGGCAGCAGGTACACGGCGCGCTTCGGGTTCAGCTCGCCCGGCTTGCCGGGCATCGCGGCCATGGCCGCCGTCGCGGAAGGGTACGGGTCGATCACGACGAGCAGGTCCAGCTTGTCCATCGCCGACTTCATCTCCAGCCCGCGCGACTGCGAGTTGGGCGCGTGGCCCCAGTAGACGACGCCGCGCAGGTTGGTCGGCTGGTCGATCAGCTCCTTCTGCTCCAGCACGCCGTCGATCCAGCGCGAGACCGTGATGCCCGGCTTGGACATCAGCGCCGGGCTGGCGAAGCGGCTCTTGATCCACTCGTAGTCCACGTTCCAGGCCCGGGCGAAGTGCTTCCAGGAGCCCTCGGAGACGCCGTAGTAGCCGGGCAGCGAGTCCGGGTTGGCGCCGATGTCGGTCGCGCCTTGCACGTTGTCGTGCCCGCGGAAGATGTTGGCGCCGCCGCCGGACACGCCCACGTTGCCCAGCGCCAGCTGCACGATGCAGGAGGCGCGCACCATCGCGTTGCCGATCGAGTGCTGCGTCTGGCCCATGCACCACACCAGCGTGGAGGGCCGGTTCTTGGCCATCATCTCGGCCGCCTTGTAGATGTCGGCCTCCGGCACGCCCGAGGCCTCGAACACCTTGTCGGGCGTCCAGTTGGCCAGCACGTCCTTCTTCACCTCCTCCATCCCGTAGACGCGGTCGTTGATGTACTTCTTGTCTTCCCAGCCGTTCTTGAAGATGTGGTACAGGATGCCGAACAGCACGGGGATGTCGGTGCCGGAGCGGAACCGGATGTAGTGGTCCGCCTTCGCCGCCGTGCGGGTGAAGCGCGGGTCGCACACGATCATCTTGGTGCCGTTCTCCTTGGCATGCAGCATGTGCAGCATCGACACCGGGTGCGCCTCGGCGGCGTTGGAGCCGATGTACAGCGCGCACTTGCTGTTCTGCATGTCGTTGAACGAGTTCGTCATCGCTCCGTAGCCCCAGGTGTTGGCGACACCGGCGACCGTGGTGGAGTGGCAGATGCGCGCCTGGTGGTCGCAGTTGTTGCTGCCCCAGAGGCTCACGAACTTGCGCATCAGGTAGGACTGCTCGTTGGAGTGCTTGGACGAGCCGATCCAGAAGATGGAATCCGGCCCGCTCGCCTTGCGCAGCTCCTCCATCTTCGCGGCGATCTCGTCCAGCGCCTGGTCCCAGGAGATGCGCTGGTACTTGCCGTCCACCAGCTTCATCGGGTAGCGCAGGCGGTACTCGCCATGGCCGTGCTCGCGCACCGCCGCGCCCTTGGCGCAGTGCGCGCCCAGGTTGATGGGCGAGTCGAACACCGGCTCCTGGCGCACCCACACGCCGTTCTCCACCACCGCGTCGACCGCGCAGCCGACGGCGCAGTGCGTGCAGACGGTGCGCTTCACCTCGACCCGGCCCGCCCCGACGGCCGGGCCGCCCTTGTCGGCGGCCTTCGCCTTGCGCAGCATCACCAGGCTGGAGCCGGCGAGGCCGACCCCGACGCCCATGCCCGAGCGGCGCAGGAAGGCGCGCCGGTCCATGGTGGGCAGCGCGCCCGAGAGCCCGCGCTGCAGGCTGCGGACCAGGGGGGTCCCGCTCTCGTGGCGGGCGCCGGATTTCTTCGTGAGCAACATGGCGGTCTCCGGGGGATGGGTCAGAGGCGGGTGGTGCGGTAGTAGTGCCGCACGTGCTCGGTGAGGCGGTAGCCGCCGCCGCGGGCGGGCGGTGGGGTCCGCGCCTCGCTCGCGTTGTCCGGCGGCGGCGTGCGCTGCAGGAGGTGGAGCGCGGCGGCGAGGGCGCCGGCGCCGGCGGCTGCAGCGGCGAGGCCCCTGCGTGTCAGTGCGAGTGCGGATCGATCCATGCGGGTTCTCCGGTCGGGAAGCACAACGACATCTCTTCGACGCGGCGAATGTAGGAGCCGTCTTGCAAGCCGGCAAACAAGCATGAGCAGCCGGAAAAGGGAGCGAGATCCGTGCCAGCGCGCGCCGCGCCGGCGCTTCACTGGAGCCAGGCTTCGTGGAGCCTCGAAAATGCGTCAACTTGTCGCGCCGGGCGCGACAGCTTGACGCGTCATCCGGGCGAGGCGCCCGCCAGCCGCACGCGGAACACCGCGCCGCCTTCGGGCACGTTCTCCACCTCGATGGCGCCGCCGTGCCGTTCCACCAATGCCTGGCTGAGCCAGAGGCCCAGCCCGTTGCCTTCGCGGCGCGTGGTGAACATCGGCAGGAACAGCTGGTCGCGGATCGCGGGCGGGATGCCGGCGCCGCTGTCCTGCACTTCGGCGATCGCGCCGTGCTGCGCGCCTTCGGCGTCGCGCGTGCGCACAGTGAGGCGGCCGCCCGAGGGCATCGCCTGCACGGCGTTGGAGACCAGGTTGACCAACAGCTGCTGCAGTTCGTGGCGGTTGAAGCGCACGTGCTGCGTGGCGGCGTAGTCGCGCACCACCTGCACCTTGCCGTCGGCGAGCAGGTGCGACGAGAGCACCAGCGACTCCTCCATCACCTGCCCCAGGTCCAGCGCTTCCGCCTCGCCCGCGTACTCGGACGGGCGCGCGAAGCGCAGCAGCTCCGCGACCATCGTGCGCATGCGCTCGACCTGCTTGTCCAGCAGCTGCAGCTCCGCCTCCACGGTGGCGGCCTGCTCGCCGAGCAGCGCGCGCAGCAGGTCCAGGTTGCCCTGCATCACGGCCACCGGGTTGTTGATCTCGTGCGCGATCGCGGCGGTCAGCTGGCCGATGGCGGCCAGCTTCTCCGACTGCTGGCGCTTGTCCTCCACCTGGTCCAGCAGGTGGTCGAACTGCGCGGCCAGCCGGCCGATCTCGTCCTGCGCCGCCACCGGCCCGACGCGCGCGAGCCCGTCGCCGCGCTCCACCTGGCGCATCACCTGGTGCATGCGCTCCACCGGCCGGAAGATGCTGCGCGCCCAGCGCAGCGAGAACCCGAGCACGAGGCAGGTGCCCGCGAGGAAGATCAGGCACATCAGGCCCAGGATGCCCCACTTGGCGAGCCGGAAGGGCTCTTCCAGGTAGCCGACGTACAGCATGCCGACGCGCCGGCCCGCGCCATCGAGCAGCGGCTCGTAGCCGGACATGTACCAGGCGTTGACGACGTAGGCGCGATCCAGCCAGGTGCGGCCCTGCACCAGCACCGCGTCGCGCACCTCGGGCGAGGCGCGCGTGCCGATCGCGCGCTCGTCGGGGAACAGGCGCACGTTGGTGCTGATGCGCACGTCGTCCATGAACAGCGTCGTCGTGCCGTGGCTGCCCAGGGGCAGCGCGCCCTCGGGGTAGACGATGCTGTTGATGCGGTCCACCAGCGCCAGGTTGCGATTGAGCAGGATGCCGCCGTGCAGGGTGGCCACGCGGCGGCCGCCCTCCACCACGTCGGCGCGGGTGGCGACCACCAGCGCGCGCATGCCGGCACCGTCGGCGCCGGGATGCACGCGCGCCTGCAGCAGCGGCGCGACCCGCTGCAGCTGCGCCGCGTCCCACAGCATCACCTGGCCCGCGGGCTCGCCCGGCGCCGCGGCGTCGTCGGCGTGCACGGGCACGAGGGTGAGGAAATCGAGTTCGAGCCGTCGCCGCTGCTGCTCCAGGAACCAGGCCATCGCGTCCTCGTCCTTCGCCTGCAGGCGCTCGCGCAGCGCCTGCGAGCCTGCCACCGCGCGCGCGCCGGTGGCGACCCGCTCCACCACCTGGCCGAAGTAGCCCCGCGCCACCGCGAGGTCGCTGCGCACCTTGGCGACCAGCAGCTTGTCGTAGACGTAGTCGCCCCACCACAGCAGCGCGCCCACCACGAGCGGCAGCATCAGCAGCATGGGCAGCAGCGCGATCGCGAGCAGCTTGCGGCGGACCGAGCGGCCCAGCCAGGCGCGCCAGCTCAGGACGCGGCCCATGCGGCGCAGCGGCGTTCCAGCGTGCGGCGGGACACGCCCAGCAGCTGCGCCGCCCGCGTCTTGTCGCCGCCCACGGCGTCCAGCACCGAGAGGATGTGCTGGCGCTCCAGCGACTGCAGGTCCGATGCCGGCGCCGCCGCCGTACGGATCGCGGGCGGGCGCGGATAGAGCGCCGAGACGTTCAGCTCGCCCAGGATCAGCGAGCGCTCCACCAGGTTGCGCAGCTCGCGCACGTTGCCCGGCCAGTCGTACTGCATCAGGTAGGCGAGTTCCGCCTCGCTGACCGCGAGCCGCTCCACGCCCAGCGCGGGCGCGAGCTGCGCGACGAAATGCTCCACCAGCGCCGGGATGTCCTCCTTGTGCGTGCGCAGCGGCGGCATCTCCACCTGCAGCACCTGCAGCCGGTAGTACAGGTCGCGCCGGAAGCGGCCGGCCTCCACCTCCTCGGGCAGCGAGCGGCTCGTCGCGGCGACGATGCGCACGTTGACGGGCACCTCCTGCTGGCTGCCGACGGGACGGATCTTCAGGTCCTCGGTCACGCGCAGCAGGCCCGCCTGCACCGTGGCCGGCAGTTCGGCGATCTCGTCGAAGAACAGCGTGCCGCCCTGCGCGTACCAGAAGAGGCCGTCGCGCGCCCTGGCCGCGCCGGTGAAGGCGCCCTTGGCATGGCCGAACAGCTCGCTTTCCATCAGCTCCGGCGAGACCGAGGCGCAGTTGACGGGCACGAAGGGGCCCTGCGCGCGCGGGCCGAGCGCGTGCAGCGCGCGGGCCGCCAGTTCCTTGCCGGTGCCCGACTCGCCGTGCAGCAGCACGGTGCTCTGCACCGCGGCGATGCGGCGCAGCGAGTCCGACAGCTGCCGCATCGCCGGCGAGTGGCCCACCAGGCCGAGCGGGTGCGTGGGGTCCGCCGCGAGGCTGCGGCGCAGCACGTAGTTCTCGCGGGCGAGGCGGGCGCGCTCGTGGCAGTGCTTCACCGCGTGCATGATCTGCGGCACGCGGAAGGGCTTCAGGATGAAGTCGGAGGCGCCCGCGCGCAGCGCCTCGATCGCGGTCTCGAGCTTCGCGAAGGCCGTGATGAAGATGACGTCGCCGGCGTAGCCCTGCTCGCGCAGCTCCTGCAGCCACTGGAGGCCGTTCTTCCCCGGCAGCGAGATGTCCAGGATGATCAGGTCGACGCGCCGCTGCCGCAGCAGCTCGGCGCCCTCCTCGGCGCTCGCGGCCGCGGCGACGTACTGGCACTGCGGCAGCAGCGTCTTGCGGAGGAAGTGGCGCATGCCCTCTTCGTCGTCGACGATCAGGACGGACCACATCGGCCACTCGCCGGCGGGGGCTGCCGGCGTTGCGCGCGGGTCAGTGAGGAGGGCCACGCGGAAATTCTAGCCCGCGGACCTCTTCGCGGCCCCCGGCGCATGCCCGCGCGACAAGTTGTCATGGACCCGCGACAAATTGTCGCGCGGCGACGTCCGACTGCGCACCGGCGGGTGCAGGGATAGAGTGCGGGCGTGGCTGCGCGCGAACCCGACCCATCCCCGCCCGGATCCGACCCGCCCCGGATCTGGACCATCGGCCATTCGACGCGCACCCAGGAGGAATTCCTGCAGCTGCTGCAGGCGCACGGCATCGAGGACCTGGCCGACGTGCGCCGCTATCCCGGCTCGCGCCGCTCGGCGCACTTCCACACCGATGCGATGCGGCAGTGGCTGCCCGCCGCGGGCATCCGCTACCACTGGCTCCCCGCCCTGGGCGGGCGCCGGCGGCCGCGGCCGGATTCGGTGAACACGGCGTGGCGCAGCGAGTCGTTCCGCGGCTATGCCGATTACACGGCGACGCCCGAATTCGCGGAGGGCATGGAGCAACTGCTCGCGATCGCCTTCGGCGCCCGCACGGCGATCATGTGCTCCGAGCTGCTCTGGTGGCGCTGCCACCGGGCGCTGGTCTCCGACGTGCTGCTCGCGAGCGGCATCGAGGTGCTGCACATCCTGGACGCGGGACCGCCGCAGCCACACCCCTTCACGCCGCCGGCGCGTGTCGTGGACGGGCGGCTCAGCTACGCCGCCGGACCCGAAGAAGGAGCGCGACGATGATCCACCAGCCCGTCTCCCCGCCCGCGCAAGCGGCCGGCGACCTCATCGACAAGGCCCTGCCCTTCCTGTCGGTGCTCACGATGGCGATGACGGTCCCGCAGGTCTGGACGATTTGGGTCGAGCACAACGTCGGCGGCGTCTCGGCACTGTCCTGGGGCGCCTACCTGCTCGCGTCCTGCGTGTGGCTGGTGCACGGGCTGCGCCGGCACGACCCGAAGATGTGGGTGGCGTGCATCGGCTGGGTGGCGCTGGATGCGGCGGTGGTGGCGGGCGTGCTGGTGTATCGGTGAGGGGTCAGCGCTCGCTGCCTGGGTCGTTCTTCGAACGGCTGCTTTCGCTGGAGACGCCGCCGCCGCCCTGGGCGCGTGCGTCGCGGAGGTCGGGGCCCTTCGGGCCGTCGTCGGGGACCGCGCGGCCGTCGCCTTCGGTGCTGTTGCCCGCCTGCGCGCCGCTGTTGGCGGCGCCGCGGCTGCCGCGCGCACCGGCGTTGCCGGGGCTCTTGCTGTCGGGGAGGGTCGCGTCGTCTTCGCGTCCTGCTTCTGCCATGGTGGACTCCTGAAAAGAAGAATGCCTGGCGGCTCGCGCCGACCAGGCATTCGGGTGGGGCGTGGCGCCTTATTTGCTGCTGCTCTTGGAGGAGCGGCTGCTGCTGGAGCTGCTGCGGCTGCCCGAACGGCTGCCGCCGCGGGCGCTGGCGCGCTCGCTCTGGGCCTTGCTGTTCTGGGTGCTGGCCTTGCCGCCCTTGCTCGCGGCCTGGGCGCGGCTCGAGCGGCCCGACGACGGCGAGGATTTGGAGGAAGAGGAAGAACTGCGAGATGCCATAGCTTGCTCCTTGGGTCGGTGGTTGGACGGCCGCCAGGCAAACACGCCTGCAGCCACGTGGTCAATCTAGGCAGGCCCTTCGCGGCGACTGTCGGTTTGCACAGCCCGTCCGCGTAGGAATCGCCCTGCCCTGTGACGCACCTGATGACGATGGCGCCGACCGTGCCGCCACCGGATTCCGCACTCGCGGGTTGATCCCGTCAAGTGCGGCACTGTAAGGAGCGCACGGAAGGAAGTTGTCGGAGAAGCGGCGCGCCGGGTGTAGGACGGCGCCGTTTCATCGCCAGGCCGCGCGGGCCCGCGCGCGCACCTGGATCACGGGCGCCTGCGGCTGCGCGCCGGGACCGGGGCGCAGCGGGATCGCCTCCGGCCAGGCGACCTGCTCGAACTGCGCCAGCATCGCCTCCGAAATGAAGCGCGTGCGGCCGGCGTACACGTGGCGGTCCCCGCCGCCCGCCTGCTGCGAGACGTAGAAGCGCTGGGGCACGAGCAGGTGCAGGTGCTCCTTCGCGCGCGTCATCGCCACATAGAGCAGGCGCCGCTCCTCTTCCAGCTCCTCGGTGGTGCCCGTGGCCATGTCGCTGGGGATGCAGCCGTCCACCACGTTGAGCACGTGCACGGCCTGCCATTCCTGGCCCTTGGCGCTGTGGATGGTGGACAGGATCAGGTAGTCCTCGTCGCGCAGCGGCGGCCCGCTCTGGTCGCTGGTCACCTCGGGCGGGTCCAGCGTGAGTTCCGTCAGGAAGCGTTCGCGGCTGGCGTAGCCGGCGGCCAGGCGCACCAGCTGCTCGAGGTCCAGGCGACGCACCTGCGCGTCGTCGTGCATGCGTTCCAGCTGCGGCAGGTACCAGGCCTTGGCCAGCTCGATGTCGGCCGGCCAGGCGAGCCCCGGTGCGTTCAGCTGCGCCAGCAGCGCGGCGAGCTGCGTCCACTCCTCCTTCGCGGCGGCGGGCGGCTCGAAGGCCTGCAGCGCCCCGTGCGGGTCGCCGGCCTCGCCCATCGCGTCCAGCAGGCGCGTCGCCGTCGCGGCGCCCACGCCGGGCACCAGCTGGGCGACGCGGAAGCCCGCCATGCGCCCGCGCGGGTTCTGCGCGAAGCGCAGCACCGCCAGCAGGTCCTTGATGTGCGCGGCCTCCAGGAATTTCAGGCCGCCGAACTTGACGAAGGGGATGTTGCGCCGCGCGAGCTCCAGCTCGAGCGCGGCGCTGTGGTGGCTGGCGCGGAACAGCACGGCCTGCGACTTGAGCGTGCTGCCTGCCTCGCGCTGGCGCAGCACCTGGTCGGCCACCCACTGCGCCTGCTGCGCCTCGTCGGGCACCAGCACCAGCTGCGCGCGCCGGCTGGATGCCTTGTCGCTGAACAGGTCCTTCGCGTGGCGCTCGCGCGCCGCGGCGATCACCGCGTTGCTGGCGGCGAGGATGGGCTGCGTGCTGCGGTAGTTGCGCTCCAGCGTGACGATGCGCGCCTCCTGCGCGAACTGGCGCGGGAAGTCGAGGATGTTGCGCACCGTGGCGCCGCGGAAGGAATAGATGCTCTGCGCGTCGTCGCCCACCACGGTCACGCCCTGGCCCGTGGGCTTCAGCGCCAGCAGGATCTCCGCCTGCAGCCGGTTGGTGTCCTGGTATTCGTCGACCAGCACGTGGTCGAAGCGGGCGCCGACCTCCGCGGCGAGCGAGGGCTCGGCCATCATGTCGGCCCAGAAGCCGAGCAGGTCGTCGTAGTCCAGCACGTTCTGCTGCTGCTTCGCCTCCACGTAGGCGCCGAACAGCTTCTTCAGCTCGTCCTCCCACTGCGCGCACCAGGGGTAGACCGACTGCAGCACCAGCGGCAGCGGGTCGCGCGTGTTCAGCACGCGCGAGTAGATGCCCAGGCAGGTGCCCTTGAGCGGGAAGCGCTTCTTCGTGTCCGAGAAGCCGATCTCGTGCCGCACGAGGCCCATCAGGTCCTCGGCGTCGCCACGGTCGTGGATGGTGAAGTTCTCGTCCAGGCCGATGCGCGGCGCGTATTCGCGCAGCAGCCGCGCGCCGATCGCGTGGAAGGTGCCGCTCCAGGGCAGGCCCGGCAGCGCCTGCGTGCCGGCGCGTCCCAGCGCCTGCTGCAGCACGCCGCCCACGCGCCGCTCCATCTCCTGCGCCGCGCGCCGGCTGAAGGTCAGCAGCAGCAGCCGCTGCGGGTCGGCGCCGTGGCGCACGAGGTTGGCGACGCGGTGCGCCAGCGTGTTGGTCTTGCCCGAGCCGGCGCCCGCGATCACGAGCAGCGGCCGCGTGTCGCCGGCCTCGTCCCCGATGCCGTGGGCCGCCGCGGCGCGCTGCTGCGGATTGAGCGATTCGAGCGGGTCGGGGTACTGCATGCCGCTGTATATTAATCCAGTGATGGACAACGTCCTCGTCGGCACCGCCTCCTGGACCGACAAGACCCTGGTGGCCTGCGGCCGCTTCTACCCGCCCTCGTGCAGGACGGCGGAAGAGCGCCTGCGCTTCTACGCGCGGCAGTTCCCGCTGGTGGAGGTGGACTCCAGCTACTACGGCATGCCGACGCCGCAGAACGCGGCGCTGTGGGTCGACCGCACGCCGGCGGGCTTCACCTTCAACATCAAGGCCTTCCGCCTCTTCACCGGCCACCAGACCCCGGTCACGGCGCTGCACCGCGACGTGCAGAAGGCGCTGGGGACGGACGTGCCGCGCACGCTGTACTACGAAGGCCTGCCGGCGGAAATCCGCGACGAGCTCTGGCGGCGCTTCCGCGAAGCGCTGGCGCCGCTGCAGGGGGCCGGCAAGCTGGGCGCGGTGCACTTCCAGTTCGCGCCCTGGCTGCTGCGCAATCGCGCGAGCATCGCGCACGTGGAACACTGCGTCGAGCGCATGCAGGGCTTCCTGCTCGCCGCCGAGTTCCGCCATGCCACCTGGTTCTTCGGCGAGCACCTCGAACGGACGCTCGCATGGGAGCGCGCGCTCGGCCTCGTCCACACCGTCGTCGATTCGCCGCAGGGCTTCGCCAACTGCGTGCCCTGCGTCTGGGACGTGACGAATCCGCGCCTGGCCATCCTGCGGCTGCACGGGCGCAACAAGGAGACCTGGAACAAGAAGGGCCTGGCCGCGTCGTCGGCCCGCTTCGACTACCAATACAGCGCGGACGAACTCGCGGCCATGGTGCCGGAGATCGAACACCTGGCCGCGCAGGCGCAGCGGGTGCACGTGGTCTTCAACACCAACAACGAGGACCAGGGCCAGGTCGGCGCGCGCATGCTGCGCCAGCTGCTGCGGGTCAACGCCCGGTAAAGCGCGGACCCGCGCACGGATGAGGCAGCGCGAGCCGCTAGACTGCGCGCTGAAGCATCCTGGAGTACCCGATGAAGCCGAGTTTCCGCCTCCTCCTGCTGGCCGCCGGCCTCGCTGCCGCCGCGGGCGCGGCACAGGCGCAGCTCAAGCCGCCCTCCGGCCGCGCGCCGATCAGCGCCGCGCCTTCGCCCCTGGAAGGCGCGATTCCCAACCCGGAATACGAGAAGGCCGGCCAGATGTCCGCGCACGCGTGGCTGCTGCTGCTCGATCGCAAGGACTGGGGCACGGCCTGGGACACGTCCAGCCAGGTGTTCCGGCAGGCCGTGCCGCTGGCGACCTGGATGGACAACATCCCCAAGCTGCGCGATCCCTTCGGCGCCCTGGTCGAACGGCAGCCGGCCGAGGCCGTGTACAAGAAGACGCTCGCCGGCCGCCCGGACGGCGACTACGTGAGCGTCGTCTTCGTCAGCAAGTTCGCCAAGAAGGACCAGGTGGTGGAGACGGTCACCACCGTGCGCGAGCCGGACGGCCGCTGGCGCGTCACGGGCTACACCGCGCGCTGACCGCGCAGGGCGGCGCTCGGCAGCGCCTTGCCCGCCTTGGTGAGGTGGAAGCGCAGGGTCGGCAGCTGGCGCTCGATCCAGGCCTTCAGCACCGGGTCCTCGGCGTGCGCCGCCACCTTCTCGTAGTTGGCGACGTCCGCCTGGCAGGAGCGCTGCACCACCTCGTCGACGTAGAGCCGGTCGAACTTCGCGCCGTCCAGGCGCGCGAGCCGCTTGAGCGTCTTGACGTGCACGTTGGTGGTCATGGGGAGGGCCATGCCGCGTGCGTGCAGCAGCCGCACCAGCTCCGGCTGAACCGTCTGCTGGCGCGCCAGCAAGGTGTTGGCCAGGTCCTTGACCGCCGGGTTGTTGGAGCGCGCCAGCGCCAGGCGTGAAGCCTCGGACTGGAAGCGCAGGTTGGCCGCCGTGATCTGCAGGAAGCGCCGCTCCAGCCGCTGCACGGGCGGCAGCGGTTTCGCCTCGGCCGCGGCCGCAGCCGCATAGATCCCGGGCCGCGGCGTCCCGGCCAGGCAGGCGCCGGCCGCCAGCGAGGCGGCGACGCAGACGGCGAGCGTGAGCGTGCGCATGATGTCCTCCTCTCCCCGGCGTGCGCGCGGCGCGGGCGCTACTTGCCGGCGGCCTGCGGCAGCTTCCTCGCCGCCGCCAGGTGGTCCTGCAGCACCGGCAGGGTCTTGTCGACGAACGCCTTCAGGTCCGGATCCTTCACGTGCTTGCGGGCGTCCTGGAACAGCTTGATGTCCTTCTCGTGGGCCTCGATGCCGACTTCGCGCACGAAGGCGCGGTCGAAATCGTCGCCGGATTTCTTGCCCAGCTTGTCGATCTCGCGGCGCAGCGAGCGCTTGGGCGCGGCGGGCAGTTCCACCTTCTTCGCGGTCGCGATGCGCACCAGTTCGTCGTTGGCGGCCTTGTGCTGGTCCACCAGCATGCTCGCGAAGTTCCGGACGTTCAGGTCGTTCGCCTTGCTCACGGCGAGCTGCGCCACGTGCACTTCGAACATGCCGCTGCCGGCGGCCGCGTCGATGAACTTGCGGTCCGCGCGGGCCAGGCGCACCGCCTTGCCCGCCGGTGCGGCCGCGGCCAGCGCCGCCGCCGCCGCCGGGTTGGCGGCGCCCTGCGCCCGCGCCTGCGCAGCGCCGAGGCCCAGGGCCAGAGCGACCAGCGACGCCAGCATCGCGGAACGTGGATTCATGGAATCTCCCCCGTGCGGGAAGCGGCGGCGCCGCGTGCAGCGCCGCCGCCTTCGTGCATCGCCTACTTGCGGCTGCTGCCGGAGCTGCCGCTGCCCGAGGTGGAGCCGGTGCTGCCGCTGCTGCCGGAGCTGCTCGAGCCGCTGCTGCCGCTGCCGGAACCCACGTTGCCCGGGTTGGCGTTGCCGCCGCTCATGCTCGTGCCGGCACTGCCCATGCCGCTGGAGCCCGAGAGGCTGCTGGAGCCGCTCTGGCCGGTGGAGCCGTAGCCGCCCGAACTGCCGGAGGACGATCCCGATCCGCCGGTGCCGGCCACGGTGTTCTGGCCCTGGCCGCCGCTGCGGCTGTTGCGCCAGTTCGTGAATTCATCGCTGAATTTCTTGTAGCGCTCCTGCCGCCAGGACTGGTAGTCGTTGTCCAGGTTGCGGATCTGTTCCTCGCGCCACTGGTGGTACTCGGGGTCGTTGTGGCCCTGGTTGCCGTAGCCCTGCCCCGAGCCCTGCCCGTAGCCGCCGCTGCCGCCCCAGCTGCCACCCTGGCTCTGGCTGCCGCCATAGCCGGTCTGGCCGTAGCTGCCCATGCCGCCGCCGCCGAAGTGGCCCTGGCTGCTGCCGTAGCCGCCGCCCTGGCCGCCGCCATAGCCCTGCCCGCCGGAGCCGTAGCCCTGGCTGCCGTAGCCCTGGTTGCCGCCGTAGCCGTAGCCTTGGCCGCCGTAGCTCTGCCCGCCGCCGTAGCTGCCCTGGCCCATGCTGCCCATGCCGCCGCCGCGGCTGCCGTAGCTGCCCTGGTTGTAGGTGTCGCCCTGGCCGCCGTAGCCCGGCTGGTTGTGGCCCTGGCCACCCTGCCAGCCCTGCGTGCTGCCGTAGCCGCCGCCGCTCTGGCCGTAGCCGCTGCTGCCGCCATAGCCGCCGCCCGCCTGGCCGTAGGTGCCGCCACCCATCTGGCCATAGCTGCTGTTGCTCATGCCGCCGCCCATCTGGCCATAGCTGCTGCCACCCATGCCGCTGCCCTGGCCGTAGCTGCCATGCATGCCGCCGCCCTGGCCGCCACCCCAGCTGCCTTGCTGGCCGCCGTAGCGTGCCCAGTCCGTCTGACCCGCCTGCCCGCCCCAGCTGCCCTGGCCGCCGTAGCCCTGGCCGTACGACTGGCCGCCGCCCTGGCCGTAGCCCTGGCCGCCACCGCCGTAACCTTGGCCGCCATAGCCGCCGCCCTGGCCATAGGTGCCGCCGGCGCCGCCGAATCCGGACGACTGCATGCCGGCCGCGTTGCGTCCGCCGCCGAACTCGCCGCCGTATTCGCCGCGGCCCCAGCTGCCCTGGCCACCCTGGCCGCCGTATTCCTGCCCGCCGCGGCCGTAGCCGTGGCCTTCGCCGCCGTAGCCACCGTAGCCGGACGACTGCTGCGAGCCGAACTCCGTGCCGGAACGCCCGTAGCCGCCCTGCGTGCCCTGCGGCCCGTGCGAGCCGCCGGCCTGCTGGCTGCCCCAGCTCCCGCGCGACTCGCCGCCGCCGTAACCCTGGCCGCGTTCCTGCTGCTGGTCGCTGCCGCTGCCCCAGCGGCTCTGCCGGTCGCGTTCCTCGTCGTCGCGAGAAGCCATGTTCATTCTCCTTTTCGAATGGGTGTGGGGTCGCTCAGCGTAGGTCTGCGCCGATGGCGGACCTGTCGGACAACTTCCGGTGGCATGTAGGACGCGGCGGTGACGTCTGCAACGAAAGGCAGCGAAGCTTCACAAGGGCTTTGCACGACGGTGCGCCGCGCTTGACATGGGCGCGGCAGGATGGGCCCACCGAGTCCACGAAGAAGGAGACCCCATGAGCAAGAAAACCTGGATCGCCGTGCTCGGCGGCGCGGCTGCCGCGCTGGCCCTGGCCCCCGCCGCGCATGCCGGCGCGTCCGTGCACCTGAACATCGGCGTGCCCCTCTACGGCGGCGCCTACTACGCTCCGCCCGCGTACGTCGCACCGGCGCCCGTGTATTACGGTCCGCCCGCGTACGTCGTCCCGCGGACCTACTACCACGTCGGTGGCCACCGCTACTACGGCCATCGCTCCTTCCG
The DNA here is from genome assembly GCF_054956735.1 of Ramlibacter sp. bp-362. NCBI lineage: Bacteria > Pseudomonadati > Pseudomonadota > Betaproteobacteria > Burkholderiales > Comamonadaceae > Ramlibacter > Ramlibacter sp. bp-362. The sequence goes on from NZ_JBUDXE010000007.1 coordinate 44,195, forward strand.
CCACGACCGCGACCGCGACGGCATCCCGAACCGCTGGGACCGCGACCGCGACGGGGATGGCGTGCCGAACCGGTGGGATCGCCGGCCGGGGAATGCGCACCGGCGCTGAGTCAGTGGGCGTGGGCTAGCGCGCTGACGGCGGAGACGAGGGCGATGCCGACCAGCAGCCAGGCGATCTGGGCGAGCGTCTCGCGCGCGCCCAGTCGCTTCTGCAGCTGCGGGATGAGGTCGGCCAGCGCCACGTAGATGAAGCTGCTGCTGGTCACCACCAGGAAGAACGGCAGGTAGGCGCGCAGCCAGTCGACGAGCCACCAGCCCAGGAGGCCGCCCAGCGGCGTCACGGCGCCGGCGAGCGACACCTTCACCAGCGCGGCGCGCCGGCTGCCGCTGGTCTGGCGCAGCACCGCGAGGTCGCCGATGTGGTGCGGCACTTCGTGCGCCAGCACCGCGAGCGCCGCGACCACGCCCAGGCGCGGACTCGCCGCGAAGGCCGAGGCGATCAGGATGCCGTCGCCGAAGCAGTGCACGCTGTCGCCGGTGAGCACGGCCCAGCCGCCGGAGCGCAGGCGCGGCTCCTCGTGCGCATGATGGCCGTGGTGGTGGTGCGCGTGGTCGTGCCCGCCTTCCCCGCCGTGATGGTGCTCGTGCCCGTGGTGCCAGAGCTCCGCCTTGTCCAGCAGGAAGAAGAACACCAGGCCCACCAGCAGCGTCGCGAACAGGCGCTCCGCGCTGTTGCCGCTTTCCAGCGCCTCGGGCAGCAGGTGCATGAAGGCCGTCGCGAGCAGTGCGCCCGCCGCCAGGCTCAGGAGATGCTGCTCGCCGAGGCCGCGGGCAGCCGCGCCCGTGCCCGCATCCTGCCAGCCCACGCGCATGAGGGCCGCGGCGACCCAGACGCTGCCGATGCCGGCAACGAGCGTGGCGAGGAGGATGGAGATCAGGTTCACGGACCGAAAGCCGCGGCGCGCGCGGCTCCTTGCATTGTTGTTGTGGTGCGGGTGTCAGGCCACGCCGTTCGCGCGCAGCCAGGCGAGCGCACGGTTCCATCCGTCCTGCGCCGGGCCCGCGCGGTAGCTGGCCCGGTAGTCGGCGTGGAAGGCGTGCGGCGCGTCGGGATACACGACGAACTGCGATGCCTTGGCGGCAGGGGAACCGGTCGCCAGGGCCGATTTCATCTTATCAACCGTGTCAAGCGGGATGCCGGTGTCGGCGGCGCCATAGAGCCCCAGCACCGGCGCGCGCAGCTGGCCCGCCAGCTCGATCGGATGGTGGGGCGTGAGCGCGCTCGTGTTGCCCACCAGCCGCCCGTACCAGGCGATGCCGGCCTTCACGGGCGCGTGCGCCGCGTACAGCCAGGTGATGCGCCCGCCCCAGCAGAAGCCGGTGATGGCCGCGCGCCGCGCGTCGCCGCCGTGGGCGGCCGCCCACTTCAGCGCGCCGTCCAGGTCGGCCATCACCTGCGCGTCGGGCACCTTGGACACGACCTCCGCCTGCAGCTTCGCGATCTCGCCGTAGCTGCCCGGGTCGCCCTGGCGCGCGAACAGTTCGGGCGCGATCGCCAGGTAGCCCGCGCGGGCGAAGCGGCGCGCCACGTCCGCGATGTATTCGTGCACGCCGAAGATCTCGTGCACGACCAGCACCACGGGCAGGTTGCTGCCCCCGGCCGGCGCGGCGCGGTAGGCGGGCACCTGGAAGCCGTTCACCTCGTACGTGATCTCGCCGACGGTGAGACCGTCCGAAGGCGTGCGGATGGCCGTCTGCGCCATCAGCGGGCCGGCCGCGGCGGCGTAGCCGGCGCCGAGCGCCGCCTTGAGGGCCGAGCGGCGGGTGAACTCGTTCTGCAGCATGGGTTCCGTCCTCGTGGTGTGGTGGTGGAAAACGCCGCAGTCTAGGGGCGCGCGGGCCGGCTGGCGCAGACTACGGGTTTTTCAGCCAAGGAGGATTCCATGCCCACCATCCGCGTCGACCTGTTCGAAGGCCGCACCCCCGAGCAGAAGCGCAACTTCGTCAAGGCCCTCACGCAGGCCTGCGTCGACACCCTGGGCAGCAAGCCCGAATCCGTGGACGTGCTGCTGTTCGACGTGAAGCCGAGCGACTGGGCGACGGGCGGGGTGTTGTGGTCGGAGAAGGAGAAGAAGTAGCTGGGGTTCGCTGCGCTCACCGCCAGCCTACGAAGTCCGTAGGCTGGCGGTGAGGCGAAGCCGAACCCCAGCAGGTCAATGCGCCTCTTCCCAGTTCGTCCCCACCCCGATCTCCGCCAGCAGCGGCACGCGCAGTTCCGCCACGCTGGCCATCAGGCGGGGGATTTCGGCCTTCAGCCAGTCGACCTCGTCTTCCGGCACCTCGAACACCAGTTCGTCGTGCACCTGCATGACCATCTTCGTGCGGCGCTGCTCGCGGTCGAGCGTCTCCTGCACCTTGACCATCGACAGCTTGATCAGGTCGGCCGCCGTGCCCTGCATCGGCGCGTTGATCGCCTGCCGCTCCGCGCTGCCGCGGCGCGGCCCGTTCGGTGAGTTGATCTCCGGCAGGTACAGGCGCCGGCCGAACACCGTCTCGACGTAGCCGCGGCTCTTGGCCGCGAGCTTCGTCTCGTCCATGTACTGCTTCACGCCGGGGTAGCGCTGGAAGTAGCGCTCGATGTAGTTCTTCGCCGCCGCGTTCTCGATGCCCAGGTTGCGCGCCAGCCCGAAGCTGCTCATGCCGTAGATCAGGCCGAAGTTGATCACCTTCGCGTAGCGCCGCTGCTCGCTCGACACCTGGTCCAGCGGCACGCCGAACACCTCCGAGGCCGTGGCGCGGTGCACGTCCATGTTCTCTCGGAAGGCGCGCAGCAGCGCCTCGTCCTCGCTGATGTGCGCCATGATGCGCAGCTCGATCTGGCTGTAGTCGGCGCTCGCGATGCGGCAGCCCGGCGGCGCGATGAAGGCCTCGCGGATGCGCCGGCCTTCGGCCGTGCGGATCGGGATGTTCTGCAGGTTGGGGTCGTTGCTGGACAGGCGCCCGGTCACCGCCACCGCCTGCGCGTAGTGCGTGTGCACGCGGCCCGTGCGCGGGTGCGTCATCTGCGGCAGCTTGTCGGTGTACGTGCCTTTCAGCTTGGACAGCCCCCGGTGCTCCAGGATCCTGGCCGGCAGCGGGTAGTCCTCGGCCAGCTTCTCCAGCACTTCCTCGTCGGTGCTGGGCGCCCCGCTCGCCGTCTTCTTGATCACGGGCAGCTGCTGCTTCGTGAACAGGATCTCGCAGATCTGCTTGGGGCTTCCGAGGTTGAACGGCTGGCCGGCGAGCTCGTGCGCCTCGCGTTCCAGCTGCATGATGCGCTGGCCCAGCTCGTTGCTCTGCTGCGCGAGCGCCTGCGCGTCGATCAGCACGCCGTTGCGCTCCACGCGGAACAGCACCTCGCTGCACTCGATCTCCAGCTCGTAGATGGAACGCAGCTTGCCGGCGTTCTCCAGCTTGGGCCAGAGGGCCAGGTGCACGTCCAGCGTCTGGTCGGAGTCCTCGCAGGAGTATTCCGCCGCCTTGTCGATCGGCACCTGGTTGAAGGTGATCTGGTGCGCCCCCTTGCCGGCGATGGTCTCGTAATCGATGCCGGTACGCCCCAGGTGGCGCTCGGCGAGGCTGGCCAGGCCGTGCGGCTTGTGCACTTCCAGCACGTAGCTTTCCAGCATGGTGTCGTGCAGGTAGCCGCGCACCTCGATGCCGTGGTTGGCGAACACGTGGCGGTCGTACTTGACGTGCTGGCCCAGCTTCTTCCTGGCGGGGTCCTCCAGCCAGGGCTTCAGGCGCGCCAGCACTTCCTCGCGCGGCAGCTGCTCGGGCGCGCCCTGGTAGTCGTGCGCCAGCGGGATGTAGCAGGCGAGCCCCGGCTCGGTGCTGAAGGACAGGCCGACGATGCACGCCTGCATCTCGTCGAGCGAATCGGTCTCGGTGTCCAGCGCGACGAGCGAGGCCGCCTGGATCCGCTCCAGCCAGGGCTGGAACTGCTCCCAGGTGAACACCGTGTCGTAGTGCAGCGTGGTCGCCTGCGACAGCCCGGAGAGGTCCGGCTCCTCGAACCGGCCGGCCGGCGCGCGCGCGCCCGGCCCCACGCGCTTCTTGCTGCGCTGTTCCTCGATCAGCTCCGGCGGCACGTCGTGCGTCTCGAGCTGCTTCACCAGCCCCTTGAAGCCGTAGCGGTCGTAGAAGACCTTCAGCCGGTCGACGTCCTGGCCGCCGATCACGATGTCCTGCAGGTCCGGGATGCCCGGGATGTGGTCCTTCAGGTCGCAGTCGGTGCGGATCGTCAGCAGCTCGCGCCCCTTGGGCAGCCACTCCAGCGCGCGCCGCAGGTTCTCGCCGACGGCGCCCTTCACCTCGTGGGCGCGCGCGATCAGGTTGTCCAGCGAACCGTATTCCTGCAGCAGCTTCACGGCCGTCTTGGGGCCCACCTTGTCCACGCCGGGCACGTTGTCCACGGCGTCGCCCACCAGCGCCTGGTAGTCGACCATCAGCCGCGGCGGCACGCCGAACTCGGCTTCCACGCCGGCGATGTCGCGGCGCCGGTCGTTCATCGTGTCGATGACCACCACGTGCTCGTTCACCAGCTGCGACAGGTCCTTGTCGCCGCTGGAGATGATGGTCTGCACGCCCTGCTGCGTCGCCAGGCAGGCCAGCGTGCCGATCACGTCGTCGGCTTCCACGCCGGGGACGTTGAGCACCTTCCATCCGAGCAGGCGCACCACCTCGTGGATGGGGTCGATCTGCGTGCGCAGGTCGGGCGGCATGGGCGAGCGGGTCGCCTTGTACTCGGGGTAGAGGTCGTCGCGGAAGGTCTTGCCGGGCGCGTCGAAGACGCAGGCGGCGTAGTCGGCGCGCACGTCGCGCCGCAGCTTCTGCATCATGTTGATCATGCCGCGGATCGCGCCGGTGGCCGCGCTCGTCGGGTCGCCCGGCACCGCCCGCAGGTCGGGCATGGCATGGAAGGCGCGGTACAGGTAGCTGGAGCCGTCGACCAGCAGCAGGACCTTGGGCTCGGGGGTGGGGACTTCGTCCGTCTCGCTCATGGGAAGCCATTGTGCCCGCCCGTACAATCCCGCCATGCGCCTGAGCCTCCTCCTCGCCGCCCTGCTCGCCGCCAGCGCCTTCGCCCAGACCCCCATCGCGCGGGAAGGCACGCTCGAGCCGCGCAAGAACCAGAAGATCGAGCGCATCCGCCTCGAGGACGCCGGCAACCGCATCGACGAACTGCGCGTGGGCGGCCAGTCGCAGAACGTCACCGTCCAGCCCAAGGCGGACGTCCCGCCCTACGAACTCCAGCCCACCGACATGGCGCGCAGCCGGCCGGCCGAGAGCCGCGAGGGTTTCTCCGGCCGCAAGCAGCGCGTCTGGAACGTCTTCGGCTTCTGACATGGCCGTGTTCACCGAGGTCTCGGAAGGCGAGGCGGGCGCGCTGCTGCGCGCCCTGGGCCTGGGCGAGCTGGCGGAGCTGCGCGGCATCCAGAGCGGCATCGAGAACACCAACTACTTCGTCACCGCGCGCGACGTGCTGGGCACGCGCGAGTTCGTGCTGACGCTGTTCGAGCGCCTCACCTTCGAGCAGTTGCCGTTCTACCTGCACCTGATGAAGCACCTGGCGCAGCACGGCATCCCGGTGCCGGACCCGGCGGCCAATGCCGACGGCGACCTGCTGCACACGGTGTGCGGCAAGCCGGCGGCGCTGGTCAACAAGCTGTCCGGCAGGCACGAACTGGCGCCCGGGCCCGAGCACTGCGCGCAGGTGGGCGCGATGCTGGCGCGCATGCACCTGGCCGGCCGCGACTACCAGCGCCGCCAGCCCAACCTGCGCGGCCTGGCCTGGTGGAACGAGACGGTGCCGGTGGTGTTGCCCTTCGTGACGCCGGAGCAGGCGGCGCTGCTGCGCAGCGAGCTCGCCTACCAGAACCACGTGGCCGCCAGCGCCGCCTGGGCGGCGCTGCCCCGCGGCCCCATCCACGCCGACCTGTTCCGCGACAACGTGATGTTCGAGGACGGCCGGCTGACCGGCTTCTTCGACTTCTACTTCGCCGGCGTCGACGCCTGGCTGTTCGACCTCGCCGTCTGCCTGAACGACTGGGCCATAGCCCTGCCCACGGGCGTCCACGACCCCGTGCGCGCCCGGGCCTTCGTCGAGGCCTATGCCCAGGTGCGCCCGCTCACCCCGGCCGAGCGCCAGCTGCTGCCCGCCATGCTGCGCGCCGGCGCGCTGCGCTTCTGGGTCTCGCGCCTGTGGGACTTCCACCTCCCGCGCGAGGCCTCGCTGCTGAAGCCGCACGATCCGGCGCACTTCGAGCGGGTGCTGCGCCAGCGCGTGCTGCACCCGGTCACGGCCGCCTCGCTGTGAGCCGGACCGGCATGGGTTAAATTCAATTCGTGAAACTGAACATCGTTCCCGCGCGCACCGGCCTCACCTGGGTCAAGCTGGGCGTGAAGACCTTCCTGAAGCAGCCGCTGGCCCTGACCGGCCTTTTCTTCATGTACATGGCGGTGGTGCTGGTGATCTCGCAGGTTCCGGTGGTCGGCCCCGTGCTGGGCGCGATGCTCGTGCCGGCGGCCACGCTGGGCCTGATGGCGGCCACCGCCGAAGCGGCGAGCGGCCGCTTCCCCATGCCCACCGTCCTGATCAGCGCCTTCCGCGCCGGCCGCCAGCGCGCCCGCGCGATGCTGATGCTGGGCGCGATCTACACGGCAGGCTCGCTGCTCGCGACCCTGCTGGGCACGCTGCTCACGGGCGACCCCTCGCCGCAGGCCCCGGCCGATCCGCAGGCGCCGCAGGTCGACATGCGCATGCTGGTGGTGCTGCTGCTGCACACGCCGCTGCTGCTGGTGTTCTGGCACGCCCCGGCCCTGGTGCACTGGCATGGCGTGACGCCGGCGAAGAGCCTGTTCTTCAGCGGCGTCGCGTGCCTGCGCAACTTCGGCGCGCTGACGGTCTACAGCCTGGCCTGGCTGGGCGTGTTCCTGCTGGTGGGCTTCGGCCTGACCGCGCTGGGCATGGTGATGGGCGGCGTGGCCGTCGCCCGCAGCATCATGATGCCCACCGTCCTGATCCTGGTGGCGATGTTCTCCACGTCGCTCTACTTCACCTTCCGCGACAGCTTCCGCGCCGACGACGAGGCGCTGCCCGCCGCGGCCGAACCCGGAGGAGGCCTGGCGCCATGACGCAGCACATCCTGCAGGGACGCACCGAGCGCGAGGTGCTCTGGTTCCGCCGCCGCGGCTTCCTGCAGGCGGCCGCGGCCTGGACCGGCGCTGGCGGCTTCGGCGCGGCCCTCGCGCAGCAGCGCACGAACATCGTGGAACTGCGCGGCGACGCGCTGCTGAACGGCCGGCCGCTGCGCCAGGACCAGTTCATCCAGACCGGCGACCAGCTCGAGACCGGGCCGGGCGGCCACCTGGTGTTCGTGATGGGCAACTCCGCCTTCCTCGTGCGGCAGAACTCGCGCCTGGCCGTCGAGCGCGGCCGGACGCTCACCGCCGTGAGCGTGCTGCGGCTGCTGACGGGCGCGGTGCTGAGCGTCTGGACCCGCGGCGACTTCCGCCAGGTCGTCACGCCGACGCTGACGGCGGGCATCCGCGGCACCGGCGTGTACACGGAAGTGCCGGCCGGCCAGGGCGGGCGCAGCTATTTCTGCAACTGCTACGGCACGGTGGAGATCGGCGCCGGGGGCGAGCACGTGACTTCCGTGTCGCAGTACCACCAGTCCTTCTGGGCGGAAGTGCAGCCGCGCGACGGCCGCGTGCTGACGCCGGCGCGCGCGATCAACCACAGCGACGAGGAAGTGGAGATGGTCGCGGCGCTCGCGCACGAACGCACCGCCTGGCAAGTCATGGGCCGCCGCGGCGTCCACGACGGCAGCGGCTACCTCGATCCGCAGCCCGCCGCGCCCGCGCGCTAGCTTGCTCCCTCTCCCGCTTGCGGGAGAGGGCTGGGGTGAGGGCCCGCCGCTCAGGTGACGGGCGTCAGCTTCGCCACCGACAGCGCCAGCCACTTCTGGCCGTGGCGCGGGAAGTTGATGTGGGCGCGCGCGTCGGGGCCCGAGCCTTCCAGCGTCAGCACCGTGCCTTCGCCGAACTTGGCGTGGAACACCTGCATGCCGGGGCGCAGGCCGTGGTCCGGCGCGGCCTTCTGCGGCGCGACGGGCGGGTTGGCGAAGGTTTCGCTGCGGCCCCAGCCGGTGGCATTGGAGTTGCCGGCGCGCGAGGTTGGGTAGCCCATGCCGAAGCCGAAGGCGGAGCCGCCGAAGCTCTGGTTCCTGGGCGTCAGCCACTTCAGCGCGTGCTCCGGCAGCTCGTCGAAGAAGCGGCTCTTGACGTTGTAGCGGGTCTGGCCGTGCAGCAGCCGCGTCTGGGAATGGCTCAGGTACAGGCGCTTGCGCGCGCGCGTGATCGCCACGTACATCAGGCGCCGCTCTTCTTCCAGCCCTTCGTAGTCCGCCAGCGAACGCTCGCTCGGGAACAGCCCCTCCTCCAGGCCCGTGACGAACACGCAGTCGAACTCCAGGCCCTTGGCCGCGTGCACCGTCATCAGCTGCACGGCGTCCTGCCCGGCCTGCGCCTGGTTGTCGCCCGACTCCAGCGCGGCGTGCGTGAGGAAGGCGGCGAGTGGCGAGAGCGTCTCGCCGGTGTCGGCATCGGGCGGCACGTAATCCGGCGCAGGTTCGTTGACTTCGGGCAGGCTGGGATCCAGGCCCTGGCTGGCCGGTGACTGCCGCAGCACCGTCGCGCCCAGTTCGTCCACCGGCAGCGCCACCGCGTCGCGGCCGAAGCCCTCCTGCGTGACGAAGCTCTCGGCCGCGTTGACCAGTTCCTCCAGGTTCTCCACCCGGTCGGCGCCGTCGCGCTCGGCCTGGTAGTGCTCCACGAGGCCGCTGCGCTGGAGCATCACCTGGATGATCTCGCGCAGCGTCAACCCCTCGGTTTCCGCCCGCATGTCGGCGATCTTCTGCACGAAGGCCGCGAGGTTGGCGCCGGCCTTGCCGGTGGTGGACTTCACCGCGTCGTGCAGCGAGGAGCCCGAGGCGCGCGCTGCGTCCTGCAGCTGCTCGATCGTGCGCGCGCCGATGCCGCGCGCCGGGAAGTTCACCACGCGCAGGAAGCTGGTGTCGTCGTTCGGGTTCTCCAACAGGCGCAGGTAGGACAGCGCGTGCTTGATCTCGGCCCGCTCGAAGAAGCGCAGTCCGCCGTACACGCGGTAGGGCACGGCGGCGTTGAACAGCGCCGTCTCGATCACGCGGCTCTGCGCGTTGCTGCGATAGAGCACCGAGATCTCGTGGCGCGGCACGTCGTCGCGAACGAGCTGGCGGATCTCCTCCACCATCCACTGCGCCTCGGCCATGTCGGTGGGCGCCTCGTACACGCGCACCGGCTCGCCGGGGCCCTGGTCGGTGCGCAGGTTCTTGCCCAGGCGTGCCTTGTTGTGCGCGATCAGCGCGTTGGCGGAGTCGAGGATGTTGCTGAAGCTGCGGTAGTTCTGCTCCAGCTTGATCTGGTGGCGCACCTGGAACTCGCGCACGAAGTCGGCCATGTTGCCCACGCGCGCGCCGCGGAAGGCATAGATGCTCTGGTCGTCGTCGCCGACGGCGAACACGGAGTTGTCCGGCCCCGCGAACATCTTGATCCAGGCGTACTGCAGCCGGTTGGTGTCCTGGAACTCGTCGATCAGGATGTGGTGGAAGCGGCGGCGGTAGTGCTCGCGGATCGGGTCGTTGTCGCGCAGCAGCTCGTAGCTGCGCAGCATCAGCTCGGCGAAGTCGACGACGCCCTCGCGCTGGCACTGCTCCTCGTACAGCTGGTAGATCTCGACCTTGCGGCGGTCGTCCTCGCCGCGGGCTTCCACGGCGCCGGGACGCAGGCCCTCCTCCTTCCAGCCGGCGATGGTCCACTGCAGCTCCTTGGCCGGGAAGCGCTCGTCGTCCACGTTGTACTGCTTCATCAGGCGCTTGATGGCCGACAGCTGGTCCTGCGTGTCCAGGATCTGGAAGCCCTGCGGCAGCTGCGCCAGCTTGTAGTGGGCGCGCAGGAAGCGGTTGCACAGGCCGTGGAAGGTGCCGATCCACATGCCGCGCACGTTGACGGGCAGCATGGCCGTCAGGCGCGTCATCATCTCCTTGGCGGCCTTGTTGGTGAAGGTCACGGCCAGCACGTTGCCGGGGCCGATCTGGCCCGTGGCGAGCAGCCAGGCGATGCGGGTGGTGAGGACGCGGGTCTTGCCCGAGCCGGCGCCTGCGAGGATGAGCGCGTGCTCGTTCGGCAGGGTGACGGCGGCCCGCTGTTCGGGATTGAGGTGCTGCAGCAGGGGCGAGTCGGCAGCGGCTTCTGGAAACATGTGGCATTGTAGGAACCCGGCGGCACGCGCCGCCCCGATGCCATGCGAATCGCCCTGCGACCCACCCTTGCCGCCCTGCTCCTGGCCCTGCCGTTCGGCGCCCGGGCGCTGTGCACCAGCGACGAGGCGCCGCGCGCCCAAGCGGTGCTGGAGCGCTTCACCAGCGCCGACTGCGCCGAGTGCTGGCGCGACCCCGCGACCCCGAAGCCGGCCGCCAACACCCTGGCGATCGACTGGATCGTGCCCGGCCGCCAGGGCGACGACGCGCCGCTGTCGGTGGTCGCCACCGACGACGCCGTCGACCGGCTTGTCCTGCTGGGCCGCAAGCCGCCCGAGCGCAGCGAGAACGTCACCACCATCCGCTCCGGCGAGCCGGTGCCGCTGCGGCTGGCGCAGGGGGATGCCTTCAACGACTACGTGGGCACGACCATGGAGCTGAAGGAACCCGGCCGCGAGGCCTGGCAGGCCTGGCTGCTGCTGCTGGAGCAGCTGCCGGCCGGCACCGAGGGCAGCGTCGTGCCGCGCAACCTGGTGCGCAATGTCTTCCGGCCCGACTGGGCCGACGTGGCCCGGCGCGCGCCCGGAACGCTGGCCGAGGGGCGGGCGATGCAGATCCACGACGGCGCCCGGCCCGAACGGCTGAGGCTGGTCGCCCTGCTGCAGGATGGCCGGGGCCGTATCCGGGCCATCACGCAGACCGAATGTCCCTGAAATCCACTCGGCGCTAGAATCAGTCACCGGGCCCAAGCATTTGTGGCCCGGTTTTTCGTGCCCGCCGCGCGCACGAGGGGCCGGCCCCACAGTCCAAGCGTCCATCTGTTTCTTCAACAGTTTCCGGAGCCTGGAACATGGAAATCTTCGACTACGACAAAGTTTTGCTGCTGCCGCGCAAGTGCCGCGTGGAAAGCCGCTCGGAATGCGACCCGTCCATCGAGTTCGGTGGCCGCCGCTTCAAGCTGCCGGTGGTGCCGGCCAACATGAAGACCGTGGTGGACGAGAAGATCTGCCTCTGGCTGGCGCAGAACGGCTACTTCTACGTGATGCACCGCTTCGACCTGGACAACGTGAAGTTCGTCCGGCAGATGCGCGAGGCCGGCGCCTTCGCCTCCATCTCGGTGGGCGTGAAGCAGGCCGACTACGAGGCGGTGGACAAGCTGGCCGCCGAGGGGCTGGTGCCCGAGTACGTGACCATCGACATCGCCCACGGCCATGCCGACACGGTGAAGAACATGATCGCCCACCTGAAGCGAAAGCTGCCGGGCACCTTCGTGATCGCCGGCAACGTGGGCACGCCCGAGGCGGTGATCGACCTGGAGAACTGGGGCGCCGACGCCACCAAGGTGGGCATCGGCCCGGGCAAGGTCTGCATCACGCGCATGAAGACGGGCTTCGGCACGGGCGGCTGGCAGCTGTCGGCGCTGAAGTGGTGCGCCCGCGTGGCGACCAAGCCGATCATCGCCGACGGCGGCATCCGCGAGCACGGCGACATCGCCAAGAGCATCCGCTTCGGCGCGACCATGGTGATGGTCGGCTCCATGCTGGCCGGCCACGAGGAATCGCCCGGCGCCACGGTGGAAGAGGACGGCCGCCTGTACAAGGAGTACTACGGCAGCGCCTCCGACTTCAACAAGGGCGAATACAAGCACGTCGAGGGCAAGCGCATCCTCGAGCCGGTGAAGGGCAAGCTGGCGGACACGCTGCGCGAGATGCAGGAAGACCTGCAGAGCTCGATCAGCTACGCCGGGGGGACGAAACTCACGGACATCAAGAAGGTGAACTACGTGATCCTGGGCGGGGACAACGCGGGGGAACACCTGCTGATGTAGGAATGCTGGGGTTCGCCTGCGGCTCACCGCCAGCCTACGGGAAAGGCCGTCTCGTAGGCTGGTGGTGAGTCCGAAGGACGAACCCCAGCTTCCGGTCTCAGGCGCGCAACAGATCCAGCGTCAACCGATGCAGCCGATGGCTCGGCTCCACCAGCGCATCCAGCACGCTGAAGTGGTTCACCCCCGGCAGGATCTCGCACACCGGCACCCGGCGCGCGCCCCAGGCTTCCTGGATCAGGCGGTTCTGGCGGTGGTATTCCGCGCTCTCCTGCGAGCCGGCCACCGAATAGAGCGTGCCCTGCCGCGGCGCCGGCAGGCGCGCCGGGCTGGCCTGCGCCACCTGCTCCGGCGTGAGCTGCAGCGTCTGCTGCAGGAAGGGCGTGCGCATGATCGGGTCCAGGTCGTGCAGCGCGGAGATCGCCAGCGCGCAGCGCACCGTGTCGCGCGGCAGCGCCGCATCGAGCTGCGGCCAGAGGCACGAGAGCATCATCGCGGCCAGCTGGCCGCCGGCCGAATGGCCCGCCACCACGATGCGGCGGCGGTCGCCGCCCCAGCGGCCGATGTTGTGCCAGGTCCAGGCCACCGCGCGCGCCACCTGCAGCGTGATCTGCGGGACGGTCACCGCGGGGCACAGGTCGTAGTTCGGCACCACGACGCAGGCGCCATGCCGCGTGAACGCGGGAGCGATGAAGGAGTGGTCCTTCTTGTCCATGGCGCGCCAGTAGCCGCCGTGGACGAACACCAGCACCGGCGCGTCCCCCGCCGGCGCCGGGAAGACATCGAGGGTTTCACCCGCGCCCGCGCCATAGCGCAGGTCCAGCTCGCAAGGTCCTTCGGCGCGCACCTGCGCCGAATCGCCCGCCCACCGGGCGAAGAACGCAGGATGCTCCGGCACCAGCTCCCGGTTGTTGTACATCCCGTCGTACCAAGCTCCATCCCGAACCACGTTCACCTCCTGCCTCGTCTTTTGCAACATCTTGTCACATGTTGTCAGGAAAGTCGGTGAGGTTTTTGGCGCTTTCGGCGTTTGCGTCGGTATACATCGTGCTGGATTCCGCAACATCCACCAAGAGGAGACCTGAAGTGAGACTGACACCTGCGCAGCGCGAGCAGTTCGACCGCGACGGCTACCTTTTCTTCCCCGGCCTGTTCTCGCCCGAGGAGACCCGCACGCTGACCGGGGCGGTGCCGGCGCTGTACGCGCGGCGCGAGGCCTTCAACGTGCGCGAGAAGGGCAGCGACGCCGTGCGGACCAACTTCGCCGCGCACTTGTACAGCGAGCCCTTCGCCCGCCTGGCGCGCCACCCGCGCATGGTGCAGCCGGTGATGGACCTCTTCGACGAGGAGGTCTACATGCACCAGTTCAAGATCAACGGCAAGATGGCCTTCGAGGGCGACGTCTGGCAGTGGCACCAGGACTACGGCACCTGGCTGAACGACGACATGATGCCCACCGAGCGCGCGATGAACGTCGCGATCTTCCTGGACGACGTCAACGAGTACAACGGCCCGCTGATGTTCATCCCGGGCAGCCACAAGAAGGGCGTTGTCGACGCCAGGCACGACCTCACCACCACCAGCTACCCGCTCTGGACGGTGAGCAACGAGCTGATCGCGCAGCTGGTGGAGCGCGCCGGCGGCAAGGACGGCGGCATCGTGAGCCCCAAGGGCCCGGCCGGTTCCATGATCCTGTTCCACAGCTGCCTGGTGCACGCCTCCACCAGCAACCTGTCGCCCTGGAACCGCGTGAGCGTCTACCTGAGCCTGTGCGCCGTCTCCAACCACATCCGGCGCTTCAAGCGGCCGGAGTACATTGCGCATCGCGACTTCACGCCCATCGCCTGCCTGCCGGACGACTGCCTGCGCAAGGACTATCCGGTGGACCTGCCCTGGAAGGACGGCATGCCGGCCAGCGCCCTCGTGACCTCGCCCGAACCCATCGACACCCTGAAGAAAGCCGCCTGATGTCCCTGCATTCCCAGCTCCAGCAACGCGCCGCGCAAGGCAAGCCGATCCGCGTCGGCCTGATCGGCGCCGGCAAGTTCGGCTCCATGTACCTCGCCCAGGTGCCGCGCACGCCCGGCGTGCACCTCGCCGCCATCGCCGACCTGTCGCCCGACAACGCCCGCGCCAACCTCGCCCGCGTCGGGTGGAATCCCGAGCGCACCCAGGCCGCGTCGATCGACGAAGCCCTGAAGACGGGCGCCACGCACGTCGGCGCCGACTGGCAGGCGCTGGTGCGCCACCCGGCCATCGACGTCGTCGTGGAATGCACCGGCCACCCGATCGCCGCGGTGGACCACTGCCTGGAAGCCTTCGCGAACGGCAAGCACGTCGTCAACGTCACGGTGGAGGCCGACGCGTTCTGCGGTCCGCTGCTGGCGCGCAAGGCCGCCGAGGCCGGCGTCGTGTACTCGCTCGCCTTCGGCGACCAGCCGGCGCTGATCTGCGACCTGGTGGACTGGGCCCGCACCTGCGGCTTCCCGGTCGTGGCGGCGGGGCGCGGCCACAAGTGGCTGCCGCACTTCAGCGAATCGACGCCTGACACGGTGTGGAACAACTGGGGCCTGACGCCCGAGCAGGCAAAGCGCGGCGGCCTGAACCCCAAGATGTTCAACAGCTTCCTGGACGGTTCCAAGCCCTCCATCGAGAGCACCGCGGTGGCCAACGCCACCGGCCTCGCCGTTCCCTCCGACGGCCTGCTCTACCCGCCGGCGAGCATCGAGGACATTCCCTACGTGACGCGCCCGCGCAGCGAGGGCGGCGTGCTGGAGCGCAAGGGCATGGTCGAAGTGATCTCCTCGCTGGAGGCCGACGGCCGCAGCATCCCCTACGAGATCCGCATGGGCGTGTGGGTCACGGTCGAAGCGGAAACCGAGTACATCAAGAACTGCTTCGAGGAATACAAGGCGCACACGGACCCGAGCGGCCGCTACTTCACGCTGTACAAGCGCTGGCACCTGATCGGGCTGGAAGTCGGCGTCTCGGTGGCCAGCGTCGCCCTGCGGGGCGAAGCCACGGGCGTGGCGACCTGCTGGAACGCCGACGTCGTGGCCACGGCCAAGCGCGACCTGCAGCCGGGCGAGGTCCTCGACGGCGAGGGCGGCTACACGGTGTGGGGCAAGCTGCTGCCGTCCGAGACCTCCGTGCGCATGGGCGGCCTGCCGCTGGGGCTGGCGCACGACGTCAAGCTGGTGCGGCCCGTGAAGAAAGGCCAGAGCCTCAGCTGGAACGACGTCGCGATGGACACGAACACGCACGCCTACCGCATCCGCCGCGAGATGGAGAAGCTGTTCGCGTCGCCCGTGCTGAAGGTCGCCTGAGATGCGGATCGCCATCCTGGGCATCGGGGCCATGGGCTTCCCTATGGGACGCCGGCTGTGCGAAGCCGGCCACGAGGTGCACGCCTGGAACCGCAGCCGCGAGAAGGCCGAAAGGCTGGCGCCCTCCGGCGCCAAGGTCCACGGCAGTGCCGCCGACGCGGTGCGCGAGGCCGAGGTCGTCGTCTGCATGCTGGAGAGCGGGCCGGTGGTGGAGGAAGTGCTGTTCCGCCAGGGCGTCGCCGAAGCGATGGCGCGCGGCACGCTCTTCATCGACATGGCCTCGATCCAGCCGCGCGAGGCGCGCGAGCACGCGGCGAAGCTGGCCGAGCGCGGCATCGCTCAATTGGACGCCCCGGTCTCCGGCGGCACCGTCGGCGCCGAGAACGGCACGCTGGCGATCATGGCGGGCGGCGAGGCGGCCGACTTCGCGCGCGCCGCGCCGGTGTTCCAGCCGCTGGGCCGCGCCACGCACGTCGGCCCGCACGGGGCCGGCGAGCTGGCGAAACTGGCCAACCAGATGATCGTGGGCATCACCATCGGCGCGGTCGCCGAGGCGCTGCTGCTGTGCGAAAAGGGCGGCGCCGACCCGGCCAAGGTGCGCGAGGCGATCACCGGCGGCTTCGCCGACAGCCGCATCCTGCAGGTGCACGGCCAGCGGATGGTGGAGCGCGACTTCGCGCCGCGCGCGCGGATCGGCGTCCAGCTGAAGGACATGCGCAACGCCCTGGCCACGGCGGCGGAGCTGGGTTTCGACGCGCCGGTCACCGCCCTCTTCGAGCGGCTCTACGCCGAGGCCGGCGAGCACGGCCACGGCGACCTGGACCATTCCGGGCTGTTCGTGGAACTGGCCGCCCGCAACGGCATGCGATAAATCGCGCGCCGCGCCGAAAACCCTGCGCGGCTTTTGCTAGAATAGCGTTCGTTGTGGGGGGGTAGCTCAGCTGGGAGAGCGTCGCGTTCGCAATGCGAAGGTCGGGAGTTCGATCCTCCTCCTCTCCACCACCGACATCGGAAAGCCAGGCCTCGCGCCTGGCTTTTTTCTTGGGGCCTCGGCGCCTGGCCGGGCACGTTCGCGCGGGTCGTGGCATCCATGCCTGCGAGGGCGGCATTCGCCGCCGAGGAGCAGCGCCATGACCCCCATCCCCGTCCACCTGATGCGCAAGGCGGAGATCGCCGAAGGGACGATCTCCTTCCACTTCGCCAAGCCCGCCGGCTTCAGCTTCCGGCCCGGCCAGGCGATCGACCTGGTCCTGGCGGACCCGGCCCTCCGCGGCACGGACGCCGCGCGCCATGCTTTCTCGATCGTCAGCGCGCCGCACGAGGACGAACTGGCCATCGCCACGCGCATGCGGGACAGCCCGTTCAAGAATGCGCTGGCACGGCTCCCGCTCGGGGCGACGGCGGAAATCGACGGGCCCTTCGGCGCGCTGACGCTGCACAACAAGGCGGACCGCGCCGGCGTGTTCATCGCGGGCGGCATCGGCATCACGCCCTTCATGAGCATGCTGCGCCACGCCCGGCACGCGGCCTTGCCGCACCGCCTGGTCCTGCTGTATTCCAACCGGCGGCCCGAGGACAGCGCGTTCCTGTCCGAGCTGCAGCGGCTGGAAGGCGAGCACCGGAACTTCCGCCTGGTCGCCACCATGACGCAGATGCCCGAGTCGCGCCAGCCGTGGACCGGCGCCACCGGCATGATCGACGAAGGGCTGCTGAGGGGCATAGGCGCCGAGCTGGCGAACCCCGTCTGGTACGTGGCCGGCCCGCCGGCGATGGTGGCCGCGATGCGCGAGACGCTGGAGCGCGCCGGCGTGGACGGCGACGACATCCGCAGCGAGGACTTCTACGGCTACTGAAGAGGCAGGGGCGGCGCTCGCGCGAGCATGAGCTGCCCCGATTCGCGTGCTAGAATTCGCCCCCTGATCGCAGTGGGGTTCTTAGCTCAGTTGGTAGAGCAGCGGACTCTTAATCCGTAGGTCGTAGGTTCGAATCCTACAGGACCCACCACTCACTTCCCCGTGGTTGCTTCTTTTGTCGCTACAAAAACGGTAGTGACCTCCAGCCGTGCTCCTCCGTGTAGGCGCATGTGTAGGCGGACGGGCGCAGCTCCGTCCTGATCAGCCGCGTACACTCATCTCGTTACAGGCTGGTTGCGTCGTACCGCGTCGGCCCCTTCGGGAGAAGCAATGGGCCTAACAGACGAACAACAAGCGGCAGTCGAGCTTTTCAACAACGCCAGTTCGCTGAAGATCAGCGCCTTCGCGGGCACTGGCAAAACGACGACGCTGACCGCAATCGGCAGGTCAACGCGGCGCTCGGGCGTTTATCTTGCGTTCAATAAGAGCATCGCAGAAGAGGCCCGCACGAAGTTCCCCGGCACCGTGGACTGCCGCACAACTCACTCGTTAGCGCTTCGCTCGCTTCCTTCTCAGTACCGGAACAACAAAGCGAAAGTGTTTGACGGCCTGCAGGGGAATCGTGTCGCTCACCTTCTCGATTTACAGGAGCTTGCGATCGGTGATGTGCTGTTGAAGCCGCGCTCACTCGGCTACATCACTGCAAGGACAATACAGCGCTTCTGCCAGAGTGGTGACGAGAGCATCTCCCCCGCGCATGTGCCTCTCAGTGGCAAGCTGCAGAAGCTGCAGGATCGCGACAGGGATCAGTTCGAAGCCTACTTAGCGAAACTGGCTGCGCACCTTTGGGACCGAATGCTTGATCCAAAGGACGCCGCGCCGCTCGGTCATGACGGCTACCTAAAGCTGTGGTCACTGAACTCCCCGGAGATGCACTACGACTTTGTCCTGCTGGACGAAGCACAAGACACAAACGAAGCAGTGCTCTCGGTTCTTCGAAAACAAAGCGGGCAGCTCACTCTCGTGGGGGATCGCCACCAGCAAATCTACGAGTGGCGCGGCGCTGTGAATGCGATGGCGAAAGTGCACACGGAAGCTGAATCAGCACTCACCCAGTCCTTCAGGTTTGGAGCAGGAATAGCGACGGTCGCGAATCGCATCCTGGCCGACCTTCGGGAAGATCGAGCCGTGACGGGCAACCCGGAGATTCAAAGCAGGATCACGACGATAGGGCGAACTCGGGCGGTTCTGTGCCGCACAAATGTCGGCGTGATCGAGGTCGTTCTGGGAGAGCTTGCGCGTAACGGTCGGCCCCATGTCGTGGGTGGAGTCGGTGATCTTGTTCGGATGCTCGAGGATGTGACTCGACTAAAGAGGCAGGTCCCCGGCGAATGTCCCGAGTTCTTTGGGTTCCTGAATTGGGACGAGGTTGTGGACTTCGCCGATTCAGATGAAGGCGAATCGCTGCGCACATTCGTGACCATCGTCAATCAAAACGGGGAACGGGCCCTCATTCGCGCACTTGAAGAAGTCGCAGAGGGCGAAGGTACGGCGGACCTCGTGGTCTCAACTGGGCACAAGGCGAAAGGACGCGAATGGACGTCTGTAGCTCTCCACACTGACTTTGAGCCGAAGAAATACAAGAAGGACGACCCCAGCAAACCAGTCTTCAATGAGGAAGAAGCACGCTTGCTCTATGTTGCAAGTACCAGACCACAGCACCACCTAGTAGTGCCTTCGCGCCTTGCTGCAGCATGGGGAATAGCTGGCACGCCGGTCAACAACGTCGGCTATGCCCCTGCACCGATCCGTGTTGCGTCATCGCCGGCTCGCGCAAAAGTGCCGAGACCCGAGCTTCCGGCTATTGCAAAAGTAGTAGGCAACTCGGCGACCGACCGAGGCAGTACGCGTTCAGCCGACCCGGTCACAGCTCCAGCGAGCGCGCGCAGCACTCCTCAAGCACCAGCTGCGCGATCACCGGCCCCCCGCCGATCAGCGCCCTCCCCCGCGACTCACACAGCGCCTGTTCGCGATCCACACACGAGAAGCGAGGGCCTTCTGTCTTCGCTCTTCAGGTCAGTTTTCGGGAAGCGGTAGCCCGCAGCGCAAAACGGGGGTATCGCCGCTCCCGAGCCTCTGCTATAACGTCCCGAACAAATTGATACGGGGGGTTTGGCTTGCAATCGCAGTCTGCCGAGGGGGAGACCCGGCTAACACCTTTTCTAAAGTGGGCAGGCGGAAAACGGTGGCTCGTCGCAACCCACTCCCACCTCTTCCCGACAAAGTATGAACGCTACATCGAGCCGTTTTTGGGCGGCGGCTCCGTGTACTTCCACCTGCAGCCTGAATGCGCACTGCTGGGCGACAAGAACGCCGAGCTTATTGCGACGTACCAGGCAATTAAAGACAACTGGCAGCAGCTCCAAAACAGCCTCGAGTACAGACAACGGGCGCACGACCAGGACGAGGACTACTACTACCGGCTGCGGGAGAGAACTCCCAAAGGAGCTGCGCAGCGCGCATCGCGTCTCATTTACCTCAACAGAACTTGCTTCAACGGGATCTACCGCGTGAATCAACGTGGTGAGTTCAACGTGCCTCGCGGCACCAAGAACAAAGTTGTCATCGAAACTGACGACTTCGAAGGCATGTCAAGCCTGCTGCAAGGTGCGGAGTTGAAGGCTGGCGACTTCGAGCCACTCATTGACAGCGCAAACAGGGGCGATCTCGTTTTCGCCGATCCCCCGTACACCGTCCGCCACAACTACAACGGGTTTCAACGATACAACGAAGTCCTGTTCTCGTGGGCGGACCAAGAACGTCTTGCTCGCGCGCTGCTTAGAGCAGCGAAGCGCGGCGCGAAGGTGTTCTGCACTAATGCTAATCACCAGTCGGTACACACGCTGTACCGCGACCCAACGTTTCACCTTGAAGTGGTGTCGAGAACCTCGCGCATCTCGGCGAACCCTGAGACGCGGGGCGCTTATGAAGAGCTGATCATTCGGGCGAACATCTAGCAGTAGGAGTACCTATGGCAAAGCTGGGCAACTTGGTCAACACCGCGGCCACGCAAGGCAATCCAATTGACGCACTGCGAACCTTTATGGAAAGAGAGGACGCGAACGAGCGCGCGAAGCGGATCAACGACATGCGCTTCGTCGGCTACGTTCTGGAATTGGGTTTCGACTCCGCCAAGATCATCACCAGCGACCCGTACAAACTTGCCGTTGGCGGCATCCCTCGCGGTTCGTTCCTGATAATGACGCCGGTCAACGCTGGCGGTACTCCACCGCATTTCACACTGCTGCGCGTCACAGGAGTGACCGCCACGCCGCTATCGAATCAAGTGCAGCAAACCTACTTTGAGCTGCACAAAAAGTCCATGCCTGAACTTGATGTGTGGACCCAAAGCGAACTGCAATGGGGCGCGCTCGACTGCGACGTTCTCGGCATGTTCTACGCAAACCCGCAGAACATGCAGATGCTTCAATTCTCTGGCGATGTGAACAACGTCGTAAGTGCACATCGGTACAAGGTGTTTGCACCCGACGACGCTTTGCTTCGACTAATCGTCAATGGGATGGTGAAGACAGATGATCGGTTTGAGATCGGCGAGCTGCGGACAATGGAGTGCGGCCTTTTCAGCACTGGCGCTGTTCCGGCTATTCCCATCCAAATATCCATGAGGGACTTCAAGGGATGTCGAACGGCCATGTTCGGCAAGACTCGACTGGGAAAGTCCAATGTGGTGAAGTTGCTCGCACAGGGCATGCTGGACGCGACCGCACACGACAATTCGGTCGGTCAGTTGATCTTCGACATCAACGGCGAATATGCGAACGACAACCCGCAGGATGGAAACAAGTCTCTTCGCTCCGCGAACGCTAAACGGTGCAAGGTTTATGCACTGACAAAGCGCGACGAAACGCCGTCTGAGCCGCTCCGATTGAACTTCTACGAACAGCCAGCTTCCACAATCGGCATCCTCGGCTCGATGCTCGCACAGGACAATCGCGCCTCAGGCTATATCGCGAGCTTCGCCAGCGTTCAATTACCCGAGATCGAATCGGTCGCGGCGCTTGGGTTCAATGAAAAAACCCGACCAGTGCGCAAAATCCTGATGTACTGGGCCATCCTTCACAAGGCTGGCTATGGCTCAGACGTCAGCCGCTTGCGGGGCCTAGACATAACCGTTCCGAGGCGCGCCCTCTTCGACCCTGGCTTTGATGACGATCTTCGGGCCGCCGCGTACACAGCGATTCAACCGAAGGCGATGCAAGACGGCGCGGCGCCTCCACGCCCGACAAACTTAGACGCGCTCGTCGCTGAGTTGGAAGTGATCGCCGAGTTCAGGAAGCGAGACGAGAAGAACCCGTTGTTCGGGCCGAAGGGAAAAAGCGCCCGTCCTCTGTTCGACTCAGACGATACCGCGCTGCTAGATTTTTTGGCGCCAGGTACAGGTCGGTCAGGTCCGACTGTAATTCGCCCCTACCGCGAGTTTCATTCGGAGAAGGCGGGAGATTTCATCACACACATCCTGGCGCTGCTTGACGGGGGTCAGACCGTGATCCTCGATCTTGGGAACGCGACCGACCAAATCCGCCGCTACTTCGCGGACATGCTGTCTCGGGCCGTATTCAGCCACCAAGAGGGCAAGTTTGTCGGGAACTCCCTCAAGAATACGTTCGTGCAACTGTACTTCGAGGAAGCGCACAACCTGTTCCCGCCGGACAGCAAGGACCTGACTGGAGTCTATGCCCGCTTCGCGAAGGAAGGCGCGAAGTTTCACATCGGGATGGTCTATTCGACACAGTCTCCCTCTACGATTAATCGAGAGTTGCTGGCGCAGACGGAAAATTTCTTCGTCGGACACCTGTCAAGTCAGGACGAAACCAAAGCGCTTGCGAGAGTTCAGATCGCCTTCGCTGGGGTCGAAGAAGACATCCTTCGCGCGAAGACGCCGGGCTATATGCGCATGTTGACGATGTCGCACAGGTTTGTCGTGCCCACGCAGGCTTACCGATTCGAAGCACGATCTGCTAAGTAGGAGGGACCATGGCACCCTACTCCGAAGGAACCCGCCTCCCTGGTGAAGCAGCGTCGAAGCTCGGACATCTGACTGTTGTCCAAAGCCCATGGGTCAAGAGTCTCGTCGAAGACTTTGAAAGCCACGAAGTACCCACCGCGGACCCGTCGAAAACGATCTGGCAAAGCTTCGACGGCACAGACATCGTCCCCCTGCAAAGCGTCTGGGCTGCGGATGGATCCTATGTTGCAGTCACATCAGAGCGGAAGCCGGCGAAGGAAGTAGCGTTCGTCAAAACCGCGCTGCTCCTGTTGGACAAAGTAAAGCTCGATGCGATCGACAGGGATCTGCCGCATCCGCTGCTTCTACGCGACGCAGTGAAAGATACGGCAGTCCATCATGCAACCGTTCTGCCATTAAAGAACGTGCGGACGCCTCTCGGGATCAACTATCACGCTGTCCGTCACATCATCCGTGACTCGATGAAGGTCGATCAGGGAGGCGAGTTTTTTGAAACTCTGAAGTGGCTCGCGTACAGCAAGTGGAACGTTCATGGAGGGCACCCTTCCTCACCGAAGTTTCAGTGTCCGCACTGCGGCGTGGAACTAGCAAGCGGCTTGCCATATGACTCCGAGGAAGGCCCGTGTGACTCTTGTGGCGAGGAGGTATTTCTCTCCGACCTGTGGGGCTTCCATCTTGAGATGGATGACGACAGCGCTCCTGATTCAGTGGCCTCTGCATACATGATGGTGATGGAACACCTCATGCTTTTCACGGCGATCCGGCTAATGTGGCACCACACAGACCGTTCGCTTGTGATGAATACCTTGTTCATCAAAGACGGCCCCCTGACGCTACGAGGTCAGTACTCAAAGATGGTGCCGAGCATCAGGGCTTTTTTGCAGCATGCAAAAAACGAGGGCCGACCAGTGCACGTCATTGGTCAAGAAAAAAGCGGTGCCTTTTTCGATCACTTAGCCTCGGTGGTGCGCTACGCCCCACCGCAGGAAAGGGGCCAGCCTCCGAGCTTTGCAGCTCTCTCGCACGCGTATGTGAGGCGAGAGGTGAATCGCTCCCCCGACATGAAGAACCCCTACGGCCTTCGCACGAACTGGGGAGAAAAGGTTTTCTTCAAGGTGGACCCCGGCTCGTTCATGGTGCTGAATGTGCCGACTGGGGAGTATCTCAACGCCGAGGATCGGCCTTACGCCAGTGATCTGATCGGGCTAGAGAGGATCCTCGCATCTCTACCGAGCCTAGTCAGTCACAAATTCGAGGGGGCGCTCTACCCCGTCGAACTGGCGAATGGGATTGCATCAATGTCCAGCTATCCCTCAGCGACAGTCTTGAAGCGGTTTTTGGACTCACAAGAGAGCTAGTTCGAAGGTCACGACAGGAGAGAGATCAAATGTTTGTTTTCCGATCAGTGACCGAACCCGTAAGGCTTGTAGAGGACTTCGATGCACGTTGGGGCGATGTGAATCTGGGACTCCTCACCTGCTGGGAAAGGGGGCGGGATAAATCCCTGGAAGATCCCGACCTGGCATCTCGCGCGAAATCAGGCGAACTGATTCCGTTAGCCTGGAAGGGCGGAGTAGAGAGGCCCGTCCAGACGTATCGCTACGGCACCCTTCAGTATTTGGCGACTTGGCAAGGCTTAAGGGGAGAGGATCTGGCGATTGAAACTACTGAAGAGAAGACTATCACCTGCTCTCGGCATCACAGTCGGGTGATATTCACAGCCGACATTGGCAAGTTCTCTCGGATTTGACCGCAGTTCTCTAGGAGCGCCTATGGAATCCGTAGCTGTCATCGACTTCGAGACCACCGGCCTGAATCCAGCATGGGGAGACCGCCCTACGGAGATCGCAGTGGTGCTCGTAAACGGAGGACGCATTGTGGATCGATTTCAGAGCCTCATGAATCCCGAGCGGGCAATCCCGGCAGATGTCACCCGGCTAACTGGCATCACGGATGCGATGGTGGCACGCGCTCCTAAGGTTGAAACCGTTATGAGAGAAGCGGTTCGCTTCATAGGCAAGGCGCCCGTCGTAGCGCACAACGCGTCCTTCGACAAGCGATTCTGGGACGCTGAAACAAGGCAGTTAGCGACCCGCAGGTCCGAAACATTTGCGTGCACGATGCTGCTGTCTCGAAGGCTTTACCCACACTGCCCGAATCACAAGCTCGGCACCCTAGCTCAAACGTTGAACCTGCCGCAAACAGGGACAGCTCACCGGGCAATGACCGACGCTGAAATGGCCACCCACCTTTGGCTTCGAATGCAGCACGATATAGACCGGGAATACGGCGTGCGAACCCCTTCACATGATCTGATGATCAAGGTTCAACGCACGCCGAAGACTCAGATCAAGAGACTGTTCTCTTCCCTTCGCTGACCTGTGACATGAAGCCAGAGAGTGGAAGCGGCGAGCCGAGCACCGTCTCAACGGTGAACGAGGAAACGAAGGAACTGGAGCATCTACTCGCGGTCTGGGAGAAAACCATTGATGTGCAGATGCACTTCAACGATCTCTGCCTGACCCTGCGCCGCACCGCCGTAGCCACAGTTGGGGTTCTGCTTGGCGCTGGTGCAGTTGCATTCCGGTTCGGTGGTGACATCCTGATCGGCAGCAGGACGACGAGCGTGGCTTTCTTGTTCGTTGTCCTGGCTGTGGGTGCGTGGGTGGTCTTCTTTTTCTTGGACCGATTTTGGTATCACGAGCTGCTGCGCGCGTCCGTCGAATACGCAGAGGGATTGGAGCCTGAGCCTCGAAAGACAGGTTTTCCTTTCGATCTGAGCCTGACACGGAAGATCAGCGAGCGCAGCCGAAGGTGGACCTCCGCAGGAAGGAAGCTGTACCTTTTCTATGGACTACCGGCTCTCCTCCTTATCCTCGCCTCGGCTCTTCTTTTCCACGGTGTCATACAGCCGCTGAGGTAGCGCACACAGCAGAGCATCATACTGTATGCTTGTACAGTATGAAGGTTACGGTTGCTCTAGAGCGCGAACGTGGCGCGTACCGCGGCTCTTACGGTCCGAAGGATCGCGGCACAGGTGACTTGCACCTGACCTACCGCACCACGAACAATCGGCGCGTGGCGGTGCTGCAGTTGCTGGGGACTGATCGCAGATGGCCGAATCTCTACGACCCGCGACTCGTCGATCTCAGTGCGAACCGCATGAGATTCATCGGCCTTGAACCGACGGATCAGGCGTGGCACTTGCAGGAGTGGATAGTCGAACTTCAGCCAGATGCGCGCTAACTCGCCCGCGCTGCGCCTTTCGCGAGCGGGGGTGCATTCGGCGTTGCCCTTCGCCATGAGACGCCAGCCCGACAACCGCGAGCTGCTCGCGCAGAGTCGGCTCGCGGTCTCCCATGAAGGGTAGCGGCATCTGCTTCATGCCTCAGATGATGCCCGTTGTCGCGCGCACCGTCAGGTGATAAATGCACCCGAACGTTTGGTGATTTCTACTGCGCGAGTCGGCGACCGCTGCATAGGACAGGCGGACTCGACTCGCATTTGCGCCACAACTTCGGCCAGCCGAATGATCACGGGCGCGAGGACCCCACATAGGTGGACGGGATAGCCGCGCGTCGGCGGGGCGCAGGCACCTCGCCGAGAGCCTGGTAGCGCGGGCTACGCGTGAACGGTGCCGGGTCCCGCCTGCCCAGCACGATCTCAGGCCGTGCATCCGCGCGACGGATGATCTGCTCGCCTGCGTCTTCGGCCTGCACGATCAGCGCTTCTTCCTCTGCTTCGAGGAGGTCGAGTTCAGCGTCAATAGTTGCGCAGCGACTCTCACGCTCCGCCCGCGGCGTTCCTTCCGGCACTGCGTCGATGCCCGCGAGTAGCGCCTGCTGGACGCGATCCGCGCCGAGCATAAGGACCAGCAGCGGACCGTTCATGTGCTCGGTGCCGAAGTCGAGCATCGAGGGGTGTTCACCCGCGGCCACGAGTCGCAGGTGCATCGCGTGCTTGCCCTGCGCATCCGCTTCCCAATCGGCGACCATCGAGAGGATTTTCTGCCGCACCTCTTCACGCGACAGCGCCTGTCCGTTAAGTGCTGCGCGTTCCGCGTGGCGTGCGCGAATCGCCTCTCGCACGGCTTCAATCTGGGGATTGTGCACCTTCATCGCGGCTCTCCTGCGTAGGCTTTCAGGTTGTGAAGAAGTTTCGAGAGCACCGCGAAAGCTGCGTCCTCCTCAGGGCTTGCACGCAGTTCTTCGTCTGCGAGGCGGCGCTCGAACGCGGCGCGCTGTAGCGTCTTCGCATCGACACCAGCTTCGCGCAGTTCTTCAGTGTCAACGGCCAGCAGCTCGGCGAGCGACATGACCTGGTAGTCAGGATGCGCCTGCCACACCGCGTCGGTGCGCAGCCGCTTGGAGTTCTCCACCATCTCGCGATAGCGGTCGTGCCGCGCCTTGCGCGAGTCCGCGAGGCGCGCGACGCGTGCCTCGATGCGGGCGAGCTTCTCGTAGTCGATCATTGCGGAGTCCTTAGAACAGGTCGATGCCGCGCAGAACAGCGCTGGCCGGGGGATAGTCGCGGAGGGCCCGCGCGAGGTCCTCGGGCGTATAGAGGCTGTGCGGCGTGCCGTTCCACGCATCGAACTGAGCTCCGTTCACGAAGCGCAGGCGCGGTCCCTGCTGCCGCATCGCAACGGGAATCTCACCGCGCTCGATCCATCCCGCGAGCGTATCGGCCGAGACACCTGCCATGCTGGCGGCTGCAGCGAGTCGCACCCAGCCAGCGAGGCTCGGCGGCTGGTGCGAATCCGAAGGGGTGTTAGTCATAGTCATGCGGAAGTTTGACTGTTTGAACTGCATTGCGCCTGCGGTCCAATTTCGCACTGCTACACGGGTGTAGGGTTGGAGATGCCTGAGGATGAGGTAATCAAGTTTGCAGAAGTGAAAAACTCGTTCAGATCGGGCCTCTTCGCCCCCGCTTCGCGAGGCATATGTCAGGGACCCTGTTCAGGCGAGTAGAGTGCCTACGTATGGCATAGAGGACCGCATGCAACCTGACACAAACCAATGGCTCGCCCTTCGCGGAGTTCACCTCCTCGGAGGAAGTCGCGCGTTGAATAGGCAAGAGCCGCGCGTCATCCTCTACCCGTCCGCCACAGCAGGATCGGCGCTTGAAGCACCTGTTCGCTCCTACGGGTCGCTATACGCCGATCTACACGCTCTCGGTTTGAATGTGATCGGCGTCGATTTTGTGACGAACTCACTCGAAGCGAACGCTCTCGTTCCTCCGAACTGGCGGCCCTACGTTCAGGGTGAAGTCAGTCCCTGGACGAGTGAAGACCAGGCGCAACTATGGTCACAGATTGGGTTTTCCGCACATAAGAACGGCAACCTTAAGCTGTGGGACCTAGCCTACCGGGTGTCACACCAGCTACGCGTCTGCTCTTGGCGATTGCGAGACGTCTCAGAGGCGTATCACGCGCAGCTCAACTCACGCTGCGCGCAAGGCTTTCGCCCCGGCGAACGGTTCGTTGATGGGTTCACATGGCTAGGCTATTTGTCCCTACAGGTGTTCCTTGTCGATGCGTGCGTGCTACGAGACTACCTTGCCGAGTTTTTTGCGTATTACGCCTGCTCTCAGCAAAATCTAACCAGCGGCTCGATCGACAGCATGGGCATGTTGAAGAAGAAGGTTCTGGACAAGATGCGCTCAGGGGATGTACTGGCGGATGACTTGAAGATGGCGACAAGCCCAGGGGGTTGGCTCTTTGAGCTGGGAGCGTACCGTGACTTGGTCGTTCACAGCGTGCCTCTCGCGCGGGCAGAGGCGGCGCTGTACGCGATGTGCACTGAGCAGGAGGTCAAGGGGGGAGGGACGCTGCCGGGTGTGACGTTTCCGCTTCCCAAGGACCCGAAGGCAATCAGGGACGCCAGATCGGCGGGAACCTACTTGCAGCGAGAACTTGCAATGCTGGTCCGAGCAAGTAGAGGCGACGCTGCGGGTGCAGACGGGTTGGTTTACGCTCACGACTGCCTAGCGCGACTCGTCAGGCTGGCGCGCGGCATGGCCGAGAAGGCCCCGGTCAGGCCGGAAATGCCGACTCTCGACGAGAGCAACATCGTCGGACCTGTCACGGTGAAGTTCATCTGAGCTGCACGACGAAAGAGACGTGACACCGTGACAGCCCTATAGGGTGCTGTCACGGATGTCCCGTTCATCAAGAAGGACATGTCACTGAAATGTCCCGCCTTGTCCCATGTCACGCCTCGCAGACGAACTCGGTGACCATGTACCCCTCCCCGCACTTTCCTACCCAACCGATCTTCTGCAGATCACCGACTGCGCGATTGAACGCCTTCCGCTGCGTGTCAGGCTTCATGTCCGGGTTGCGCGCGTAGAACTCCTGACGCCAGTGGTCTTCGCTCACGATGCAACCTGCACATCCTCCGGCGGCATGCAGCAGGGCGTCGAGCGCGTCCTTCTTCTGTCCCGATACAGCGGTCGGCTTTGCAGCACTAGAAGCGGGCACCACGAAGCACGACGTAAGATCGTCGCCGTCCTCGTCCTGTCCGATCACCACCGTTTCGAGCTTGAAATCGTGCGCGACATCGTCTCGACCGTCCTTGCTCTTCGCTACACGCCACTGGCGCTCATCACCGCTGCGCGTGACTTCAACGGCAGCGTCCAGCGCCGCGATCAGCGAGCTGTGTCCGCGCAGGCCCTTGCTCGCGTCCTTTCCCGTATGGTGAACCAGCACGACCAGCCCCTGAATGCGCCGATGCAGCTCCTTCGCACCCTCGATAATCTGCCCCATGTCTGCTGAGCTGTTTTCATCGCACTCGGGTGCAGCGCGATTCAGCGTGTCGATGAAGACCACGCCGCCAGGCGAGATATGGGACGAGAGATCAGCGATGTCCTGGGCCTTGATGATCTTGAAGTCCTGGAGGATGAAGTTCAGCCGCGTCGGCAGCTCACGACCGTGGTGCTTCTCCCACGCGGCTGCACGCTGCTTGATGCCACCTTCCCCCTCGAGACCGACGTAAAGAACGTCGGCAGAATTGATCTTGTGCCCGAACCATTCGCCTCCCGACGCGAGCGCGGCGGCGATCGCCATGCACAGGAACGTCTTGCCACTACTGGGCGGGCCGAACACGGCCGCCAGCCCGGCGTCCGGCAGCACTCCTTTCATCAGCCACTTCGTGTACGGCAGCGCGCGGAGCTCGGGGCCACCGAGCGGCTTGTAACGGCCTCCCACAGCCGCCGCATCGGTGAAGCCGGTCACTGCGAACTTCTCAAATGCGCTGCTCACCAGGGCAGGAATTTGCTTGCGCCGCGCGCGCCAGCGATCGTCCTTCTCCACGCGAACTCCATCCATCAGCGCGAACAGATTTGCTTCGGCCACGACTGGTTTCATGCCGTTTGAGATGTACGAGGCGGCGAGGTTACGGAGCGCATCGTGGAATACGCTTCCGCTGAGAATCTGCTCGATCCAGGTCGCGTGCTTCTCCGCCGAAGTCACGCCGCTGTTTTCAGTGAGATCGCCTGCCTTCGGCATGCGCACCTTGAACTTCTGCGCGATCGCTGAAAAATCCTTCAGCTTGCGCAGGGGTTCGCTCTTGATGGCGTGACCCGTGACGGTGAGATAGCGCTTGCTGGAGTAGAACTCCGCCTTCAGACCTTCATGTTCGCCATTGATGCCTGAGGCCAATTCCTCTCCGTAGCCGAAGATGCGGAGGCCACGGCCAGACGGCGACAGCTCCACGTAGGGTGCATCGAGCTGTTCGATGAGAGCCAGGGCCTTCTCGCTCGGCTGGCCCTCGATGACGCAACCATCGAGGTCAACGCCGACGAGATCGCCTCCATCGAGAACGACGCCACAGCCAGCGAATCCGCCACCCTGGTAGCTGGCGAGCGCCTGCTCAAACGATCCCCAGCTCGCCGAAGAAGTAGAACTGGCGGTCTTCGTCGGCGACTTGGGGTCGAAGGGCAGCTTGCGTCCGTCGATGTACTTCCAGAGCACCCACGCGGGGTGCGCCTTCAGCTCGGAAGGGATGCCGCCGATGTTCGGGATGAGGTGCGCGCTCATGCCATCTTCTCCCGGCGGACCTTCGGGCGATTGCCGCCCTCTTCGAGCGCATCGAGTGCCGCTTGCACGCGGACAGGGGAGTAGAGGATGCGCCCGCCGAGGCGGTAGAACGGGATGAGGCGCTTGTTGCGACGGTCCTTGCGCAGCCACGCAATGGACATGCCGAGTGCCTCGGCGCACTGGCGCTCGTCGAACGCCAGCATGGGAGTCGGATTCATAGTGGTGGAACCGTAGAAGGCCACCACTAACCTCATGGTCCGAGGCTTTCACTACACCTTATCGATGGCCTGGTCGGCAGGCGACGGGCGACCTTGGAGCACATCGGGCGGTCGGCGATTCCGCGCCAACTCAGGCGATCCTCGTGTGACCGCGATCCGAACTATATGGTGGGATTCACGTTTATGGGCTGCTACGCAGATCCCCCCAACTCGGGATGTTTACGCCGCGCGACATTCGTCTTCGACTGAGAGGGCCTGAATGTAGTCAGCGACCGCCTGCCACCCGGCCCGGAGATGCGCGTCGCCGACTTTGATGTAGCTGGTGCCGGTAACATCCTTCGGCGTGTGGTTCAGCATACGCTGCAGCGTGTACGCCGACACCAGCCCCTCTGCGACGCTTCCGAACGTGTCGCGAAGGTCGTGGGGACTCCGACGTTCAACACCGGCGGCATCGCAGATAACGTGCAGGGTCTTGCCTGGATCCCGCACGGTGAAGACCTGGTCATCAGGCCGCTTGCCCTCCACGTACCGCTTCACGATCTCCGCCGCCTGACGCGACAAGAAGATCAGATGACTGCGACGGTTTTTCGTCTCGGGCAGTTCTATTCGCCCCGCGACTACATCAACGTGCTTGACTCGGATGGGCTCGCTGTATTCACTACCATGGGATTCCCCGCCCCGCGCGCCCGTCAGCAGCATGAAGCGGATGAGGTCAGCAGATGCGGCGTGTCGTTTTCCTTCCTGAGCTGCTCTCGAGGCGACACGCCAGAACGCTCCGAGACGCTCGGCAGGAACGGGGTTCGCTGGACGACTGCTGGGTCGCAAGACAATTCGATCCCGCCCTGCGACTTCCTTCCCAAGGGGGTTGCCCGGAATCAGTACTCCGTGCCAGTTCACCACGGCGCGGAGCACCTGCATGGCGTAATCCGCCCGGCGCTCGCCCCTTTTGCGGGCCTGCTCATAGACGCGTCGAACATCGTCACCGACGATCTTGCTGAGCTTCTTGTCGGCCAGCGCGAACAGTTCGCCGTCGCATTTCGGTTTGCCGGTTGCGGTGGTTCCACCCGGCTGAACCATCGCGACGTAATCGGCCTTCGTCCTCGCGGTCAGTGGAAGACCGTCCTTTGCCCGTCGCTTTTTCAGCACGTACTCGCTTACCGCTTCGGCGAGCGTGACATCCCGCTCATTGAGCTTTGCTTGTTCTCGCTTCTGCTTGAGGCGGTCAACACCGTCTAGGAACTCGGCGTTGATTTTGATGATCTCCTTGCGCGCCGCGTCAGCGGAGATCGCTCCCCGACCTTCGACCTTCCCTAACGTGCGCCGCTTGGTGTCGCCGCCTACACGCCGCTCCATGACCCACGCGCGTGATCCCTTGGGTGTCACGAGTACCCCGAATCCCTTCGTATCCCGGCACCAATAGATCGTGTTGCGCTCGGGGCAGATCGGCACCGAGCGAGCCAAGCCTTCAGTGAGGCGCTTCTCAAGGACTGTCATTTCTAGTTCGTGTAGGCATATGTGTAGGCACGAACTGTAGCACTGCAGAGCGATCAAGCGCTCGCGGTAGCGTCTAAGCTATTGATATGTATGAATAAAGAAAGAACATCCGAGTGGTCTGAGCGGACTCTTAATCCGTAGGTCGTAGGTTCGAATCCTACAGGACCCACCACAAATACAGCGCCAGCCTGCGGGCTGGCGCTCTCTTTTTTGCAGCACCTGGCGAATTGCGCCCGCGTCCCACAGGCGCCCCGGAGTCCCGAAAGACGCTAGCGGCTGCGCTCCAGGTCGCGCAGCGCCGTCTTGAGCACCTTGCCGTAGTTGTTGGTGGGCAGCGACTCGACGAAGCGGTAGTGCTTCGGCCTCTTGAAGCGGGCGATCGCACCCAGGCAGTGGGCGTCGAGTGATTCCGGGGATACCGCCTCGCGCACAACAACGTAGGCGACCACGTTTTCGCCCCACTCGGGGTCGGGCCTGCCGATGACTGCCACCTGGGCCACGGCCGGGTGCGTCAGGAGCGCCTCCTCGACCTCACGCGGATAGATGTTCGTCCCGCCACTGATGATCAGGTCCTTGGTGCGATCGAGCAAGGTGAGGAAGCCGTCCTCATCGATGCGGCCCACGTCTCCGGTGTGCAGCCAGCCCTCGATGATCGTGGCCGCCGTCGCGGCGGGTTCGTCCCAGTAGCCGTTCATGACGACGTCGCCGCGCACGCAGATCTCGCCGCTCTGCCCGGCGGGCACCTCCTCGTTGTCCTCGCCGCGCACGGAGAGCTCCACCATGGAACATGCAGTGCCTACGGAAGCCAGGCGTTCAGGGTAACGGGGGTGCGAGGAGTCGCCGATCACGTGGCGCGGCAGCACGGTGATCGTCATCGGCGACTCCCCCTGTCCGTAGATCTGCGCAAAGTGCGGCCCCACGACGCGCAGCGCTTCCTCGATGTCGGCCACGTACATCGGGCCGCCGCCGTAGGTGATGGTCGCAAGGCCTTCGGGCCGCAGCCCCCGCGTCTTCACGGTATCCACCAGGCGCCGCACCATCGTCGGTGCCGCAAAAAAGGAAGCGTTGCGCCAGTGAGCTGCCAGCGCAAGGCTCTCCTCGGGGTCGAACCCGCCGGATCCCGGCACCACGTTCACTCCGCCCTGCAGCACATACGGCAGGTGGTAGAGACCGCTTCCGTGGGACAGGGGTGCCGGATGCAGGAGTGCATCCCCTGGGGCGACCGGCTGCACCGATGAGAGATAGGAGAAACTCATCCAGCTGAGCTGGCGCGCGGCGAGCGTCACTCCCTTGGGACGTCCGGTCGTGCCACTCGTGTAGAACAGCCACGCTGGATCGGATTCCGAGCGCGGCGAGACCGGGAGGGGCTCGAACTGCTGGTCGAGCATGAACCCGGAGCATGCATGCACAGGGATGCTCGCGCCATCCGCCAGCAGCGCCGCACCCAGCGCCTCGCAAACCTCCTCGTCGGCGAAGACAAGCTTGCTTCGGCTGTGCGCGCAGATCCAGGCGGCTTCGCGAGGATGCAGCTTCGCATTGACGGGCACGACCGCCGCGCCAGCCCACCAGGCAGCCCACATCAGCTCGAGGTAGTCGGGGCGGTTTGTCATGAACAGGGCAACCCGGTCGCCTGCCTGCACGCCTCGGCCGCGCAGCCATGCGGCACCGCGGGCGGCATGCAGGGCGAAGTCGCCGTATGTGCAGTACACGGATGAGCCGAGTCCGATGGCAGGACGCTCCGGATCAAGTCGTGCCGTGCGCTCCAGCCACTGCGCGATGTTCATGCGGGGCGCTCCGGCACGGACCCGTCGTTCCGGTGCACGGCGCTCAATGCAATGCTTCCAGGATGCTCAGGTAACTGGCCACGGCCGAACCGCCCATGTTGAACACGGCGCCGACGCGGGCGTTGTCGACCTGCATGCCCCCGGCGGTGCCGGACAGCTGCATGGCGGCCATCACGTGCTGCGACACGCCGGTCGCGCCGATCGGGTGCCCCTTGGACTTGAGGCCGCCCGAAGGATTCACCGGCAACCTGCCGTCCTTGCGCGTGATGCCATCGAGGATCACGCGCGCGCCCTGGCCATGCGGCGCCAGTCCCATGGCTTCATATTCCAGCATCTCGGCGATGGTGAAGCAGTCGTGGGTCTCCACGAAGGACAGCTCGCCGAGCGTGGCATCGGCGGCTTCCAGGCCTTTCTGCCAGGCCAGCGCAGCGCCCTCGAACTTCGTCGGATCGCGCCGCGACATCGGCAGGAAGTCGCTGACCTGGGTGCGCGAGCGCCAGCGCACGGCCGGCACCTTCGCGCCCGGCAGCAGTTCGGTCGACAGGACCAGGGCGGCGGCGCCGTCCGAGACCAGCGAGCAGTCGGAGCGCTTCAGCGGTCCTGAGACGAAGGGGTTCTTGTCCGAGGGCGTGCGGCAGAAGTCGAAACCGAAATCGCGCCGCATGTGGGCATACGGGTTGTGCATGCCGTTGGCGTGGCTCTTGGCCGCGATCGCCGCCAGTGCATCCGACTGGTCCCCGAAACGCCTGAAGTACTGGGTGGCGATGCCGCCGAAGATGCCGGCGAAGCCGGCGGGGTCCGCGCCCTCCTCCTTGACGTAGGAGCACTTGATCAGCGTGGCGGCCACCTCCGGCGTGCGCAGGCCGTTCATGCGCTCCATGCCGATCACCAGCGTGCGCTTCATGCGCCCCGCCGCCATGGCATCCAGCGCAGCCCAGATCGCGGCGGAGCCGGTGGCGCAGGCATTTTCGGCGCGCACAGCAGGGGTGTGGCGGAACTCGGGCATCGCCACTGCAGGCAGTGAGGCGGTGAAATCCTGGCCCACGAAGCCGGCGTTGAAATGACCGACGAAGATGCCGTCGATGTCCCGGGGCTCCAGCCCCGCGCTGTCCAGCGCCGGACGCACCGCATCGCGGATCAGTTGCTCCAGTTCGACGTTGTCCAGCTTGCCGAAAGGCGTGTGGCCCCAGCCGGTGATGTATGCGTTCGTCATCGTGTCCTCATGAAATCAACCCGGGCGCTCAAGGGCGGCCACCCGAGTTTCACTCCATCTTGCGCGCCGCTCTGCATCGGGAAAGCAGTTCCGGGGCGACTTCCACCATCAGCCGGAGGATGTGGAACGACATCGTCTTGCCATGACCGTCGAGGTTGAGGTTGCCGTTGACACCCCCTTCGAGCACGTCGTCGATGACGAAATTGAGGGCGTTCAAACGCGGCAACTCGTAACGCGTGATCGTCGTCGCTGAACGATGGGCAACCATTTCGCGGATGCGTTCGACGGTGACCTGCTCGCACAGCGTCCTGTAGGCATCATCCGTATACGCGAACAGGCTCATGTTCGCGCGATTTCCCTTGTCGCCGGTGCGACCGTGCGCGATTTCGTGAAGCGGCACCTTGGTCACGAGAGCGCCTCCTTTTCCGTTGAAAGGACGGTGGTAGTGGTTCGAACGACGTCGGGGTCGACCAGCGCGGAATGGGTCTGGATCCGGCTCACGAGCGACCTTCGGACTCCGCCACCGCCGGCCGGCCCGGTCGTGTAAAGGGCGATCAATTCGTTGGCGACCCTTTCGGCCATGTTCTTGTCGAGCGATTTTCCGGCGATGCGCACACGATGGTCGCCGTCGGGCGCCCAGGTACCCTGGCGCCTCAGGGTCCCGGCATCGGAATCAAAGGTGCTGATCGTGCCGACGATGTCGATGCGCACTGGGCAATCGATTCCCATGATGCGCATGCGCTCGCGCAGGACCTGTTCGGCGAGTTGCGCCCGCGCCAGGGAATTCGGCCCGGCGTAGGTGATCTCGCCCTCGCCCAGCCAGCCGCCGTCGGTGCACACGGTGACCTTCAAGGTCGGCGGACGCGGCTTGCCGCGCGCGCCGCTGACGCGCACCCGATCCTCACCGAGCTGTTCGACCTCGACGCCGGTGATGTCGAGCGTCACATCCGGAACGAGATACGCGGATGGGTCGTGCATTTCGTAAAGCATCTGTTCCTTGACCGTCCGCGCCGAAACCCGGCCGCCCGTGCCCGGAGGTTTCGTGATGACGCACTCGCCCGTTGCCGACACTTCGGCAATCGGGAATCCGATGCGGGCCAGGTCCGGGACGTCCTTGTAGCCGGGGTCGGCGAAATAGCCACCCGTGATTTGCGCGCTGCACTCCAGGAGGTGGCCAGCCAGGGTCCCGGCGGCCATCAGGTCCCATTGGTTCTCGTTCCAGCCGAACTCGTGCATCAGCGGACCCAGCGTCAGTGCCGAATCGGTCACGCGCCCAAGCACGACGACGTCCGCACCGGTGGCAAGCGCTCGCTGCAGTGGTTGGGCGCCGATGTAGGCGTTGGCCGAAACGATGCTCGTGTCCGGCAGCGGAATCCCTTCGACGATAGGCCAGGCGCGGATCGTGTCGTGGGGAACGTACTCCAGGAGGTCGTCTCCGGTCACGACAGCCACCTTGAGCCCGCTCACGCCGAGTTCACAGGCGATCTGGACGATG
This sequence comes from Ramlibacter sp. bp-362, assembly GCF_054956735.1. Classification (NCBI taxonomy): domain Bacteria; kingdom Pseudomonadati; phylum Pseudomonadota; class Betaproteobacteria; order Burkholderiales; family Comamonadaceae; genus Ramlibacter; species Ramlibacter sp. bp-362. The sequence continues at coordinate 80,828 of NZ_JBUDXE010000007.1, forward strand.
CGCTTCCCCGCTCCGATCGGGTTCGCCGCTCCGAAGTTTCCGACAATGCGGATGCCGTTCCCCTTGCAGAAGGCGAGCATCGGCCTGAGGAATGACTCGAGCTGGGGTGTGTACCCGGCACCCGGATCCCGGTGGCGTTCCTTCTGGGCCAACGCCAATGTCCTTTCCCCGAGGTTCTCGTAAATCACATAGCGGGGGCCATCGCACCTTGCGAGTGCCCGTGCGACATGAATCCCTGCATCCGGCCGCTCGTCGGCGAACCCGGCGCCGCAGCCGATGAATACGGTCTTGTTCATCTCGAAAGGAATCAGTTGGCAGCCTTGATGCCGTGCGTCCGGACGAATAGCGACCACTTCTCGACTTCCCGGCGGTTCAGGTCTGCGAGCTCCTCAGGGGTCACCTCGAATGGCTCGTGCGTGAACTTCGAGACCGTCTCCACGACTTCCTTGGCGGCAGATGCCTTGCGGAAGGCGTTGCGCAGGAAGGCTACCGCATCCGGCGGCGTCCCGGCCGGCACATAGACAGCGTACCAGGCGCCGAACTCGTAGCCCTTCACTCCCTCCTCGTCCAGCGTAGGCAACTGGGGAAGCGCCGCCATGCGGGCCGGCGTCGCGACGGCGACGGCGCGCAGCCGGCCCGTCTGCCAGTACGAGCGCGACGACCCGCCCTCGACCAGGATCAGGTCGGCTTCGCCGGCAGACACCGCCGTGAGCGCGGCAGCCGTCGTCTTGTACGGGACGTTCAGCAGCTTGATGTTCGCGGTGGCTTCCAGGAGGTTGCAGGCAAGCCGCGTCGAGGTGGTGGAACTGGCGCAGGTGTACTTGCCGGGGTTGGCGCGGGCTGCCGCGATGAACTCGCGCGCGGTCTTGAAGCTCGTGCTGGTTCCCAGGCTCATGAAGAATCCGGCCTTGGCGATGCCCGCGATGGGGACCATGTCCTTCAAAGGGTCGTACGGCAGGTTCGGAAGCATCACCGGGTTGAGCGTCTGGGAAGAACTGCTGGTCAGCATGACCGTGTAGCCGTCCGGCGGCGATGCCAGGAACGCCCGGACGCCGATCAGCATTTCCGCACCCGGCTTGTTGTCGACGATCACGTTCAGCCCCGTGATCTCTCCCAATGCCTTGCCGTAGTTGCGCGCGTACAGATCGGCCGCCGTGGCGGCGCCCGCGGGCACGATGATCTTCACCGGCCGGCTCTTGTCGGGAAAGCCCTGCGCTTGCGCTCCACCGGCCAGTGCCAGGCCGGCCAGCACCAGGCTGTGCAAGCCAAGCCGGAAGAGGTTGCGACGGAATTCGGGTTTCATGGCTGCGTTGTCTCCTTGCTGGTTGTCTGCTCGTGACGCACTGTAGGTTCGATCATCCATCCAAACAAATACAATGACCTGATGTGATTCATGCCACAAGTTGATGAATCGAGAATCATGAAGCGGACACCATCGGTCAAGCAGCTGGAAGCGTTCCTCGTCATCGAGGCGTTGAGGAACGTCACGAGCGCCGCCACGCGCCTGCACGTGTCGCAACCCGCGTTGAGCCGCACCCTGCGCCTGATGGAGGAGGCGCTCGGCGCTCCGCTCTTCAAGCGGACGACGCGCGCCGTGGAACTGACTGCCGCCGGCATGGCCCTGCTTCCCGTGGCGAAGCGTCTCGTGGGGGAGTACCACGAGTCGTTCGCCAGGCTGGGAACCGTGCTCGATGGGCAGGCCGGCCGGGTGGTGGTGGCGACCCTGCCGTCCCTCGCGGTGGCAGTGGTGCCGGGGGCGCTGCGGCGGCTCGCCGCGTCGGCACCCGGTGTCGAAGTGAAGATTCTCGGCCGGACGGAACAGCAGGTGGTGGAAGCGGTGCGAGACGGCACCGCGGACTTCGGGATCGTCACCCAGCCGGCAGCGGCGGACTGGTTCCGGTTCCAGCGCATCCTGGTGGACGAGTTCGTTCTTCTTTGCCGCAAGGACGATCCCCTGGCTGCAATGAAGGCGGTACCTTGGGACACGCTCTGTTCCCGCCCATTCATCGGGTTCACCCACAACAGCACCGTCCGCCCCGCGCTGGACCGCGCCTTTCTCGCCATGGGCCTGACGGTGAATGTGTCCTACGAGGTCGAGCATTTGTCGCTGGTCGGTGCCATGGTCGCAACCGGTCTCGGTTTGAGCGTCGTGCCCAGCCTGGCACTGGCCCTGCTCGACTGCTCCGAGCTCACCAGCGTCGCGCTGAAGGGGCATCGGCTCGAGCGCGTCATCGGCTCCGTCACGCGCAACGACCTGGCGGCATCGCCTGCTGCATCGAGGCTTCACGCGGTGCTGCTCGATGAGGCCCGCGCGCGAGCGACAGCCAGGCAGCGGGCACCATCCAAGCGGTCGGCGGTTCCGCGGCGGTCCAGGCCTGGGTAGGCGTCGCGATGACCGTTTCCATCGGACTCGCATTGCGTGAGTCCAGGCGCGCGCCTACACCCCGACCTGCAGGTCCGCGCTATCTTGAGGCGAACACGACAGTGGAGCGCCTCATGTCTGACGACAAGACCCAATCCCACGGACAAGACCGCGAACGCATCAACGTCCACCAGGACTACGAACTGCGCGACTGGTCGAAGAGCCTCGGGGTGACGCCTGAGCGCCTGAAGGAAGCCGTGCAGGCGGTGGGCGACCGCGCGGACCGCGTGCGCGACTACCTGAAGGGCGACAAGCCTCGCTGATGGCCGCGGCCAGCCGCGGGCCGGGCCAGCTTCAAGGGTTGGCCGGGCTGAAGATCACGCACCCCACCCGCGTGATCGACCCGGCCACCGGCATCACCAAGGCCGACCTGGTGCGCTACTACGCCGCCGTCGCCGAGTGGGCGCTGCCGCACCTGCGGCGCCGTCCCCTCTTCATACGCCGCGCGCCGCAAGGCGTGCAGGCACCCACCGTGTTCCAGGAACACCCCGGCGGCCTGCCGGGGCTGCGCGGCACCGATCCCCGCCTGTGGCCGGGGCACGAACCCGCGATCTCCATCGAGACGGTGCAGGACCTCATCGCCGCCGCACAGGCCGGCATGGTGGAACTGCATCCATGGAACAGCACCGCGGCCGCCATCGCGCTGCCCGACCGGTTGATGCTGGACCTGGATCCCGGCGCGGGCGTGCCCTGGCCGCAGGTGCAGGAGGCGGCCACGCTGGTGCGCGCATTCCTCGAGGAGCTGGGCCTGCGCGCCTGGCTCAAGACGAGCGGCGGCCAGGGCCTGCACCTGGCGGTGCCGCTGAAGCCGCAGCACGACCACCAGCAGGTGAAGGCGCTCGCCCGCGCGATCGCGGAGCACCTGGCGCGCACCCTGCCCCAGCGGTTCTCGGCGAAGGCCGGCGCCGCGCACCGCGTCGGCAAGGTGTTCGTCGACTACCTGCGCAACGGGCCGGCGCAGACCACGGTGGCGGCTTTCTCCGCGCGGGCCCGCGCCGGCCTCGGCGTGTCGGTCACCGTCGCGTGGGACGAGCTGGGGCGCCTGCGGGGCGGCGATCACTGGACGATCCGCACGCTGCCCGAATTCCTGGCCGGCCGCGCGGATCCGTGGGCCGGCTACTGGCGCAGCCGGCAGACGCTGGAGCGCGCAGCGTCCTTGCTGCCCGCGGCCGCGCCGCTGCTCAGTGGCGGCGGCTGATCCCGTCCACCACCATCTTCGACTGCGAGGCGATCAGCACGACGTCGCCGCCCAGCTCGACGTACTGGTGGCCGGGCGGCACCTTCGGCAGCACGGCGAGCAGCGCGCGGGGCACCATCGCGACGATCGCATCGCGCGGCACCGGCTCGCCGATCTTCCAGTCCACCGCCGGCCGCTTCACGGGGTGCTCCTCGTAGTACTTGTACGCGGCGTTGCGGTGCCTGTCGCCGAAGTAGGCCCCCTCGCCCAGCGGCTTGCGGGCGAAGTGCGTGCCCTCGCCCACCGGCGGCGGTTTCATGTTGACGTCCGCGCGGTCGTCGAGCGCCTGCTTGGCGGTGTGCTGCGGCGCCGGCGCGGCCGCGGCGACGGGCGCCGCCCCCGCGCCCATGGCGGTCGCCGCGACGGGCCTGGCGTTGCCCTGCGCCGGCGTCGAGGATTTCGCGAGCCTGGGCTTGGCCGCCGCGGGCTTGTGCGACTTGGGACGCTTGGGCCGCACGGGACGGATCTGGTCCAGCGGCCTGCCGATCACGGCCGGCGCGACCGGGTCGGGCAGCAGCGGCGATTCGGCCAGCGCAAGCGGCGCGGCGGCGAGCAGGAGCGCACCGACGGGCAGCAGCGAAAGGCGGGACAGGGCGCGCATGGCGTTTCCTCTTGGCTCGGAAGGCATGGCCCTGCACTTTGAGGTCAGCCATGGGGGTGGGCCTGTCCGCCCGCGCCCACCCTTCGGGTCGGACAGCGCCGACCGCGAGGCCGAAGGGCTTACCTGGCCGCGCCGGGCACGGCCGCGCGCCCGGCCTGCAGCACGCGGATTTCCATGGCGAGGTCCTGCACCGAGGCCAGCACGAACTCCAGCGTGGCCGCGTCGGTGAGCCGGCCGTCGGTCATCTTCTGCACGACCCCGGCGATGGCCACGTGCGCATGCACGATGGGCCGCGCGAGCGTGGCGCTGAGCGCCTCGCGGATCTGGTACTGGGCGCGCACGCCGCCGGCGGTGCCGGGCGACGCCGTCATGACCAGCGCCGGCTTGCCCTTCAGCGGCGACTGGAAGCCGGGCCGCGAAGCCCAGTCGATCGCGTTCTTCAGCACGCCGGACATGCCGTAGTTGTATTCGGGCGAGCACACCACGAGGCCGTCGCACTGCGCGATCGCGGACTTGAGCGACTGCACGGCTGCGGGCGGGTTCTCGCCGTCGAGGTCGGCGTCGTACATGGGCACGTCGTTCAGCGGGTGCAGCGTCAGGCGGACGTCGCCCTGGCCCAGGTGTTCGGCGATGGTGCGCAGCACCGCGGTGCAGTGCGAGCCGCGCCGCAGGCTGCCGGAGATGCCGAGGAGGTGGAGGGGGGTGGTGCTCATGGCGCCCGATGCTAACCGGCGGCGCCGGACGCCCCCAGCAGTTCGCAGAAGCGCGCCATGTCCACGTTGCCGCCGCTCACCACGACGCCCACGCGCGCTCCCTGGATCGCCTCGCGCATGGCGCGCGCGCCCGCGAAGCCGAGGCAGCCGGTGGGCTCCATCACCAGCTTCATGCGCGTCGCGGCGAAGCGCATGCAGTCCACCAGCGCAGCATCGGGAGCCGTCAGGATGTCGTCGACCCCGGAGCGGATGATCGGGAAGGTGATGTCGCCCAGGTGCTGCGTCTGCGCGCCGTCGGCGATCGTGCGCGGCGTGTCGATGTGCACGATCTTGCCGCTGCGGAAGGACTGCTGGCCGTCGTTGCCCGCCTCCGGTTCGACGCCGTACAGCTTGCACCGCGGCGACAGCGCCCGCGTGGCCAGCGCGCTGCCGGCCAGCAGACCGCCGCCGCCCAGCGGCACGAAGAGGAAGTCCAGCGGCCCGACCTCGTCGAACAGCTCCTTGGCGGCGGTGCCCTGCCCCGCGACGACGTCCTCGTGGTCGTAGGGCGGCACCAGGGTCAGCCCGTGCTCGCGGGCGAGGTCGCGGCCGATCTGCTCGCGGTCGTCCTTGTAGCGGTCGTACAGGACGACCTGGCCGCCATAGCCCCGCGTGGCCGCGATCTTGGCCTGCGGCGCGTCGGTAGGCATCACGATGGTCGCGGGTATGCCCAGGATCCGGGCCGCGAGCGCGATCGCCTGCGCATGGTTGCCCGAGGAGAAGGTGACCACGCCCTTCTTCCGCTGCCCCGCATCGAAGCGCGACAGCGCGTTGAAGGCGCCGCGGAACTTGAACGCGCCCATGCGCTGGAGGTTCTCGCACTTGAAGAAAACCCGCGCGCCCAGTTCCTCGTCCAGCGTGCGCGAGGTGAGGACCGGCGTGCGGTGCGCGTGGTCGCGGATGCGCCGGGCGGCGGCGGCGACGTCTTCGTAGGTGGGCAGGCGCGGAGGGCTGGTCATGGCGGCGGGGGGAGTGGGGACCCGCGTATTCTGCAGCGGCCCCGCGCCGCCGCCCTACGCCGCCAGGTGCCTCCGCGCCTCCGCCAGCAGCTTGCGGACCTCCTCGCGGCACGGCCACCGTCACGCGGGCCGGGCCCGGCTGGCGCACCGCCTGCACCGCGGCGCGCATGGTGGCGCCGGTAGCGAGGCCGTCGTCGACCAGGATCGCCTCGCGTCCCTCCAGCGGCACGGCGGGGTGGTTGCCGCGATACAGGACTTCGCGCCGCCGCAGTTCGGCCTGCTCGCGGGCGACGATGCGGTCGACGTCCTCGCGCCGCACCTCGCCGAGCGCGTCGTGCTGCTCCGCGTTCATGACGGTGACGCCGCCGCTCGCGATGGCGCCGATCGCGAATTCCTCGTGCATCGGGTGGCCGATCTTGCGCACCACCAGGATGTCCAGCGGCGCGTCGAGTTCCCTCGCCACTTCGGCGGCCACCGGCTGTGTTGCATGAGGACAGCCTCCTTCCGGCCGCCTCCGTTTCCCATCGGACCGGCGGCAGGGCGATGTAGGAGCGATGCCACCCGGGCCGGTCGCATCTGGGCATGATGCCCTCCTGTTGCTGCCCCAACGGCAGGAGAGCCCCATGCACCACGCGCCGCTCGTCTGGGAACTGACGATCGCCCTGATCGTCGCCCTGCTGCTGTTCGACTACTTCTTCCACATCCGCACCGCCCATGTGCCCACGCTGCGCGAGGCGGCGCGCTGGTCCGCCCTGTACGTGGGCATCGCCGTCCTGTTCGGCGTGGCCGTGTTCGTGATCGGCGGCACCGAGCTCGGCACCGAGTACTTCGCCGGCTACCTCACCGAGAAGGCGCTGTCGGTGGACAACGTGTTCGTGTTCCTGGTGATCATGTCCAGCTTCAAGGTGCCGCGCGAGGACCAGCAGAAGGCGCTGCTGATCGGCATCGTGATCGCGCTGGTGGCGCGCACGGGCTTCATCCTCCTGGGCGCGGCCCTGATCGAGCGCTTCGCCTGGGTGTTCTACATCTTCGGCCTGATCCTGCTGCTGACGGCCGGCCACATGCTGGAGCCCGAGGACCGGCGCCGCGGCGACGACGAAGAAGGCATCGTGCTGCGCATCACGCGCAAGCTGATTCCCACCACCGGCGGCTACGACGGCGACAGGCTGTTCACCGTGCAGGACGGCCGGCGCCGCATGACCAACATGGTGCTCGTGATCGTGGCGCTGGGCCTCACCGACGTGCTGTTCGCGCTGGATTCGATCCCCGCGATCTTCGGCCTGACGCAGGACGTGTTCATCGTCTTCACGGCCACCGCCTTCTCGCTGCTGGGGCTGCGCCAGCTGTTCTTCCTGGTGGAAGGCCTGCTGGAGCGGCTGCTGTACCTCTCCTACGGCCTGGCCGCCATCCTCGCCTTCATCGGTCTGAAGCTCGTGCTGCACGCCCTGCACGAGAACAACGTGCCCATCATCAACGACGGCGAGCCGGTGAAGGTGGTGGAGATCACGACGCTGCAGTCGCTGGTGGTCATCGTCGCCATCCTCGTGGTCACCGTGGCGCTGTCGCTCCTGAGCCCCAAGGGCAAGGCGAAGACGGCGGTGAGCCGCCTGCGCCGCCGCCTGGCGGCGTACCGCGACCTGGACGGGACGGCGGCGCCGGCCGCCGAGCGTGAGCGTGCCTATGCCGAGCTGGTGAGCGCCGAGGAAGCCGTGAAGGCGCTGCCCGCCGAGTACCGCGCGCTCATCCATGAGCGGCACACGCTGCGCGAGATGCTGGCCGAAGCCCATGCCCGGCAGGCGGCGTCCGCCCCCGCGGAAGGCCGGGGCACGGCATCATGACGGCCACTCCACCGCGCCCCTCCATGCCCGGCCCGAATCCCACGCCCCCCAAGCCGACCGGCCCCACCCGCCCCACGCTGCCGCCGCGCAAGTACTGGCTGCTGTTCGCGGGCGTGCTGCTGATCAACTACCTGCTGAGCACCTACCTCTTCCCGCCGGCCGACGCGCCCATCACCGTGCCCTACACGGTGTTCCGGGAAGAAGTTGGCAAGGGCAACGTCGCCGCGATCTACAGCCGCGCGACCAGCATCGAAGGCCTGTTCAACGCGCCCGTCACCTGGCCGGCGCCGGCGCAGGCGCCCGGGCAGGCCGCGTCCGCGCCGCGCGCCAACCCGCGCGGCCTGCCGCGCCTGCCGCCGCCGCGCACGGCCACCGTCTTCACCACCGAGCTGCCCGCGTTCTTCGACCGCGACCTCGAGTCCTTCCTGATCAGCCACGGCGTGGAGATCAGCGCCGTGCCGATCCAGCAGGGCAGCGCCTGGGCGACGCTGCTGTTCGGCTTCGGCCCCGCGCTGCTGATCATCGGCTTCTACGTCTGGATGTACCGGCGCGCCGCGCGGCAGGGCGGCGGCATGGGCATGGGCGGCATCTTCGGCATCGGCCGCAGCAAGGCGAAGCGCTACGACAACGACGCGGCCAACCGCGTCACCTTCGACGACGTGGCCGGCATCGACGAGGCGGAGAACGAGCTGGTGGAGATCGTCGACTTCCTCAAGTCGCCGCAGAAGTACACGCGCCTGGGCGGCACCGCGCCCAAGGGCGTGCTGCTGATCGGCTCGCCCGGCACCGGCAAGACGCTGCTCGCGAAGGCGGTGGCGGGCGAGGCCGGCGTGCCCTTCTTCTCGATGAGCGCCGCCGAATTCGTGGAGATGATCGTGGGCGTGGGCGCCGCGCGCGTGCGCGACCTGTTCAAGCAGGCGCGCGAGAACGCGCCGGCCATCATCTTCATCGACGAGATCGACGCGATCGGCCGCGCCCGCGGCCAGGTCGCCATCGGTGGGGCCAGCGAACAGGAGCACACGCTGCAGCAGATCCTCACCGAGATGGACGGCTTCAGCGGCCGCGAAGGGATCATCGTGCTGGCCGCCACCAACCAGCCCGACGTGCTGGACCGCGCGCTGCTGCGGCCCGGCCGCTTCGACCGGCGCGTGGTGGTGAACCTGCCGGACAAGGCGGGCCGCCAGGCCATCCTGGGCGTGCACGTGCGCAAGGTGCCGCTGGGCGCCACGGTGAGCCTGGAGGAACTGGCGCAGGCCACCCCGGGCTTCTCCGGCGCGGACCTGAAGAACCTGGTGAACGAGGCGGCGCTGCTCGCGGCGCGCCGCAACGAGGCCGAGGTGCAGCAGAAGGACTTCCTCGACGCGCTGGAGAAGATCGTGCTCGGCCCCGAGCGCCCGCTGCTGCTGGGCCCCGACGACCGCGAGCGCATCGCCTACCACGAGAGCGGCCACGCCGTCCTGGGCCTGGTGGTGCCCGGCGCGGACCCGGTGCACCGCGTGAGCATCGTGCCGCGCGGCCAGGCGCTGGGCGTGACGTACCAGCGGCCGCAGACCGACCGCTACAACTATCCCGAGGAATACCTGCGCGCCCGCATCATCGGCATGCTGGGCGGCCGGGCCGCGGAGGAAGTGGTGTACGGCACGCGCACCACCGGCGCCGAGAACGACATCGAGCAGGCCACGCAGATGGCCCGCAACATGGTCACGCGCTGGGGCATGAGCGACGCCATCGGCATGGTGCAGCTGGCGCCGCAGCAGAACGCCTACCTGGGCGGCAGCGCCGGCTTCATGGGCGAGAAGCCCTTCAGCGACGAGACGGCCAGCCTGATCGACGCGGAAGTGCACCGCATCATCAACGAGTGCCACGCGGAAGCCAAGCGCCTGCTGCGCGAGCACCGTTCCTCGCTCGACGGGCTCGTGCAGGCGCTGCTGAAGCAGGAGACGCTGTCGGAGCAGGAGATCCTGCAAGCGACCGGGCTGCCGCCGGCGCCGGAGCTGCAGGCGAAGCCATTGCAGGTCTGAGCCTTCTAGCCCGCGAGCACTTCCTTCACCAGCCGATCCAGGTCGGCGTCCGGCGCCTCGGCGGCGATCTGCAGGCCCAGGCGTGCGTGCGATGGCGCCGCGCCTTCTTCCAGCGACATGGCCGTGCGGAACGCCGCCGCCGCCCCTTCGCGCTCGCGCTGCAGCAGCCGCGTCCAGCCCAGCGCCTGCCAGGTGTCCGCGTGGTCCGGGAGCGCCTGGGCCGCGTGTTCCAGGTGCGTGCGCGCCGCCGGCAGGTCGCGCGCCAGCAGGCCGGCGAATCCGAGCAGCGCCGTGATGCGGGCGTCGCCCGGGCTGCGTTCCAGTGCCTGCTCCAGGTGGTGGCGCGCCTGGACCGGGTTGCGGGCGACCAGCGCGATGGAGCCCGTTGCGACCAGGGCCTCGGGCTGGCCGGCGTCCGCCGCCAGCGCTTGCTGCGCCAGCGGCAACGCGGCGTCGAACTGTTCGAGGTCCGCCGCGATCAGGCTGGCGGCGCCGGCGGCCGCGGGGGCCAGCGTGCCGGACGCCTGTTCGCGCTGGACCCAGGCCCAGCCCTCGTCGAGCCGGTCCAGGCGGTGGCAGGCGCGCAGCCAGGGCAGCTGCAGCAGCTCGCGCTGTTCGCGCGTCATGCGCCGCGCGTCGCCGGCGTCCTCATCCATCCAGGGCTGGAGCAAGGCGTGGCAGGCGCGCGCGTCGCCCTGCAGCAGGCGCACGTGGGCGAGGTCGTGCAGCAGGGCGGGATCGGGGCCGCAGGCGGCGCGCAGTTCCTCCAGCAGCTCGGCGGCCTGCGCCAGTTCGCCGGTGGCGATGCACAGGTGCGCGCGGCGCAGCCGCCACTCGGGGGCGGCGGGCGCGATGCGTTCCGCGGTGGCCAGGTACGCCATCGCCTGCGCATGCTCGCCGCAGCCGATGGCCGCTTCGCAGGCCTCGGCGAGCAGGGCCATGTTGTGCGGGTCTTCCTGCAGGTAGCGGGCCAGCCTTTGCAGCCGGCTGGCGGTGGGGGACGGGGAGGCTTGCATGGCGGACTCGCGGGGCCGGGGAGCGGCCATTGCATGCGAGCGCCGCGCCGCGGTCAAGCGGCGATGCGCGCCTGCCCTTGCGACTTATTTACCGCGCGTCCGGCTGCCCGGCCTGCGCCTTCAGCGCGTCCAGCCGCGCGTGGGCGCCCTTCATGACGGCCGCCAGGTAGGCCGGCGGCAGGTTGGCGACCGGCATGGTCTGCACCCGCAACGGCGCGCGCGCGAGCTGCGGCAGCGCCTGGGGCCGCGGCTGCGCCGGGGGAGCGACCTCCGCCGGCTCCTGCACGTCGCCCTCTTCGCGGGCCAGCAGCCACACCAGCACGCCGCCGACCACGCCGGCCAGCCCCGCCAGCGCGACCGCCGCCGCCAGCAGCCGCTCGCCGGCCAGCACCAGGCTGGCGGCGGCGTAGCCCACCAGCGCCAGGAAGCAGGCGATCAGCAGCAGGAACACGAGGCCCAGTCGGTTGGCGGCGTGCATGGCGGTCTCCTTGGAGGGCGGATGCTAGCCGCGCCGGGCCACCGCGGGGCCGCGGCCGGCGCGGCCTTTCGTCCGCTTGCGGCGCCGTCCTACGAACGCGGCGCGCGCCCGCCATCCCAACGAACATGATCGAGATCCTGAATACCTTCATCCTCGTCCTGGGCGCCTGCGCCGCACTGCTCGGCGTTTCCGCCCTGGTCGAGAAGCGCACGGGGCGGCATCCGTCCCGCGACCGGCGCCGCACGCACACCGCCGCCTGATGCGGCGCCCGGCTGCCTGCCGCTCGTCGCGGAAAGGCGGCTGCGTCCTACATGGCCGTTCGCGCCTTGGACCGACAGTGACGTCGGGCTTACAGGGGGATCACGGCCATGAAGGAAAACCTGAGCATTCTGGAAGCGGTCGAAGGTGAAGGACGCGACGCGGCGATGGAACGGATGATCCTCGGGCGCGAACTGCCCAAGCGCACGATCGCGCTGGTGCTCGCCGGCGGCCGCGGTTCGCGGCTCATGGAGCTCACCGACCGCCGGGCCAAGCCGGCGGTTTATTTTGGCGGCAAGTTCCGCATCATCGATTTCGCCCTCTCCAACTGCATCAACTCGGGCATCCGCCGCATCGGCGTGCTCACCCAGTACAAGTCGCATTCGCTGCTGAGGCACCTGCAGCGCGGCTGGAACTTCCTGCGCGGCGAGCAGAACGAGTTCATCGACCTGCTGCCGGCGCAGCAGCGCATGGACGAAGCCTTCTGGTACCGCGGCACGGCCGACGCCATCACGCAGAACATCGACATCCTGCGCGCCTACGGGCCGGAGTACATCCTGGTGCTGGCCGGCGACCACATCTACAAGCAGGACTACTCCCTGATGCTGCTGGACCACGTGGAAAGCGGCGCCAAGTGCACGGTCGGATGCATCGAGGTGCCGCGCATGGAAGCCACGGCGCTGGGCGTGATGCACGTCGACGCCGACCGGCGCATCACCGCCTTCCTGGAAAAGCCCAAGGACCCGCCCGCCATCCCCGGCAAGCCCGACAAGGCCCTGGGCAGCATGGGCATCTACGTGTTCGGCGCCGAGTACCTGTACCAGTTGCTGGAGCAGGACGGGGCCGACGAGAACTCCGAGCACGACTTCGGCAAGAACCTGATCCCGCGCATCGTGAAGGACGGCGGCGCGCTCGCGCACCCGCTCAACCTGTCGAGCATTCCCGCGACCAACCGGCAGCGCCCCTACTGGCGCGACGTCGGCACGGTGGACGCGTTCTGGGCCGCCAACCTGGACCTGACCACCGACGTGCCCGAGCTCAATCTCTACGACCGCGCCTGGCCCGTCTGGACCTACCAGGAGCAGCTGCCGCCGGCGAAGTTCGTTCCCGACGAGCGCGGGCTGAACGGCGAGACCTCCAACGTGCTGATCTCCGGCGGCTGCGTCGTGGTGGGATCCAACATCCGCCGCGCGGTGCTGTTCTCCAACGTGAAGGTGGACGCCTGCTGCACCATCCACGAGGCGGTGATCATGCCCGACACGGTGATCGGCCGCGGCTCGCGCCTGACGAAGGTGGTGATCGACCGCGGCTGCGTGCTCCCGGAAGGCACGGTGATCGGCGAGGACGCCGAGGAGGACGCCCGGCGCTTCCATCGCAGCGACACCGGCGTGGTGCTGGTGACGCCGGAGATGCTGACGCGCGCCTGACCGGCCCCGGCGGCAGCGCGCGGGCGTGAGGTTTGGTACAACCGCACGTTCGCCCGCTTCCGCATGAATCCCCAAGCCCAACAGATCTGGACCGCCCCGCGCTGGGCGCTCGCCGCCCTGCTCGCCCTCCTGGGCATGCTGGGGCCCTTCTCCATCGACACCTACATCCCGGCCTTCTCCGGCATCGCGCAGGCGATCGGCGCCACGCCCGTGCAGATGCAGCAGACGCTGTCGGCCTACCTGTTCGGCTTCGCCTTCATGAACCTGCTGCACGGCGCGCTGTCGGACAGCTTCGGCCGCCGGCCGGTGGTGCTGTGGGGCATCGCCGTCTTCACCGTCGCCTCCATCGGCTGCGCGCTGGCGCAGAACATCGGGCAGCTGGTGTTCTTCCGCGCGCTGCAGGGGCTGTCCACCGGCGCCGGCATCGTCGTGTCGCGCGCCGTGATCCGCGACATGTTCCCGCCCGACCAGGCGCAGAAGGTCATGAGCCAGGTGACCATCTACTTCGGCGTCGCGCCGGCGGTCGCGCCCATCGTGGGCGGCTGGCTGTTCGTGCACGCCGGCTGGCACAGCATCTTCTGGTTCCTCACCGCCGTGGGCGTGGCGCTGTGGATCGCCAACTGGAAGCTGCTGCCGGAGACGCTGCACGTGACGCATCGCCAGCCCTTCAACGTGCGCAACCTGATGCGCGGCTACTGGCAGCTGGGATCGAGCCCGCAGTTCCTGCTGCTGGCGCTGGCGAGCGGCATCCCCTTCAACGGCATGTTCCTCTACGTGCTGTCCGCGCCGGCCTTCCTGGGGCAGCACCTGCACCTGGCGCCCACCGAGTTTTTCTGGTTCTTCATCCTCACCATCAGCGGCATCATGGCCGGCTCGTTCGCGAGCGGGCGGCTGGCGGGCCGCATCCCGCCCAAGCTGCAGATCCGCTGGGGCTTCCTCGTGATGTTCTCGGTGTCGATCGCCAACGTGGCGGCGAATTTCCTGTTCCCGGCGCGCGCCGCCTGGGCGCTGGTCCCGATCGCGGTGTTCGCCTTCGGCTGGGCGCTGATGGTGCCGGTGGTCACGCTCCTGGTGCTGGACCTCTATCCCGAGCGGCGCGGCATGGCCTCGTCGCTGCAGGCCTTCATCGGCTCCACGGCCAACGGCATCGTCGCCGGCGTCATCGCGCCGCTGGTGATGGACTCGACGCGCCAGCTGGCGGTGGCGTCGCTGCTGATGATGGGCGTGGGGCTGGTGGCCTGGCTGGTGGTGAAGCGCAGGTGGCCGCAGACGGGGCGCGCGGCGATCGCGTAGCTCACGGGACTTCCGGACTTCCGGACTTCCGGACTTCCGGACTTCCGGACGCAAAAGTCGCAAAGATTGCGCAAAGATCGCAAAAGAACAGCCTTTGAACAAAGGAAATCCTTTGCGACTTTTGCGAAACCTTCGCGACTTTTGCGTCCGGTAGTTTTGTATTGCCTCGCCAAAAAAAAAAAGAGCGGCCACTGGCCGCTCTCTTCAAACCCCTGGGTCCCCACGTACGCTGCGCTCCTCACGCGGGGATGACGGTCAGCGCGTCCGGCCGTCGAAGCCGCGATCGCGCTGGCCGCCGAAGCCGCCCTCGCGCCGGCCGCCGCGGTCGTCGCGGGGGCCGAAGGACTTCGCGCCGAAGCCCGTGTGCTTGCCGAAGCCGTTGCGGTCTCCGCTGGCGTGGCGGCGCTCGCCGGGGCGGCCCGGCTTGCCGCCGAAGCCGGCGCGGGCCGGCGGCGGGGCGAAGCGCTGCTTCGGCTCCAGGCCCGGGATCACTTCCGCCTGGAAGCGCTGCTTGCTGTAGTGCTCGATGTCGCCGATCTTGCGGCGGTCGCGGAACTCGGCGAAGGTGACGGCCAGGCCGTCGCGTCCCGCGCGGCCGGTGCGGCCGATGCGGTGCGTGTAGTCCTCGCTCTTCATCGGCAGGCCGAAGTTGAACACGTGCGTGATCGTGGGCACGTCGATGCCGCGCGCGGCCACGTCCGTCGCCACCAGGATCTGCACCTGGCCGCGCCGCAGCGCCATCAGGCGCCGGTTGCGCAAGCCCTGCGACAGGGCGCCGTGCAGCGCCACGGCGCTGAAGCCTTCCTGCTGCAGGTCGGCGGCGAGGCCGTCGCACTCGATCTGGGTGCTCGCGAACACGATCGCCTGGTCGATGCTCTTGTCACGCAGCCAGTGGTCCAGCAGCTGGCGCTTGTGCTGCGGGTGGTCGGCCCAGTACAGCACCTGCTTGATGTTCGCGTGCTTCTCCTGCGGCGAATCCACCTGGATGCGCTGCGGCGCGCGCATGACGCGGGTGGCGAGCTGCTGGATGCGCGGCGCGAAGGTGGCGCTGAACATCATGGTCTGGCGCCGGTTGGCCGTGAGCTGGTGCACCGCCTCCAGGTCCTCGGCGAAGCCGAGGTCCAGCATGCGGTCGGCCTCGTCGACGACGAGGAACTGCACCTGGTCCAGCTTGATCTGGCCCGAGCGCTGCAGGTCCAGCAGGCGGCCCGGCGTCGCGACGACGAGGTCGGCGTTCTGCAGGCGGGCGATCTGCATCTGGTAGGGCATGCCGCCCACCACGTTGGCGACGCGCAGGCCGCGCGTGTGCTTCACCAGGTCGATGGCGTCGTGCGCCACCTGCTGCGCGAGCTCGCGCGTGGGGCACAGCACCAGCGCGCCGGGCACGGCGGGCTTGAAGTGGCGCGCGTTCAGCGGGTTCTTGCGCGCGGCGCGCGGCGCCGGCGTCTCGCCCCGGGCCAGCGCGTCGGCGCGGGCCTGCTGTTCGGCCGCGGCGGCGTCGGCCTTCTGCTGGATCAGCGTGTGCAGCACCGGCAGCAGGAAG
The DNA here is from genome assembly GCF_054956735.1 of Ramlibacter sp. bp-362. Classification (NCBI taxonomy): domain Bacteria; kingdom Pseudomonadati; phylum Pseudomonadota; class Betaproteobacteria; order Burkholderiales; family Comamonadaceae; genus Ramlibacter; species Ramlibacter sp. bp-362. The sequence goes on from NZ_JBUDXE010000007.1 coordinate 96,673, forward strand.
GCGGCGGTCTTGCCGCTGCCCGTCTGGCTGGAGACCATCAGGTCGTTGAAGGTGGCGCCCGCGCCGGCCTGCGCCATGGCGCGGCCGATGGCCTGCTGCTGCACGGCGGTCGGCTGGGTGAAGCCCAGGTCGGCCACCGCGGCCAGCAGTTCGGGGGCGAGGCCCAGCACGGCGAAGCCATTGGGCATGGAGGTGTCCTGCTGGGCCGGCGCCAGCGTGATGTCTTGTTCGGTCATGAAAGTCCACGCGGCGTCACCCGGGCGGGTGCGCCGTCATCGAAATGGTTGGAGAACATCAACCATTCCAACGACGACAGGCCGTGTGGCCTGCGGGCTTCCATGCTCTGGCGGAGCGGCCCGGTGCGAGAAGGCAGATGCGCGATTCAGCTGCCCTGAAGCAGCAAGCCTGCGATTATCGCAGGTTTCGGGTTTTCCCGCATCCCCTCGGTCTCACGCGAGCCGCAGGAAGTGCTCGCGATAGTGCGCAAGCTCGTCGATGGACTCGTGCACGTCGGCCAGCGCGGTGTGCAGCTGCCGCTTCTTGAAGGCGCTGCAGACGTCCGGCCGCCAGCGCCGCGCCAGCTCCTTCAACGTGCTCACGTCGAGGTTGCGGTAGTGGAACCAGGCTTCCAGCGTGGGCATGTACTTCACCAGGAAACGGCGGTCCTGGCCGATGCTGTTGCCGCACATGGGACTGCCCTGCTTGGGCACGTAGCGGCTGATGAATTCCAGCACCTGGCGCTCCGCCTCGGCCTCGGTGACGGTGGAGGCGCGCACCTTGTCGGTCAGGCCGCTCTTGCCGTGCGTGTTCTTGTTCCAGGAATCCATCAGGTCCAGCTGCGCATCGCTCTGGTGGATGGCGATCGCCGGCCCTTCGATGCGCGGCTGCAGGTCGGGGCCGGTGACCACCACCGCGATCTCGATGATCCGGTCCCGCTCCGGGTCCAGGCCGGTCATTTCACAGTCGAGCCAGACGAGGTTCTGGTCGCTTTTCGCCAGCGTGGCGGCGGTGGACGGGGTGGGTTCTGCCATCCGTCCATTGTCGCCGATGCCCTAAGATTCCAGCATGGATCCCTCCTCCGCATTGACGCTGGCCTTCGCTGCCTTTCTCGTGGCGGGCCTCGTCGTGAAGTTCTGGCTGGCGACGCGCCAGATGCGCCACGTCGCCCGCCACCGCGACGCCGTGCCCGCGCCCTTCGCCGGCACCGTGTCGCTGGCCGCGCACCAGAAGGCCGCCGACTACACGGTGGCGAAGGGACGCGTGGGCCTGCTGGAGACCGCCTTCGGCGCGGCCGTCCTCCTCGCCTGGACGCTGCTGGGCGGTCTCGATGCGCTGAACCAGGCGCTGGTGCACGCTCTCGGCACCGGCATGATCCAGCAACTCGCCCTGCTCGCCGCCTTCGCCGTGATCGGAGGCCTGCTGGAACTGCCCTTCTCGCTGTACCAGACTTTCGTGGTGGAGGAGCGCTTCGGCTTCAACAAGATCACCTGGAAGCTCTGGCTGGCCGACCTCGCCAAGGCGGCGCTGCTCGGGGCCGTGATCGGCCTGCCGATCGCGGCGCTGATCCTCTGGCTGATGGGCGCGGCCGGTCCCTGGTGGTGGCTGTGGGCCTGGGCCGTGTGGATGGCCTTCAACCTCCTGCTGCTGGTGGTCTATCCGACCTTCATCGCGCCGCTGTTCAACAAGTTCCAGCCGCTGGAGGACGAGACGCTGAAGGCCCGCGTGACGGCCCTGATGCAGCGCTGCGGCTTCGCGGCCAAGGGCCTGTTCGTGATGGACGGCAGCAAGCGCAGCGCCCACGGCAACGCCTACTTCACCGGCTTCGGCGCCGCCAAGCGCGTGGTGTTCTACGACACGCTGCTGGCCAAGCTGTCGCCGGCCGAGGTGGACGCGGTGCTGGCGCACGAGCTGGGCCACTTCAAGCACAAGCACATCGTCAAGCGCGTGGTCGCCCTGTTCGCGCTGAGCTTCGCGGGCTTCGCCCTGCTCGGCTGGCTGGCGAGCCGCGTCTGGTTCTACACCGGCCTGGGCGTGCGTCCCAACCTGGACGCGCCGAACGACGCGCTGGCGCTGCTGCTGTTCATGCTGGCGGTGCCCGTGTTCACCTACTTCATCTCGCCGCTCATGGCGCAGTTCTCGCGCAAGCACGAGTTCGAGGCCGATGCCTTCGCCGCGGCGCAGACCAGCGGCCAGGAGCTGGGCAACGCGCTGCTGAAGCTCTACGAGGACAACGCCTCGACGCTCACGCCCGATCCCGTCTTCGTCAAGTTCTACTACTCGCACCCGCCGGCGTCGGAGCGGCTGGCGCGCCTGGGAGCGGCCGCATGAGCCAGCCGAGGCGGGCCCTCACGCCCACGGAGATCGTCAAGCGCCTGGCGGACCTGCCCGGCTGGAAGCTCTCGGGCGACGGGCCGGATGTCGCCATCGAGAAGAGCTACAGCTTCCCCGACTACTACCGGACGATCGCCTTCGTGAACGCGCTCGCCTTCATCGCGAACGCGGCGGACCACCACCCCGACCTGTCGGTGCACTACAACCGTTGCGTGGTGCGCTTCAGCACGCATTCGCTGCAGGGCATCTCGGACGCCGACTTCGAATGCGCCGCCCGCTGCGACGCCCTGCTGGCATGAGGATGGCCGCGCTTGGCTGAGCTCGCCGGAAACGGGCTGGTGGTGGCCAGCCACGGGCGGCACTGCCTCGTGGAGTCCGCCGACGGCACGCGGCGCCTGTGCCATTGGCGCGGCAAGAAGAACGAGGCGGTGGTGGGCGACCGCGTGCAGTGGCAGCCCAGCGGCGACGAGGGCGTGATCGATGCCGTGCAGCCGCGGCGCAACCTGTTCTACCGGCGCGACGAGATCCGCACCAAGTCCTTCGCCGCCAACCTCGACCAGGTGCTGGTGCTGATCGCGGCCGAGCCGGAGTTCTCGGAGATGCAGCTCGCGCGCGCGCTGGTCGCCGCCGAGGCGCAGCACATCACGCCCCTCGTCGCGCTGAACAAGAGCGACCTGGTCGAGCCCTTCGAGCGCGCTTGGGCGCGGCTGCGGCCCTACCAGCACATGGGCTACGGCGTGCTACCGCTGTCGCTGCGGCTGTCCCAGGACACCGACCGCGAACACCTGCTGCGCCACCTGCGCGGCAAGACGACGCTGGTGCTGGGGCCCTCGGGCGCGGGCAAGAGCACGCTCGTCAACCTGCTGGTGCCACAGGCGCAGGCGCTCACGGGCGAGATCTCGCAGGCGCTGAACTCGGGCAAGCACACGACCACGGCGACCACCTGGTACTGGGTCGATGCGGAGAAGCAGACGGCGCTGATCGACTCGCCCGGCTTCCAGGAGTTCGGCCTGTACCACATCGAGCCCATGCAGCTCCCCGCGCTGATGCCGGACCTGAAGCCCCACGTGGCCGAGTGCCGCTTCTACAACTGCACGCATCTCCACGAGCCCGGCTGTGGCGTCATCGCGGCCGTGGCGGAGCAGCCCGGCGCGCCGCCGGACCGCATCGAGCCCAGCCGTTACCGGATCTACCGGACGCTCTTCGAGGAACTTTCCCACCGGCGCTACTAGGCTCTTGCAGGCGCCGCGCGTGGCCGCATCTGCGTGGGAAGGAGGCGCGTTTCCACCCATGAGCCAGCTGCATGTCGTCTGTCCGCATTGCCACACCACCAACCGGGTCCGGTCGGAAGACCTGGACCACGAGCCGGATTGCGGCAGTTGCCACCAGCCCCTGTTCACCGGCCACCCGGTGAACCTCGACGCGACCGACTTCGAGCGCCACATCGCCCGCAGCCAGCTGCCCGTGCTGGTGGATTTCTGGGCGCCCTGGTGCGGCCCCTGCCGCATGATGGCGCCCGCGTTCGAACAGGCGGCCGCGGAGCTGGAGCCGCGCGTGCAGGTCGTGAAGGTGAACACGGACGAAGCGCAGGGCGTCGGCGCGCGCCTGAACATCCGTAGCATCCCGACGCTCGCGCTGTTCGTCGGCGGCCGCGAGGTGGCCCGGCAGGCGGGGGCGATGGGGGCGGCGGACATTGTGCGCTGGACGCGCTCGGCGATGCAGCGCGCGCCTTCGATGGCGTGATTGCTGGGGTTCGCTGCGCTCACCACCAGCCTACGAAGGCCGCCACCCGACCGCACTCGTAGGCTGGCGGTGAGCGCAGCGAACCCCAGCTAACCCAGCAAGCGCGCGAGCGTCAGCAGCGCCAGCAGCACCATCCACAACACCACCGAGCGCCACACCAGCCCCACGATGCTGCGCAGGTGCGCGATCTCGGCCTCGCGCCCCGGCGTGCTGGCCGTGTCCGCGGGCGCTTCCCCGCCCACGCCCGCGGCCTGGAAGGTCGAGCCGTCCGGCGCGAACACCGGCTTGAGCGCCTCGCCGCCCAGGCGCACGTTCACGGCGCCCGAGGTCGCCGCGAGGATCACGCCGTCGTTGTCGTTCGGGAAGCGCTGCGCGTAGTTGCGCCAGCAGTCGATCGCCTCCTCGAAGCTGCCCACCACCGCGAAGCCGACGGCCGTGAAGCGCGCCGGCAGCCAGTCCACCGCCGTCCAGGCCCCCGCCGCGGCCGACTGCAGCGCTTCGCTCGCCGGCTGCACCTGCGTGCGGCTGCGGTGGCGCCAGTAGCGCGCCACGAATTCGGCCATGCGATAGAGCACGGCCCCCGCCGGCCCCAGGCCGAAGGCCGCGAGCACGGAGAACCAGGCCAGCACGCCGAACACGTGGCGGTGCGCGGCCAGCACGGAGAACTCGATCACGTGGCGCACGATCTCGCTGCGCGGCAGCTCGCTCGCGTCCACGCGCTGCCACAGCGCCAGCGCCTGGCGCGCGCGGATCTCGTCGCCGGCCTCCAGCGCATCGCGGATCGCCGTGAAGTGGTGGCTGAACTGGCGGAAGCCCAGCGTCACGTACAGCACGATCACGCCCCACACCATGCCCGCGGGCCAGCCGACGAAGGCGACGAGCAGCCAGTGGATGGCCGTCGCCGCCGCCGCCGGCACGATCACCGCCAGCACCCAGGCCACCCAGCCGTGCACCGGCCGGCCGGCGTCGAAGTTGCGGCTCACCCAGCGCGCCCACACCCGCAGCGCCGAATGGATCGGGTTGTGCGCGCCCAGCGGACGCACCTGCTCGATCAACAGCGCGAACAGGATCGCGAAGAAAGACATGGCGCGATGATAACGACGCCTCCCCTCCTCCCTTCGGCGGAGCTCAGGCCGCGAGGAAGCGGTAGAAGTTGCGCAGCATCGCCGCCGTCGCGCCCCAGATGAAGCGTTCCTTGCGCGCGTCGGCGTAGGGCATGGAGAACCACTCGCGGCGCACGCCGCTCAGCTCGATGGCGTGGCGGCGGTGGTGCGACGGGTCCATCAGGAAGTCCAGCGGCACCTCGAAGGCGTCGGCCACCTCGTAGGGGTTGAGCGCGAGGTGGAAGTCCGGCCGCACCAGCGCGATCACGGGCGTGATGATGAACATGGTGCCCGTGGTGTAGGTGGGCATCTGGCCGATCACTTCGGCCATGGAGCGGTCGAGGCCGATCTCCTCCTGCGCCTCGCGCAGCGCGGTGTGCGTCGCGTCCGGGTCGGTCGCGTCGCGCTTGCCGCCGGGAAAGGCCACCTGGCCCTGGTGCGTGGTCAGGTGCGCCGTGCGCTCGGTCAGCAGCACCGAGGGCCGCTCGCGCATCACGATGGGCACCAGCACCGAGGCCTGCGCCGGCTGGCGGTCGGTGAAGCGGCGCTCGCCGCGCACTTCGGGCTCCCACGCCGGCGGTTGCGCGAAGCGCAGCCGCAGCGCCTCGGGCGAGAGCCGCGCCGGCGCCACGGGCGGCAGCCCCGTGTCCACGCCGACCACGGGCGCGAGGCGCGGATCGAAGTTCGGCAGCTTCGACAGCGGCGTGTCGGGCGGGATGGTGGCGGACGGGTCGATCGGCATGGCGGAATGGAAAAGCCGCCGCGAGCTGGTGGCCGGCGGCGGCTTGGTCCGGGAGCGGCTCCCGCTTATTCGGCGGCGGTGTCCGCCGTCGTCTTCTGGGAGCGGGCCAGCTTTTCCTTGATGCGGGCCGACTTGCCGCTGCGCTCGCGCAGGTAGTACAGCTTGGCGCGGCGCACGTCGCCGCGGCGCTTGACCTCGATCTTGGCGATCAGGGGGCTGTAGGTCTGGAAGGTCCGCTCGACGCCTTCGCCGCTGGAGATCTTGCGCACGGTGAACGCGCTGTTCAGGCCGCGGTTGCGCTTGGCGATGACCACGCCTTCGTAGGCCTGCGCGCGGCGGCGGCTGCCTTCGACGACGTTGACGGAAACGATCACCGTGTCGCCGGGGGCGAACTCGGGGATGTCCTTGCCCAGGCGGGCGATTTCCTCTTGCTCGAGGGTCTGGATCAGGTTCATTGCTACCTCTGGGATCGTGCCCGCGCTACGCTGAAGGTCCGTTGGCACCCTGGGCGGGCTGCGGCTGGACGGCCGGGCAGAGGATCGGAAAGCCGCAGATTATAGCGTGGCGAGGAATTCCTCGTCCGCGCGGGTCAGGCGGCCGGCGGCGCGGGCGGCGGCCAGCAGGTCCGGGCGGTGCCGCGCCGTCAGCGCCAGGCGCTGCTGGCGCCGCCAGGCCTCGATGCGGGCGTGGTGGCCGGAGAGCAGTTCCTCGGGCGCCTTGCGGCCTTCCCATTCCTCCGGCCGGGTGTAGTGCGGGCAGTCCAGCAGGCCGTCGAGGGCCGGGTTGAAGCTGTCCTCCTGGTGGCTGCCGGCGTCGTTCAGCACCCCCGGCTGCAGGCGCGCCACCGCATCCAGCAGCGCCATCGCGGCGATCTCGCCGCCGGACAGCACGAAGTCGCCCAGGCTCAGCTGCACGTCGACGTGGGCGTCGATGAAGCGCTGGTCCACGCCCTCGTAGCGGCCGCAGACCAGGATGGCGCCCGCGCTGGCCGACCAGCGCGCGACGCCCGCATGGTCCAGCCGCTCGCCGACCGGCGAGAACAGGACGACGGGCGCGGCTTCGGCGCGGTCCGCCTTCACTGCGGCCAGGCAGCGCGCCAGCGGCTCGGCCAGCATCACCATGCCGGGGCCGCCGCCGAAGGGCCGGTCGTCCACGCGGCGGTAGTTGCCCTCGGCGAAATCGCGCAGGTTCCACAGGCGCACGTCGACCTGCCTGGTCTCGTAGGCGCGGCGCGTCACGCCCGCGGCCAGGAAGGGCGCGAAGAGTTCGGGAAACAGCGTGACCACGTCGAAGCGCATGGCTTCAGTAGTCCGGCTGCCAGTCGACCGTGATGCGGCGGCCCTGGAGGTCCACGCCGTCCACGTAGGCCGAGACGAAGGGCAGCATGCGCTCGAGCGCCTTGCCGTCCTGCTCGTATTCCAGCACCAGCACGGTCTGCGGGCCGGTGGACATCAGGTCCTTGACGCGGCCCAGGTGCACGCCTTCGCGGTTGACGACGTCCAGCCCCAGCAGGTCGACCCAGTAGTACTCGTCCTCGCCCGCCGTGGGGAAGGAGGAGCGCGGCACGAAGATGCGGGCGCCCTTGAGCGCCTCGGCGGCATTGCGGTCGGCCACGCCGTCGGCACGCGCCACGACGGCGTCGGAATGCTCCTTCGCCTCGCGCACGCGCAGCAGCACCGTCCCGCGGAAGGCTTGCGGGCCTTTCTCGGGCGGCTGCAGGAACCAGCGGCGGGAAGAAAAAAGCGCCTGGGGGTCGGCGCTGTGGGGCAGGACCTTGAACCAGCCCTGGATGCCCCAGGCATCCTGGATGCGCCCGACCTCGATGGCGTCGGCGGGGAGTTCCGCCGCTTCGATGTCCGGTGGCAGCGCGGGCGCTGCCGGACGGCCGGGCGCGGCCATCACGGGATCAGGCGGCCGCGGCCGGGGCGGCTTGCGTGCCGGCCTGCTTCAGGATGCGTTCGACGGTGGGCGACGCCTGCGCGCCGACGCCGCGCCAGTAGCTCAGGCGATCCTGGGCCACGCGCAGCTTCTCTTCACCTTCCTTGGCCGTCGGGTTGTAGAAGCCCAGGCGCTCGATGAAGCGGCCGTCGCGGCGCACGCGCTTGTCGGCGACGACGATGTTGTAGAACGGACGGGCTTTCGCGCCGCCGCGGGAGAGTCGAATGACGACCATGATTTATCCTTCGGGTGGATGAGGCAGCTCCCCAGGAGCCGCCGATGTTCTTCCGGCGTTGAGACACGCGACTGGCCACCCGGCCAGCGACACGCCGAAAAGCCCGCGATTATAACTTCCCTCTGCACCATGCTGTCCCTGCGCCCGAGCACCGACGCCGACGTCCCGGCCATCACGGCGATCTACGCCCACCACGTGACCCACGGCACCGGCACCTTCGAGACCACCCCGCCCACCGAGGCGGACATGGCGGCCCGCCGTGCCGACGTGCTCGCCAAGGGCCTGCCCTACCTCGTGGCGGAGCAGGACGGCCGCGTGCTGGGCTTCGCCTACTGCCAGTGGTTCAAGCCGCGGCCCGCGTACCGCTTCTCGGCCGAGGACTCGATCTACCTCGACCCCGACGCGGCCGGCCAGCGCATCGGCAACAAGCTGCTGACCGAGCTCGCGAAGCAGGCCGAGGCCGCGGGCATCCGCAAGCTGATCGCCGTCATCGGCGACTCGGGCAACGCGCGCTCGATCGGCGTGCACCGCGCCGTGGGCTTCCGCCACGTCGGCACCATCGAGTCCTGCGGCTGGAAGTTCGACCGCTGGCTGGACATCGTCCTCATGGAGAAATCGCTCGGCCAGGGCAACCGCACCGCGCCGGAGCCCGTCGCGAAATGAAAAGCAAGACCCTCGCCGCCTGGCTCGCCTTCCTGGGCGGCCCCTTCGGCGCGCACCGCTTCTACCTGCACGGCGCCGGCGACTGGCTCGCCTGGCTGCTGCCCGTGCCCACCCTCGCGGGCATCTACGGCGTGCTGCGCATGTGGAACCTGGGACAGGACGACGCCATCAGCTGGGTGCTGATCCCCGTGCTGGGCTTCACCTTCGCCGGCTGCTGCCTCACCGCCATCGTCTACGGCCTGAAGAAGCCGCAGGAATGGAACGCCCGCTACAACCCGCAAGCCGAACCCGAAGCCCCCGCCGGCCGCACCCAATGGGCGACGGTCTGGGCGATCGCGCTGTCCCTGATGATCGGCGCCGCGGTCCTCATGACCAGCATCGCCATGAGCTTCCAGGGCTACTTCGAGCGGCAGGTGCTCGAGGGGCGGGAGATGAGTCTCTAAGGCGGACTACCGGACGCAAAGGTCGCGAAAGTACGCAAAGGTCGCAAAAAAAGCCCTGAAGAATTTTTTGATTTTTTCTTCAAAGGCTGTTCTTTTGCGACCTTTGCGTAACCTTTGCGACCTCTGCGTCCGGCTGTTGGCTGTTCGGCCGTTCAAAAAACCTGCAGGCTGATCCAGTACGCGATCGCGGCGACGAAGGCGCTGGCGGGGATCGTGAAGATCCAGGCCCAGACGATGTTGCCGGCGACGCCCCAGCGCACGGCACTCATGCGCTGCGTGGAGCCCACGCCGACGATCGCGCCGGTGATGGTGTGGGTGGTCGAGACCGGGATGCCCAGCGCCGTGGCGATGAACAGCGTCATCGCCCCGCCGGTCTCGGCGCAGAAGCCGCCCACGGGCTTGAGCTTGGTGATCTTCTGGCCCATGGTCTTGACGATGCGCCAGCCGCCGAACATGGTGCCCATCGCGATCGCCAGGTAGCAGCAGATCACCACCCAAGCCGGCGGGGCCGTCTCGGAAGCCGCCACGTGGCCGGTGGCGATCAGCAGCATCCAGATGATGCCGATGGTCTTCTGCGCGTCGTTGCCGCCGTGCCCCAGGCTGTAGGCGCCGGCGGAGACCAGCTGCAGCCGGCGGAACCACTTGTCCACCCGCGAAGGCCGCACCGAGCGGAACAGGTTGGCCACGACCACCATCATCAGCGAGCCGAGGATGAAGCCCAGCGCCGGGGAGACGAAGATGAAGATCACCGTCTTCCAGATCCCGCTGGCGACCAGCGCGCCGGCGCCCGACTTGGCGATCACGGCGCCGACGATGCCGCCGATCAGCGCGTGCGAGGAGCTGCTCGGGATGCCGTACCACCAGGTGATCACGTTCCAGGTGATCGCGCCCACGAGGGCGCCGAACACCACGTGCGTGTCCACGATGCCGGGCTCCACGATGCCCTTGCCCACCGTCGCCGCCACGCTCAGGTGGAAGATGAAGATGGCGATCATGTTGAAGGTCGCCGCGAACACCACCGCCTGCGTCGGCTTCAGCACGCCCGTGGAGACGACGGTGGCGATGGAGTTCGCCGCGTCGTGGAAGCCGTTCATGAAGTCGAACAGCAGCGCGACCGCCACCAGCATGACCACGACCCACAAGGCCGCCTGCGTCACTTCCATGCCGCGGGCCTCAGGAGTTCTCGAGGACGATGCCCTCGACGACGTTGGCGACGTCCTCGCACTTGTCGGTGACGGTCTCCAGCAGCTCGTAGATCGCCTTGAGCTTGAGCACCTCGCGCACGTCCGGCTCCTCGCGGAACAGCTTGCTGAGGGCGGAGCGCATCACGCGGTCGGCGTCGGATTCGAGCTTGTCGATCTCCTCGCAGGCCTTCAGCGCGCCGCCGGCGCCGGCCGGGTCGGACAGGCGCCCGAGCAGTTCGACGGCCTCCTTCACGCGCTCGCAGCAGCGCACGCTCAGGTCTGTCAGGCGGCGGATCTCCTCCGTCATGTGCCGCACGTCGTACAGCGTCATGGTCTCCGCCGAGTCCTGGATCAGGTCGGCCACGTCGTCCATCGTGTTGATCAGCGTGTGGATCTGCTCGCGGTCGATCGGCGTGATGAAGGTGGAGTGGATCAGGCGGTTGACGTCGTGCGTCACGCGGTCGGCCGCGCGTTCGGCCTCGTCGACCTCGCGCGTGTACTGCTCGCGCAGGTGGACGTCGGCGTAGTTGTCCACCAGCTTCGAGAAGGCGCGCGCCCCGGCCACCATGCGCTCGGCGTGCTGGTTGAACAGTTCGAAGAAATTTCCTTCCTTCGGCAGCAGTTTCTTGAAGAGCATGGGGAGAGAGGTCGGTTCTTTTCTGCGGGAGTCGCGGGCGAGTGTACCTGCCGCCGCCGGCGGGTCAGGCGTTGCGGAATATGAAATACACGGCGCCCACCATGCACAGCGCGGCCCAGAGGTAGTCGAGCTTCAGCGGGTCCTTGAGGTAGAACACCGAGAAGGGCACGAACACGGACAGCGTGATCACTTCCTGCATGATCTTGAGCTGCCCGACGCTGAGGCCGGCCTGCTGGAAGCCAATGCGGTTGGCCGGCACCTGCAGCAGGTACTCGGCCAGCGCGATGCCCCAGCTGACCAGCGCCGCGATGTACCAGGGCGCGGTGGCCAGGTTCTTCAGGTGGCCGTACCAGGCGAAGGTCATGAAGACGTTGGAGGCGGCCAGCAGCAGCACCGTCTGCAGCGACAGCGGAAGGAAGGAGGCGAGCGCGGTCATGGGGGAATTATCGGAAGGGCTGGTGTTCGTGGACGAGCACATTGTGGTGCTGGACAAGCCGGCCGGCCTGCTGGCCGTGCCCGGACGCGGCGAGGACAAGCAGGACTGCCTGTCGGCGCGGGCGCAGGCGCTGTGGCCGGATGCGCTGGTGGTGCACCGGCTCGACATGGCGACCTCGGGCCTGTTCCTCATGGGCCGCGGCCTCCACGTCCAGCGGGTGCTGGGCCGCGCCTTCGCCGAGCGCCGCGTGGACAAGCGCTACGAGGCCATCGTCGCGGGCGTCCTCGGCGCGCCCGGCGCGCAGGGCGTGATCGACCTGCCGCTGGCGGCCGACTGGCCGAACCGGCCCTTGCAGAAGGTCGACACGGAACACGGCAAGCCGAGCACGACGCAGTGGGAGGTGCTCGCGGCGGACGCCGACAGCACGCGCGTGGCGCTCGCGCCGCTCACCGGCCGCTCGCACCAGCTGCGCGTCCATCTGCAGGCCATCGGCCATCCCATCCTCGGCGACGCGCTCTATGCGGACGCGGAGGCGCGCTCGCGCGCGCCGCGGCTGCTGCTGCATGCGACCGGGCTGGCGCTGGCGCATCCGGCCACCGGCGAGCCGCTCGCCTTCGCCAGCGCCGCGCCCTTCTGAGCGCAGCGCGTAGGATGGCGGCATGACCCAGCGACACCTCACCATCCTCACCGGCGCCTCGCGCGGCATGGGCCTCGCGATGGCGCAGCAGCTGCTCGCGGCCGGGCACGACCTGCTGTGCATCTCGCGCAAGACCAGCGACGCGCTCGCGGCGCGGGCCGCCGAGGCCGGCCGCAACTGCGAACAGTGGCCGCAGGACCTGGCGCGCGCCGAGACGGCCGCGGCGCGGCTGGAGACCTGGCTGCAGGCGCAGGACGCCGCCAGCCTGGGCTCGGTCACGCTGATCAACAACGCCGGCCTGATCCCGCGCATCGCGCCGCTGGACGACATTCCCATGCTGCAGCTGGCCGAAGCCATGCGCGTGGACCTGGAGGCGCCCATGCTGCTGGCGGGCGCCTTCCTGCGCGCGACGGCCACCTGGAAGGCGCAGCGGCGCATCCTCAACATCTCCTCGGGCCTGGGCCGGCGCGCGATGGCGGCCCAGGCGGCCTACTGCGCGGCCAAGGCCGGCATGGACCACTTCACGCGCTGCGTGGCGCTGGAGCAGGCGGCGCTGCCGAACGGCGCCCGCATCTGCGCCCTCGCGCCCGGCGTGATCGACACCGACATGCAGGTGCAGCTGCGCGGCGCCGACGCGGAACGCTTCCCGGACCGCGGCAACTTCGTGGGGCTGAAGGAGAAGGGCATCCTCGCCTCGCCGGAGGAAGCCGCGGCGCGCGTGCTCGCGTTCCTGCAGCGGCCCGACTTCGGCGCCAATCCGGTGGCCGACGTGCGCGACGCCTGACCTTTCCGGCTGGATATCTTCCGTAGGCTGGCGGTGAGCGCAGCGAACCCCAGCTGGGGTTCCTCCGTCACCCCAGCCTACGCGTCCTGGAAGCCGCCTGCGCGGACCGTCACCACCAGCGTGTCCCGATGCCCCCGCCCGTCCACCGGCTGGATGGGCGTCGTCTCGTGGATCACGCGGGCGTCGTCCAGCAGCAGCACGCTCCAGGGTTCGGTCAGCGTGAAGCGCTGACCGGCCGGGCCGTCGGCCTGGAACACGCGCGTTTCGCCGCCCTTGATGCCTTCGCGCGCGACGAGGAACACCGCCACCAGGTCCACCCCGTCGCGATGCGCGCCTTCCGGCGTGGGCCGGCCGATGCCGCCCTCGGTGTCGATGCGGAACTGGTGCGCCTCCAGGTACCAGGGCTGCGGCCCCTTCAGCTCGGTGGCGACGCGCGCCGTCGCCGCCAGCAGCGCGCCCCAGGCCGGCCGCGCGACGACGTCCGGCTCCATCGGCTCGAACCAGCGCTCCATGCCGCCGTGCAGCGCGTTGTATTCCACCGGCTGCCAGTGCGCGCGGTGCGGCGCCTGCGTGAGCCGGCCGTCCAGTTGCACGAACGAGGCGTGGCGGCGGCGCCGGTAGCGGCCGCCGTCCTTCAGGTAGTTGTCGGGGGGCAGCGCGTCCCAGGAGGGACGCAGGGCCTGCAGCTCCGCGAGCGTGCATCCCGCCAGCTCGCACACGCCCTGGGGGCTCAGCACGGCGTAGCCATGCTGGCGCAGGAGGATGGGGAGCTGGTCGGGGTAGGTGTACGCGGGGCGCAGGAGGACGGAGGTCACCCCTCGATTTTCACACCCTTCCAGAACGCCACGCGGTCCTTGACCATCTGCGCTTCCGGCTTCGGGTCCGGGTAGTACCAGGCCGCCTCGGGGTTCAGCTCGCCGTTGACCAGCAGCGAGTAGTAGCTCGCCTGGCCCTTCCAGGGGCAGGTCGTGTGGTGGTTGCTGAAGGTCACGTACTCGCGCTTGAGCGCGCTTTCGGGGAAGTAGTGGTTGCCTTCCACGACGACGGTGTCGTCGCTCTCGGCCACGACCACGCCGTTCCACACCGCTTTCATGCCGCTTCTCCTTCCGGTGCGTGCAGCCAGTGCACGCTGAACAGCCGCCCGGGATCGGTCCACACCGGCCCCGGGCGGAAGCCGGCGCGCTGCGCCAGGTCGCGCAGGCCGTCGATGGTGAACTTGTACGAGTTCTCGGTATGCAGGCTCTCGCCCTCCTCCAGCACGAAGCGCTCGCCGGCGAGCTGCACGGCCTGCTTCGCGCGGCTGACCAGGTGCATCTCGATGCGCTGCAGCGGCGCGTTGTAGAAGGCGTAGTGCGCGAACCGCGCCAGCTGGAAGTTCGTGCCGAGCTCGCGGTTGGCCCGCGCCAGCAGGTTCAGGTTGAAGGCGGCCGTCACGCCCTGCGCGTCGTTGTAGGCGGCGTGCAGAACGTGCGGGTCCTTCACGAGGTCCGCGCCCAGCAGCAGCGCGCCGCCGCGCAGCGCCTCGCCCGCGCGCCGCAGGAAGGCCAGCGCCTCCTCGGGCGTGAAATTGCCGAGCGTCGAGCCGGGGAAGAAGCCGATGCGCCGGCCGGCGCCGCGCGCGGGCGGCAGCGCAAGCTGCCGCGTGTAGTCGGCCACGAGCGGCTGCACGTCCAGGCCCGCGAACTCGCGCTTGAGGATCGCGGCCGCGTCGCGCAGGTGCTCGCCCGAGATGTCGATGGGCACGTAGCGCGCCGGCGCCTGGAACGCGGCCAGCAGCAGCCGCACCTTCACCAGCGAGCCGGCGCCGAACTCGACGATCTCCGCGCCGCGGCCGGCGAGCGCCGCCATCTCGCCGGCGCTGCGGGCGAGGATGCCCAGCTCGGTGCGCGTGGGGTAGTACTCCGGCAGTTCGCAGATGCGGTCGAACAGGCGCGAGCCTTCGGCGTCGTAGAAGTACTTGGGCGAGATCCGGTGAGGCGCGGCGGCCAGCGCCGCCTGCAGGTCGCGTCCGAATTCCGTCAGCATGCACCGTCCTTCGCGAGGCGCAGCCCGCTGAACTGCCAGCGCGCAGCCGGCGGGAAGAAGTTGCGATAGGTCGTGCGGGCGTGGCCCGGTGGCGTGGCGGCGCTGCCGCCGCGCAGCACCACCTGGCCCACCATGAACTTGCCGTTGTATTCGCCGATGCTGCCCGTCCACGGGCGGAAGCCCGGATAGGGATCGTAGGAAGAGCGCGTCCACTGCCAGGCGTGGCCGGTCAGCTGGCGCAGGCCCGGCAGCTCGGCGGCCGCTTCCCACTCGGCCTCGGTGGGCAGGCGCGCGCCGGCCCATTCGGCGAAGGCGGCGGCCTCGTAGAGGCTCAGGTGGCGCACGGGCGCGTCCGGGTCCAGCGGCCGCACGCCGTCGAGCCCGTACACCTGCCACTGCGACGCGGGGGCGCGCGCATCGCCGGGCGCGATCCAGTACAGCGGCGCCTGCCACTGCTGCTGCTGCGCGAGCGCCCAGCCGTCCGAGAGCCACAGCGAGGCGGTGCGGTAGCCGCCGTCCTCGATGAAGTCGAGGAACTCGCCGCTGGTCACCAGCCGGTCGGCGATGCGGTAGGGCTGCAGCCAGGTCGTGTGGCGCGGCGTCTCGTTGTCGAAGGCGAAGCCCTCGCCCGCGTGCCCGATGCGCACGGGCCCGGCCGGCCCCGCGATCCACTGCACCGGCGGGGTGCCGGCGGCGAGCCGCAGCGCGGGCTGCTCCTGCGCCTCATAGGCGGGCAGCAGCGGGTTGCAGGACAGGGCATGCAGGATGTCGGTGAGGATCAGCTCCTGGTGCTGCTGCTCGTGCTGCATGCCCAGTTCCACCAGCGGCTGCACGGCGGCCCACGTGGCCTCGTCCGCGGTCGCGACGAGGTGCTCCACGGCGGATTCCACGTGCGCGCGGTAGCGGTGCACCGATGCGAGCAGCGGGCGCGTGAGCAGGCCGCGCTCCGGCCGCGGATGGCGCGGACCGAGCGACTCGTAGTAGGAGTTGAAGAGCGTGTGCCAGCGCGGCTCGAAGGCCTGGTAGCCCGGCAGGTGGGGGGCCAGCACCACGGCCTCGAAGAACCAGCTGGTGTGCGCCAGGTGCCACTTGGTCGGGCTGGCGTCGGGCATCGACTGGACGCACTGGTCCTCGGCCGACAGCGGCGCGGCGAGCGCGAGGCTGCGCGCGCGCACGGACGCGAAGCGTCCCGCCACGGCGGCGCGGTCGGGATCGTGCTGCACCACGGCGGGCGCGACGGATGGGTTCAAGGACATGCGTCCAGGCTCCTGGTCGGGCAGCGCGCCTCCTGCGTCCGCGCTGCGAATGGTTCGTCCCCTGCCGTTTCATTACAGCACACGGCGGGAACGGCAGCGCCCGGCGCGGTTTCAGTCGTCGTGCGGCAAGGCGAGATCGTCCTCGCGCAGCTGGCGCCATTCGCCCCAGCGGCTGGGGCTGTCGTCGACGCGCACGAACAGCACGGCCTGGTCGCAGGCCTTCCAGCGCGCGCAGTTCTTCTTCCAGTGGCGCACCTGCCCCGGCGGCACGTAGAGGTACACCGGCGTGACCTTCGCCGGCACGAAGACCGCGTTCGCGATCACGGGCTTCGGATAGATCAGCGGCAGCGGCGGCGCCTTGGGCCTGGGCACGATGCGCCCGTAGACGCCGGGGCGCAGCGGGCCGCCGGCGGTCACGTTGCGGTACGCGACGTCCTTGGCGTCGGCCGGCGCGCCCGCGGCCACCGCGGCGCAGGCGACGGTGCCGAAGGCGAGCCCCGCGACCCAGCGGGAAGGCGATGTCCATGCATGCATGAGCAGCTCCGTGGAATCGAGACGGCTGTGCTTGTACCCACGGGCTGGCGCTCCGCCCTGTAGTCGCCGGTGTACTGCGAGGCGCGGATTTGTCCGACGTCGAGCTGGACCGCCGCGTGCTGCCTCAGCGGCGCGCCCGCGCTCGGGCCTTGGACGAGCCGACGGGCGGCGCTTCGGCCGGGGGCATGGGCAGCGGCGGCAGGGGGCGTTTCGCCACCAGCGCGGCCTCGGCGGTCTCCACGCCCAGCGCCCGCAGAACCGCGGCGGCGACGGCGACGTCGTGCCGCGCCGGTGCCTGCCCCAGCGCGACGCGCCGCATGGCCTGCGTGCAGATGCCCTGCAGCACGTCCATGCCGATCGCCTCGCTCGCGACCTTGAAGCGCTTCTGCCGCAGGCCCAGGCGCAGGTCCTCCAGCGGATAGGGCTCGATCTCCGCCAGCAGCGCCGGGCTGGCCGCCGCCACCTCCAGCAGCAGCAGCGCCCAGGGCGGGCTCTCCGCGGCCAGCAGCACGTAGCGGCGCTGGCCGATCGCCACGCGCTCGGCGGCGTCTTCCACCAGCGCCTGGCTCTCGCCGATCGCGCGGCACAGGCTCTGGGCCAGCACGACGGCCACGCGCTCCAGCAGCGCCTCCTTGGAGGCGAAGTGGTTGTAGACGGTGGCGGGCGTCATGCCGGCGACCTGCGCCACCTCCTGCACCGTCGCCGGTCCCACGCCGCGGGCGCAGAACACCTGGACGGCGGCGCGCACCAGCGCCGACTGCGTCCGTTCCCGCTTGCCGCCGCCGGTGGTCGCGGCGCCGAAGGCCGCCGCCAGCGCGGGCGGCAGGGGGGGCAGCCCCTGGGGGGGATGGTCAACGGCCATGTTCGTCCCTAGAATCCATATTTTTACAGCAACTCCAATTTTAGACGAGGTGACCAGATCATGGGGAAATGGGTGAAACGGGGCGCGCTGGCCCTGGGCGGGCTGGCGCTGCTGGCGGCGGCGGCCGTGTTCGCGGGCGTGCAGCTGGCCGACCACAGGATGGCGCGCGAGGTGGCGGTGGACGTGCAGCCGGTGGCGCTGCCGGGCGACGCCGCGGCGCTGGAGCGGGGCAAGTACCTGTTCTCCTCGCGCGGCTGCGTGGACTGCCACGGCGCCAACGGCGGCGGGCGGGTGTTCGTGGACAACGGCGACGACCTGCGCATCAAGGGGCCGAACATCACGGCCGGCGCCGGCGGCGTGGTCGCCGCCTACCAGCCGGCCGACTGGGTCCGCACGATCCGCCACGGCGTCGCGCCCGGCGGGCGGCCGCTGATGATCATGCCGAGCGAGGACTACAACCGGCTGACCGACGCGGACCTCGGCGCGCTGGTCGCCTACGTCCGCTCGCTGCCGCCCGCGCAGGGCAGCGCCGCCGAGGTGAAGCTGCCGCTGCCGGCGCGCGTGCTCTACGGCTTCGGCGCGATCGACGACGCCGCGGCGAAGATCGACCACGCGCTGCCGCCGGCCGTCGCCGTGGGCGAAGGCGTGAACGCGCAGCACGGCGCCTACGTGGCCAACATGTGCCTGGGCTGCCACGGCCCGCAGCTGGCCGGCGGCCGCATCCCGGGCAGCCCGCCCGACTGGCCGGCCGCGGCCAACCTGACGCCCGTCGCCGATTCCGCGCTGAACCACTATCCGACGGCCGAGGCCTTCATGGCCATGCTGAAGTCGGGCAAGCGCCCCGACGGCACCGCCATCCAGGTGATGCCCTTCGGGTCGCTGCGCGAACTGAACGAGACCGACGCGCGGGCGCTGTACCTGTACCTCAAGACCCTGCCGCCGCAGCCGCGGGGCTGAGCGGCGCGCGCTACTTGCCGTAGCGCTCCCGCGCCAGCGCCGCGCCCTGGGCGAGCGCCTGCAGCTTGCGCAGGGCGACGTCGCGGTCCATGGGCGCCATGCCGCAGTTGGTGCAGGGCACCAGGCGCTCGCGGGCGACGAACTGCAGCGCGCGGCCGATGGTGTCAGCCACCTGCTGCGGCGTCTCGACCTCGTCGCTGGCGACGTCGATCACGCCCACCAGCACGTCCTTGCCCTTCAGCAGGGCCATCATCTCGGCCGGCACGTGCGAGTGGAAGCACTCCAGGCTCACCTGGTCGATCGCGCTGGCGGCGAGCGCCGGGAACACCTGCTCGTACTGGCGCCATTCCTCGCCCAGCGACTTCTTCCAGTCGTTGTTGGCCTGGATGCCGTAGCCGTAGCAGATGTGGACGGCGGTGGTGCAGGTGAGGCCCTGCACGGCGCGCTCCAGCGCGCGCACGCCCCACTCCGCCGCGTCCTTCATGTACACGTTGAAGGCGGGTTCGTCGAACTGCACGATGTCCACGCCGTCGGCCTGCAGGCCCAGGGCCTCCTGGTTCAGGAGTTCGGCGAAGGCCATGGCCAGCTTCTCGCGGTCGCCGTAGTGGCGGTCGGCCACCGTGTCGACGATGGTCATCGGGCCGGGCATCGTGAATTTCAGCTTGCGCTGCGTGTGCGCGCGCGCGAGCCGCGCCTCGGCCGCGTGCACGCGCCCCTTCAGCCGCAGCGGCCCCACGACCTGCGGGACCATGGCCTTGTAGCGGTCGTTGCGGATGCCCATCTCGACCTTGTGCTGGAAGTCGATGCCCTCGACCTGCTCCAGGAAGCCGTGCACGAAGTGCTGCCGCGACTGCTCGCCGTCGGTCACGATGTCGACGCCGGCGTCCTCCTGGGCCTTGATCCACAGCAGGGTGGCATCGAGCTTGGCCTGCCGCAGCTCGGCGCCCTCGGCCTTCCATTGCGGCCACAGCTTGTGGGTTTCGGCCAGCCAGCCCGGCTTGGGCAGGCTGCCGGCGATCGTCGTGGGGAACATCTGTCGCCTCCTGGATTGCTGCGGACCGGCGCCCGCCTATCATGGAACCTTACACCAGAGCAGTCCGCCGCGCACCATGCGAAACCTGCCCGACCCCCAGAGGGCCAAGCCCTGCGTCCTCGTGATCGACGACGACGACGCCGTGGCACGGGCGATCGCCGCGCGCCTGGGCGCGGACTTCCGGGTGGTGGGCCTCGCCGAGCCGCAACGCGCCGTCGCATGCGCCCGCGACGAACGACCCGGGGTGATCCTGTGCGACATCGACATGCCGGGCATGCAGGGCGACGAGGTCGCCTTCGCCCTGTCGCAGGACCCGCACACCGCGGGCGTGCCCTTCATCTACCTCACGGCGCTGGTCGGCCCGGACGAGGAGCCCGAGCTGGAGGGCGTGTTCGGCGAGCACCCGACGGTGTCGAAGGGCGCGAGCACCGAGGAACTGCGCGCGATCCTCGCGGACGCGCTGCGCCTGCCGGACTAGCATTCAGCCCACCTGCAGGCCGCAGGCCTGCGCGAGCAGCTCGTAGGAGCGGCGCTGCGCCTGCGGGTCCCAGGTCCAGGTGATCACGACCATCTCGTCGACCTGCAATTCGTCCGCCAGCGCCCGCAGCTTCGCCGCCACCTGTTCGCCGGTGCCGACCATCGCCCTGCGCCGCAGGCCCTGGCGATACGCTTCCTCCGCCTCGCTGTAGGGGCGCGCGGCCTCCTCCGGCGGCAGCAGCGGACCGAAGCGGCCCACCTGGCGGTCGACGCGCGTGCGCTCGCGGCTCGCGAACAGGCGCCAGGCCTCTTCCTCGGTGTCGGCGGCGAGCGCCCACACGCACACGTTGGCGTGCGGCTGCTGCAGGACGCCCGGGCGGAACACGTGGCGGTACAGCTCCAGCGCCTCGGCGCAGCCTTCGCCCTCGGTGATGAAGTGGGCGAAGGAATACGGCAGGCCGAAGTGCCCGGCGAGCTGCGCGCCGTAGCCGGAGCTGCCCAGCATCCACAGCTGCGGCGCCGTCGCCGCGCGCGGCAGCGCCTGGATGTTGCGCGCCGGGTGGCCTTCGGGCATGCCCTCGCCGCTGATCCAGGCCTGCAGCTCGCGCACCTGCTGCGGGAACATCTCCGCGGCGCGCGGGTCCGGGTTGAGCAGCATGGCCGTGCGCTGGTCGCTGCCCGGCGCGCGCCCGACGCCGAGGTCGATGCGGCCCGGCGCCAGTGCATCGAGCACGCGGAACTGCTCGGCGACCTTGAAGGCGGCGTAGTGCGGCAGCATCACGCCGGCGCTGCCGATGCGGATGCGCCGCGTGCGCGCGGCGACGGCCGCCATCAGCACCTCGGGGGCGGTGCCCACGATGGTGGGCAGGCCGTGGTGCTCGCTCATCCAGAAGCGCTGGTAGCCCAGGGCTTCGCAGTGTTCGGCGAGGGCGACGGTCTGGCGGATCGCTTCGTCCTGGGCGCGGCCGGCGCAGGCGACGGACTGGTCCAGGACGGACAGGCGAAGGGAAGTCGACATGCGAGACAGGATAGCGCGTCGCTGCTACGCTGCCGGGCATGCCCATCCGCATCGTCCAGCTCGGCACCCCGCGCGCGGCCCACGAGGGCCTGCGCCTCGGCACGGTGCGCCGCCCGCCGCGCGGCGTCCCGAGGGAAGACTTCGCGCGGCGCGACTTCTACGACGTGTGGCTGCCCAACCTGTCGCCCACGCAGGAGCTGATGGACCAGGCGCACGCCGCGACCAGCGAGAAGGACTGGGCGGCGTTCAAGCGCAAGTTCCGCACGCAGATGAACCAGCCCGACGCGAGCCACGTGCTGGACACGCTCGCGGCGCTGTCGCACCAGACCTCCTTCGCGCTGGGCTGCTACTGCCCCGTGGAGGCGCACTGCCACCGCTCGGTGCTGCGGGAACTGCTGCAGGAGCGCGGGGCGGAGATCTCCTAGATCCCCAGCAGCTTCTTCGCCTCGCCCAGGTCGCGCATCGACTCGTCGTGCTTGCCGGCCTTGTGGAAGGCTTCGCCGCTCTTGCGCAGGGCCGCGACCTTGGCGGCGACGTCCTTGGACAGGGCGGGCTTGGTGGACAGCTTGGCGTCGATGGCCTTCATCTCGTTGGGGCAGTTGTGGGCCCAGGCGGCGCCGGCGAGGAACAGGCCGGCGAGCAGGACAGGAGCGTGGCGCATGGAGCTCTCCTCTTGGCAGGGGGCGCCACATTAGCGCCGCGCCCGCCGACGCGCCTTCGCGTTTACCCGTGCCCCGCGCCGCCTTCCGCCGGCAGCCCCGACCCGCACATCTGGCAGAAGCGCGCTTCCGGCCCGTGGCCGATCGCGCCGCACTGCGTGCAACTGCGCAAGGCCGCGGGCGGACGGATGTGGCGGCGCGCCGTCATCTCCGCGGTCACGATGCCGGTGGGCACGGCCAGCGTGCCCCAGCCGATCAGCATCATCACCGAGGCGATGAAGCGCCCCAGGTCCGTCCGCGGCGTGATGTCGCCGAAGCCCACCGTGGTGATGGTCGTCACGGCCCAGTACACCGAGGTCGGGATGTCGGTGAAGCCGTTGCGCGGCCCCTCCACCACGTACAGCAGCGTGCCGAGGACCAGCACCACCATCAGCACGGCCGAGAGGAACACCAGGATCTTGCGCCGGCTGGCCGCCAGCGCCTCGCCCAGCAGCTGGTACTCCAGCACGTAGTCGGTCAGCTTGAAGATCCGGAAGATCCGCAGCAGCCGCAGGATGCGCACGTCGATCAGCGCGTGAATCTCCGGCAGGAAGAAGGCCAGCCAGGTCGGCAGCACGGACAGCAGGTCCACCACGCCGAAGAAGCTGCGCGCGTAGCGCAGCGGCCGCTCGACGCTCACCAGCCGCGCCACGTATTCCACCGTGAACAGCACGGTGAACAGCCACTCGGCCACGTTGAAGGTGCTGCGGAAGCGCTGGTTCCAGGCCAGCACGCTGTCGGCGATCACCACGGCCACGCTGACCAGGATGGCCACGATGATCGCCTTGTCGAACAGGCGGCCGGCCGCCGTTTCCGACTCGTAGATCACCTCGTACAGGCGCCGCCGCCAGCCCGCTTCGGGCCGGCCCAGCTCGCTCTGGTTTCCGGGCACCATGCGCTCAGGCCACCGGCTGTCGGAATCGGTCCCAGGCCTGCGGCGTGGGCGTGGTGCCTGCGCCGGGCTGCTGCGGCCGCAGGAAGAAGCCCTCGACGACCTCGGCTGGCTCGGTGAAGCAGTCCTTGATCCAGGGGATGTACTCGAGCACCTGCACGGCGGGGTGCGCCCAGGCGAGGTGCACGTGCACCTGGCTCATGTCGCCCGCGTGCGGCGCCACCGGCAGGCGCAGGCCGTGGGCCGCATCGCACACGCGCAGCACCTCGGTCAGCCCCGCCAGGCGCGTCACGTCCGGCTGCACCCAGTGGATCGCCTCCTGGTGGAAGAACCCGGCGAAGGCGTCCTGCGTGTACAGCTGCTCGCCCAGCGCCACCGGGATGCGCGTGGCGCGCGCGAGCTGCGCGTGGGCCTGGACGTCGTCGTACCAGAGCGGCTCCTCGAACCAGTAGACGTCGTGCGCCTCGGCGCCGCGGCAGAAGCGCAGGCAGGTCGGCAGGTCCCACTTGCCGTTGCCGTCGATGGCCAGCGTGACGTCGGGGCCGATCGCCGCGCGGACGGCGGCGAGCCGGCGCAGGTCGCGCTCCACGGTGGAACCCACCTTGATCTTGATGCCGGTGAAGCCCTCGTCCACGGCGCGCCGCGCGCCCGCCACCAGCTGCTCGTCGGGGATGGAGAGCCAGCCGATGTCGGTGTTGTAGGCGCGCACGCGCTCGTGGGCGGGGCCGCCGAGCAGCTGCCACAGCGGCACGCCCGCGGCCTTCGCCTTGATGTCCCACAGCGCGACGTCGATCGCCGCCTGCGCCAGCGTCGTGATGCCGGCGCGGCCGATCCACTGCAGCGCGGGATTGCGCGCCAGCTTCGCCCACAGCTTCTGCGTCGCGCGCGGGTCCTCGCCCACCAGCAGCGGCGCGTGGCAGGTGGCGATGCAGCGCGTGATCAGCTGGTCGCCCGGCAGGTGGGCGTGCGTGCCGGTGAAGCCGTAGCCGGAGATCCCGGCGTCGGTGTCGATGCGCGCGCCCACGACGCCCCAGTGGCTGATGGTGTGGGTGCTGTCGGCGATCTGCGAGCCGGTGACCGGCACATGCAGGATGAAGGGTTCGACGCGGGTGATCTGCAAGGCGGGGGTCCTCCGGCGTTGGGGGCGATGGTAGCGTGCCTCGGCGCCAGCCCTCACCCCGGCCCTCTCCCGCGGGCGGGAGAGGGAGAAAGTCAAAGGCGGTTGTGGATGGCGGTGGTGGCGATGGCGGCGTGGCCGGCGGCGACGCTGATCTGGTTCAGGTCCACGGCGACGTCGCCGGCGACATACAAGCCGTCGACGGAGGTCTGCTGGTGCGCGTCGACTTCCAGCTGGCCGTTCTCCCGCGCCCGCGCGCCCAGCGCCGTCGCCAGCTCGCAGGCGTGGTGCAGGCCCAGGGCCGGATAGAGCGTGTCGAACTCCAGCACCTGGCCGTTCTGCAGTTCCACCCGCACGCCGACGCCGTCCACACCGCACTCGATGCGGTGCGGCGGGCTGTCGGCGATGCGCACGCCGGCGGCGCGCAGCTGCGCGAGGTGGGAGGGCGCGACGGCCTCCTGGGTCGCCATGGCGAGCCAGGTCACCTGGTTGTCGAAGTTCGCGATGAAGAGCGACTCGCGCAGCCCGTGGCCCGCGCGGCCCAGCACGGCGACGCGCTGGTCCTGCGTCTCGTAGCCGTCGCACACGGGGCAGTAGCGCACCTGGCCGGCCTTCATCGCCGCCTTGATGCCCTCGATGTCGGGTTCGACGTCGCGCGCGCCGGTGGCGAGCAGCACGAAGCGGGCACGCCAGGCGGCGCCGTCCGCCTCGGCGCGGAAGCTGCCGTCGTCCAGCCGCCGCAGCGCGCGCACGGTGGCGTGCTCGGTCGGCACGCCATAGCGCGCGGCGTGCGTGCGCATGCGCGCCAGCAGCTCCGGGCCTTCGATGCCGTCGGGAAAGCCGGGGACGTTGCGCGTGCGCGGGATCCACTGCAGCCGGCTCTGCCCGGCGTCGACCAGCAGCGCGCGCCGCTTGTAGCGGCCCAGGTAGACGGCGGCGGTCAGGCCGGCGGCGCCGCCGCCGATCACCAGGCAATCGAGGATGTCTTCTTCAGCCATGTCGTTTCACGCGGCCCAGGGCAGCGTCTTGGTCACCATCAGCCAGAACACCAGCAGGAACGCGGCGAAGGCGGCCAGCCCCAGCCCCGTCCACCAGTGGAACAGGCGGTCGTAGGCGGCGGGCACCGGCGCGCCGGCGCGCTCGGCCGCCTCGGCCAGCTTGCGCATGCGCAGCTGGATCGCGACCACCGGCAGCCAGCACGCGATCGCCACCGCATAGAGCACGAGCGACCACGCCACCCAGGGCGTGGAGAACGGCAGGCCCATCTCGCGCACCAGCGCGATGCCGGTCGCCGGCTGCAGGATCGCCGTGGGCGTCGTGAGCAGCCAGTCCGCCAGCACCACGTTGCGCGCGCTGCTCGCGACGCCGCCGATGCGCCGCCGCAGCGTGGCCGCGAACAGGTGGAAGGCCGAGCCCACGCCCGCGCCGAAGAGGATGGTGGAGGACAGGACGTGCACCCACTTGAGCACCAGGTAGTCCATCAGCGGCGCTCCCGCGGCGGCTCCAGCGCCCACAGCAGCGCGATCAGCGCGACGAGCGGAATGTTCTTGGAGATCGGGCCGTAGGGGTGCAGCCAGTACTCGGGGAGGAACACGGTGACCAGCAAGGTGTAGCCCGCGATCAGCGCGAGTTGCGCGAGCCACACCGCACGGCGCCAGCGCGCCGGCGCCGCGAGCGTCAGCACGCCGAGCGCGAGGTCCAGCGCTGCCGCGCCGTACAAGGCGATGGCGGCGATCGCCCCGTGCAGGCCCACGCGGGCCAGCAGGGCCAGGCTGTCCTGCACCGGGTAGACGCCGAAGGACACGACGGCCGTCCAGAGCCACATCAACGCCAGCGCGATGCGCAGCACCGGCAGCCACAGGTCCAGCACCGCCGCACGGCGCGCCGGCTCGCGCGCCGCGGGCGCGACGAAGGCGCGCGGTGCGCGCGGCGTGTGGCCGAGCAGCTGCGGCAAGCCGTTGCGATCGGTGGCATTGCCGGCGAGCAGCATGTCCGCCGTCTCGCCGTCGAGCATGCTGCCCGGCAGGTGCGCGGCCAGCGCGGCCGTCGCGCGGAACAGCGCCGCCGGCACCGGCACGACGCGCAGCCGGCCCGGCTCGCCGAGCGCGGCACGCAGTTCGCCGAGGTAGTCGCGCAGGGCGAGCGGCCGCGGCCCGGCGAACACCAGCGTGCGCACGCCGGGCGCCGGCGACTCCAGCAGCCGCACGATGCCCGCGACCAGGTCGTCGACGTGCACCGGCTGCACGGCCATGCGGCCGCCGGCCGGGAAAGGCAGCAGCGGCGCGACCGCCAGCTTGTCGAACAAGGCGGCGCTGGTGCCGCCCGGTCCGTAGACCAGCGAAGGCTGCACGATCGCGGCCCGCAGCGGCAGGGCACGCAGCACGTCGTCGGCCGCCTTCTTGCTGCGGTGGTAGGCCGAGCGGGCGTTCTCGTCGGCACCGAGCGCCGACACCTGCACCACCGCCTGCACGCCGGCGTCGGCGCAGGCGCGGAACAGCTCCGCAGGCGCCTCGGTGTGCAGCGCGGCGAAGCGCTGGCCCGGCCGCTCGCGCAGGATGCCCACGGCGTTCACGACGGCGTCGATGCCGGCCAGGCGCGGACGCCACCAGTCGCGCGTCGGCACGTCGGCGAAGTCGACCTGCACGGATTCCCCCTGCGGCGCCGGCCGGCGCAGCGCCGGCACGACGTCGTGGCCGCGC
Organism: Ramlibacter sp. bp-362; assembly: GCF_054956735.1. Lineage (NCBI taxonomy): Bacteria > Pseudomonadati > Pseudomonadota > Betaproteobacteria > Burkholderiales > Comamonadaceae > Ramlibacter > Ramlibacter sp. bp-362. The sequence goes on from NZ_JBUDXE010000007.1 coordinate 123,117, forward strand.
TCGCGCAGGGCCTGCGCGACAGCGCGGCCGATGAAGCCGGAGGCACCGGTGAGCAGCACCCGCATGCGGGCCAGTCTAGCCAGCGCGGGCGGCGCCGGGGGCCGTTACGGCTTGAGAGCGTCGCCCCACGAAAGGGCCCGGCGCGCCTAGACTGCCGGGCATGACGACCTGGAAAGAAGCGCTGCGCGAAGGCGTGGTTTCCGGCAGCCTCGCCAGCCTGTTCTCGGCCGCGTATCTCGCCTTCGCGGGACAGCGGCAGGGCCGCGCCGCGGCGCCGGTGAATGCCGTGAGCCACTGGTTCTTCGGCGACCGCGCGCTGTACGAGGACGACCCCTCGCTGACCTACACGCTCACCGGCTACGTCACGCACCACCTGGCGGCGATCTTCTGGGGCGTGCTGCACGCGAAGGCCTGGGGCGCGCGGCGCGAGGCGAAGAAGCCCTTGCCGGCCGCGGCCGGCGCCGTGGCGGCGGCGGGGGTCGCGTGCCTCGTCGACTACCAGCTCACGCCCAAGCGGCTGACGCCGGGCTTCGAGCACCGGCTGGCGAAGCCGCAGATGGCGAACGTGTATGCGTGCTTCGCGCTGGGGTTGATGGTGGGGAGCTTGTTGATGAAGAGGCGGTGAGGTTGCTGGGGTTCGCTGCGCTCACCGCCAGCCTACGGTTCCCCCCTCGCTCTCTCATTCCGCTTCGGCGCGCTCGCGCGCGGCGTCCAGCGCGCTGCTGACGGCGTCGCCCAGCTGCGCGATGTCGAAGGGCTTGCGCAGCAGGCGCGGGCGGCCGGCGAGGCGTTCGACGGCGGCCATGTCGGCGTAGCCCGTGGCCAGGATCACCGGCACGTCGCCCACCAGCTTGCGCGCCTCGGAGATCACTTCGGCGCCCGTCATGTCGGGCATCGCGTAGTCCACCACCAGCAGGTCGGGCTTGATCGCCTGCAGGTGCGCGAGCGCCTCGCCGCCGTTGGCCGCCTCGGTCACCTTGTAGCCGATGAGGCTGAGGCATTCGACGATCACCCGGCGCACGTCGGGATCGTCCTCCACCACCAGGATGTGGCAGGCGCCCGCCAGCGCCGGCACCGCGGGCATCTGGCGCAGCACCGTTTCCTCCTCGGCCTCGGCGTCGGCTTCCGGAAAGAACATGTCCACCGTCGTGCCCTCGCCTTCGACGCTGCGGATGCGCGCCAGCCCGCCGGACTGCTGCGCGAAGCCGTACACCTGGCTCAGGCCCAGGCCCGTGCCGCTGCCCACCGGCTTCGTCGTGAAGAAGGGATCGAACACCTTGGCCAGGATCGGCGCGGGGATGCCCGCGCCGGTGTCGCTCACGCTCACCAGCACGTAGTCGCCTTCGGGCAGGTCGGGGTCCTCGTCGAGGAAGCGCGTGCCGGTGCTGATCTTCAGGCGGCCGCCCTCGGGCATCGCGTCGCGCGAGTTGACGGCGAGGTTCAGGATCGCCATCTCCAGCTGCCCCGGGTCGAGCACCACGGAGGCGTCCTCCTCGCACAGGTCCATCTCCACCTGCACGGCGGAGCCGACGGAGATCTCCAGCAGGTCCTTCATGCCCAGGATCAGCTGGTTCACGCGCGTGAGCTTGGGCATCAGCGACTGGCTGCGCGCGAACGACAGCAGCTGGTTGGTCAGGCGCGCGCCGCGGCGCGCCGCGCTCTTGGCGCGCTCCACCACCGGCTTGACCTTCTCCTCCTTCGCGTACAGCGAGACCAGCTCCAGGTTCATGTTGACCACGTGGAGCAGGTTGTTGAAGTCGTGCGCGATGCCGCCCGTGAGGCGGCCGATCGCCTCCATCTTCTGCACCTGCGCCAGCGCCGCCTGCGCGCGCTCGCGCTCGTTGATCTCCTTCATCAGGCGGTCGTTGGCGCTGGAGAGCTCGCGGGTGCGGGTGAGGATGCGGTCCTCGAGCTCGCGATTGAGGCGCTCGAGTTCGTCGCGCGTGCGCTGCAGCTCGTCGAGGTACTCGCGCGTCACGGGCACGCCGGAATCGCCCGCCTGGATGGAGGGCGAAGGCTGCGGTGCGGGCGGGGAAGGCCGGGTCGTGCGGGTCATGCAATGCGAACGGCCGCGGGGAGTGCGGCGGTGCACCATCCTACCGACTGCCCGGCAGCCGGGATGTAGGCCGGGTCCGACAATGCAGTCTGCCGGCCTCCGGCTTCAGGAGCCGCCTTCGGCCTCCTGCAAGGTGCGCCACATGACCTTGCCGCTGCCGCTCTTGGGCAGGGCGTCGGCGAACTGCACGATGCGCGGGACCTTGTAGACCGCCATGTGCTCCCGGCACCAGTCGATTATGTCGCGCTCGCCCACCTGGCCGCGGTGCGAGGGGCGCAGCACCACCACCGCCTTGACGGTCTCGCCGCGGTAGCTGTCGCGTGCCGAGATCACGCAGGCCTCCTGGATGGCCGGGTGCCGGAACATCAGCGCCTCCACCTCGGCCGGCCAGACCTTGAAGCCGGAAGCGTTGATCATCCGCTTGAGCCGGTCGGTGAGGAAGAAGTAGCCGTCCTCGTCCATGCGCCCGAGGTCGCCGGAGCGGAAGAAGCGCTTCCCGGCGAAGGAGATGAACGCGGCCTCGGTCGCCTCCGGCCGCTTCCAGTAGCCGTCGAACACCATCGGCCCGTGGATGATGATCTCGCCCTGCTCGCCCGGCGGCAGCTCCTCCAGCGTTTCGGGGTCGACCACGCGCGCGTCGCAGCTCATGAAGGGGATGCCCAGGCACTGCTGCTTCGGCGCGTCCGGCGGGTTGCTGTGCGAGGGCGCGGCGGTCTCGGTGAGGCCGTAGCCTTCCACGTACTGCAGGCCGAACTGCTCGTAAAGGCGCTGCGCCACCGCCTGCGGCATGGCCGCGCCGCCGCCGCCGATGTGGGCCAGGCTGGACAGGTCGTAGCCGGCGAAGTGCGGGCTCGCCAGCAGGTCGATCACCATCGTCGGGATGTTGGTCCAGGTGGTGACCTTGCAGTTGGAGATCAGCCAGCCGGCGAGGTCGCGGTCCCAGCGCGGCATCATCACCAGCGTGGAGCCGGTGTAGATGTTCGCGTGCATCAGGCTCACCATGCCCGTGATGTGGAACATGGGCACGACCAGCAGCGTCACGGCCTCGGGCGTCGCGTTGCCCCAGATGCTGCTGGCCATGGCGTTGTGCAGGATGCTGCGGTGCGGATGCATGCAGCCCTTCGGGTGGCCGGTGGTGCCGCTCGTGTAGGGCAGCACGGCGAGGTCCGCCGGGCCCACCTGCAGCGGCGGCAGCGGCAGGTCGTTGTCCAGCGCTTCGTTCCAGGCCATCACGCGCCCGCCGGCGAGTTCCGGCAGCGGGTGCCGCGGCAGCAGCCAGGGCTTCCAGGCTTCCGGCATGGGCCAGGCGGCGGCGGCCTGCGGATCGAAGGCATCGGTGAACTGCGTGACGACGAGGTGCGCGAGCCGCTGCTCGCGCGGCAGCTCCGCGTCGGCCTTGGCGATCTCGGGCGCGAGGTCGCCGGTGGTGATGGCCACCTTCGCGTCGGGATCGGTGATGTAGTGCTTGAGCTCCTCGGCCCGGTTCATCGGGTTCACCGGCACCACGAGCGCGTTGGCGCGCAGGATGGCGAAGTGCGCGATCAGCAGCTGCGGGCAGTTCTGCATGTCCAGCAGCACGCGGTCGCCCCGGCGCACGCCCAGGGCGTGCAGGCGCGCGGCCAGCCGTTCGGCCTGGCGCTGCACCTCGGCATAGGGATAGCTTCGGCCGAAGAAGACGATGGCCGCCTTGTCGGGATAGCGGCGGGCGCTGATGGCCAGGTTGTCCCACAGCGACGTGGCGGGGACGGTGATCGCGTGGGGCAGGCGCTTGGGCCAGAACTTGTGGTGCGGGCGGTCCATGAAGAGAGGGTCTCCAGCAGGGACCATAAGCCAGGGCCGGTGCGCGCCGCATGGGGGGAAGCCCCACGGCCGTCACGCAGGCGACGCGCCCGCGCAGGCAGAATGCGCCGGATGCGCAAACCGAGCTTCCTGTTCCGCATGGCTGCCGCCTGCGTCGCCGCCCTGCTCCCCCTCGCCGCCGGCGCCTTCGACTTCCAGGGCCACCGCGGCGCCCGCGGGCTCGCGCCCGAGAACACCTTGCCGGCCTTCGCGCGGGCGCTGGACCTGGGCGTCACCACGCTGGAGATGGACGTCGCGCTCACGAAGGACGGCGTGCTGGTGGTGTCCCACGATCCCTGGCTCAACCCTTCCATCGTGCGCGACGCCTCCGGCCAGTGGCTCCCCGGCCGCGGCCCCCTGATCAAGGACCTGACGCTGGCGCAGCTGCAGGCCTACGACGTCGGCCGCATCGACCCCGCCTCCCGCTACGCGCGCAGCTTCCCCGACCAGCAGCCGGTGGACGGCACGCGCATCCCGACGCTGGCCCAGGTGTTCGAGCTGGTGCGCGCGCGGGGCGCCGACCGCGTGCGCTTCGACATCGAGACCAAGCTGTTCCCGCAGCGTCCGGAGGACACGGCGCCGATGGAGGTGCTCACCGACGCCCTGGTCGCCGCGATCCGCGAGGCCGGCGTCACGGACCGCGCCAGCATCCAGAGCTTCGACTGGCGCAGCCTGCAGCGCATCCAGCGGACGGAGCCGCGCATCGCGACCGTGTACCTGACGATCCAGACGATGACCAGCGACAACACGCGCGACGGCAGCTGGACGGCCGGGCTGCGCCTGGCCGACCACGGCAGCGTGCCGCGGATGGTGAAGGCCTCCGGCGGGCGGATCTGGGCGCCGAATGCCGGCGCGCTCACGCCGGCGCTTCTGCAGGAAGCGCATGCGCTGGGCCTGCAGGTGATCCCCTGGACCGTGAACGAGACGGCCGACATGGAGCGGCTGGTGGACTGGGGCGTGGACGGCCTGATCAGCGATCGCCCGGACCGGCTGCGCGCCGTGCTCGAACGCCGCGCCATCGCCTGGTGAGGCGGGCATGGGATCGCATCACCACCACGGCCACGGGCACGACCACGACCACGGCCTGCCGGAAGGCGCCCCCGTTCCGCCCGGGTACCGGCGCGCGCTGTGGATCGCGCTCGTCGTCAACGCGTTCATGTTCCTGCTGGAGGTCGGCGCCGGGGTGTCGGCCCACTCGGTCTCGCTGCTCGCGGACGCGGTGGACTTCTTCGGCGACGCCGGCAACTACGCGCTGTCGCTGATGGTGCTCGCGATGGGCACGGCGGCGCGCGCGAAGGCCGCCGTGTTCAAGGCCGCCACCATGGTGCTGTTCGGCGCGCTGGTGCTGGGCCGCGCGGCCTGGGCCGCCGTCACCGGCGAGCCGCCGGAGCCGCTCACGATGGGCATCGTCGGCACGCTGGCGCTCATGGCGAACCTGGGCGTCGCGGTGCTGCTGTATGCCTACCGGGAAGGCGACGCCAACATGCGCAGCGTATGGCTGTGCACGCGCAACGACGCGATCGGCAACCTCGCCGTGCTGCTGGCTGCGCTGGGAGTGTTCGGGACCGGGACCCGCTGGCCCGACCTGCTGGTGGCCGCCATCATGGCCGGCCTGGCGCTCGCCGCCGGCCTGAGCGTGGTGCGCCAGGCGCGGGGCGAACTGCGATCTTCCTGAATCAGCGCAGGATGCGCGCGATCACGAACCCCGCCGCGAACGCCACGCCCAGCGCCGCCAGCGGATTGGCGCGGACCTGTTCGCGCGCCATGTTGCCGTACTCCTCCTGCAGGCCCATCATGCGCTCGCTGCTGGAGCCGATCTTCTGCTCGAGCGAATCGACCGCCTCGTGCAGGCTCTGGGCCATGCGCCGGACCCGGTTCGCGTCGCCGTTCAGGCCGCTGGCGCTGCTGCCGCTGCCGGCCTCGTCGGCGCTGGTCGGGAAGGGGTTCTGGGACGTTTCGCCATTCATGGTGGGTTTCCTCTCTCGCGGGTCGTTGCGGGGCTGAAGCCGGCAGATGCCGGCGGAAGCGTCCACTGTAGGAAGCCCAGCGATTCGGCACTGTCGGAGAACGGTCGGGCGGGCTGTAGGACTTGTCCTGCCGCAAGCGCAGGGCAGCGGCGCTCGCTTATCATCCGCCGCGATGCGTCGCTGGCTGCTCATCCTGCTTGTCCTGCTGCTGCCCTTGCGGGCCTGGCTGGGCGAGGCCATGGCCGGCGAGATGCTGCACCTCCCGGCAGCCGTGGTGGCCGGGCATGCCGCCGAGGCCCCGGCCCATGGCCATGGGCCGCACGCCGACTGCGCCGAACATGCGCACGCGTCCGAGGTCAAGCCCGATGCGAAGCCGGCGTTCGATCCGGACTGCAGGACTTGCGCAAGCTGCCAGGCCTGTTCCGCGGTCGCCCTCGCCCCCGAGCTGCCGGTGCGCACCACGGCGAGCTTCTCGCACCCGCAGCCACAGGCCGTTCCGCTCGCGTTCAGCAGCGCCGAGCCCCACCTCGCCTTCAAGCCGCCCCGGCCCTGATCTCCTGCCCGTCGTGCGTCCGCCGCGCCTTCCCGCGCGGTGCGACCGTCGTCCACGCTCCGGAGATTCCCTTGAAACTGCTTCGCCTGGCGGCCCCGTGGGTCGCCGCCCTTCCCCTCCTCGCGGCGGCCGCCGGTGCCGCCGATCCCGCGGCGACCGTGCCGCGCCTGGCCTATGAGTCCGCCCTCGCCGGCGCCCGGGGCGGTGTCGAACAGGACACCGTCGCCTGGAAGAAGGCCAATGCGGACGTCGCCCGGTTCCCGCGCGGGCACGCCGACCTGCTGAAGTGGGAAGAAAGCCGGGGCGCCGAGCCGGCCGCCGCAGCATCCGCGCCTGCGGGCAAGCCCGCGGCCGCGCCGGCGCCGCACGGCCACCACAAGGAGTGACGATGCGCATCCTCGCCCTCGTCGCGACCCTGGCCCTGGCCGGCTGCGCCAGCACGCTGCCTCCCGAGTCCCTGCGCGCGCAGGTCGACCAGCTCACCGCCGGCCGCACCGGGGTCGCCGCCGGCGCCGGACGCGCCACGCTGCAGGACCTGCTCGCCCGCCAGCCGCTGGATGCCGAGACCGCCGTGCGCATCGCGTTGCTGAACAGCCCGGGCCTCGAAGCGCAGCTCGCCGCGCTCTCCATCAGCGATGCCGAGCGGGTGCAGGCGGCGCAGCTGCCCAACCCGCACTTCAGCCTGGGCCGCCTGCGCGAAGGCCAGGTGCTGGAGCTCGAGCGCATGCTCAGCTTCAACGTGTTGAGCCTGCTCACCCTGCCCTGGCGCGCCGAATACGCCAACCAGGGGCTGCAACTGGCCCGCCTGCGCGCGGCGCAGGAAGTGATCCGCACCGCGGCCGACACGCGCAAGGCCTGGATCGCCGCCGTGGCGGCACGCCAGGCGGCCGACTACCTGCGCGACGCGCGCGAAGCGGCCGCGGCCGGCGCCGAACTCGCGCGCCGCATGGCGCGCGTGGGCAACTGGAGCAAGCTGCAGCAGGCGCGCGAACAGGCGACGCTGGCGGACGTGGCCGCGCAGCTCGCGCGCGCGGAGCAGTCCGCGCTCGCCGGGCGCGAGAAGCTGACGCGCCTGCTGGGACTGTGGGGTGCCGACGCGCAGTACACCCTGCCCGATCGCCTGCCGGAGCTGCCGAAGGAACTGCCCGACCCCGGCGACATCGAGGCCACCGCCTTGCGCGAGCGGCTGGACGTGCGCTCGGCCCGCGACGAGTCGCGCTACGTCGCGAGTTCGCTCGGCATCACCCGCGCCACCGGCGTCGTGGACGCGCTCACCCTGGGCGTGGTGCGCAAGACCAGCTTCGACGACGGCAGCGGCGAACGCGCGAGCGGCCGCGGCTTCGAGCTGGAACTGCCGGTGCCGCTGTTCGACTGGGGCCAGGCGCGCAATGCGCGCGCGCAAGCGACCTACCTGCAGTCTGTGGCCCGGTTGCGCGATGTCGCCGTGCGCGCGCGCAGCGAGGCGCGCGAGGCGTGGCACGGCTGGCGTACGGCCTACGACCTGGCGCGGCATTACCGCGACGAGATCGTGCCGCTGCGCAGGTTCATCGTCGACGAGACCCAGCTGCGCTACAACGGCATGCTCGCCAGCACCTGGGAACTGCTCGGGGAGGCCCGCAACCACATCGCCGCCGTGAACAACGCGATCGCGGCGCAGCGGGATTTCTGGATCGCCGACACCGATCTGCAGATGACGCTGACCGGCACCTCGCCGGGCGCCCTGGCCGCCATGGGCGCCGGCGCCGCCGCGCCCGCTGCCTCCGGAGGACATTGAGATGAAGAGACGCGCCTTTTTCGGCGGCGCGGCCCTGGGGGCCGTGGCCGCCGCTTCGGTGAGCAAGGTCGCGCTGGCCGCGCTGCCCGAACCGGTGATCGTGGAGAAGCCCGACACCGCACCGCCGCTCACGCCCCCCAACGGCCGCCCGTACAACCCGGTGGTGACGCTCAACGGCTGGACCCTCCCCTGGCGCATGAACGCCGGGGTCAAGGAGTTCCACCTGGTCGCCGAGCCGGTGGAGCGCGAGCTCGCGCCCGGCATGACGGCGCGCCTGTGGGGCTACAACGGCCAGTCGCCCGGCCCCACCATCGAGGTGGTGGAAGGCGACCGCGTGCGCATCTTCGTGACCAACAGGCTGCCGGAGCACACCTCCGTCCACTGGCATGGCCAGCGGCTGCCGAACGGCATGGACGGCGTCGCCGGCATCACGCAGCCGCACATCCCCGCCGGCAAGACCTTCGTCTACGAATTCGAGGCCCGCCGCCCCGGCACCTTCATGTACCACCCGCACGCCGACGAGATGGTGCAGATGGCGATGGGCATGATGGGTTTCTGGGTCACGCACCCGAAGGGGCGGCATCCGCTGATCGACGCCGTGGACCGCGACTTCTGCTTCCTGATGGCGGCTTACGACATCGAGCCCGGCAGCGCCACGCCGCGCGTGAACACCATGCTCGACTTCAACCTGTTCACCTTCAACAGCCGCGTGTTCCCGGGCATCGCCTCGATGAACGTGCGGCAGAACGACAAGGTGCGCATCCGCTTCGGCAATCTCACCATGACCAACCACCCGATCCACTTGCACGGGCACGAGTTCGTGGTCACCGGCACCGACGGCGGGCCGACCCCGAGGTCCGCGCGCTGGCCCGAGGTCACCGCCGACGTGGCGGTCGGCCAGATGCGGCAGGTGGAGTTCGTCGCCGACGCCGAGGGCGACTGGGCCTTCCACTGCCACAAGAGCCACCACACCATGAACGCGATGGGCCACGACGTGCCCACGATGATCGGCGTGGACCACAGCGGGCTGGTGAGAAAGCTGCAGAAGATCGTGCCCGACTACATGGTCATGGGCGAGCGCGGCATGGCCGACATGGGCGCGATGGAGATGCCGCTGCCGGACAACACGTTGCCCATGATGACCGGCCGCGGCCCCTTCGGGCCGGCGGAGATGGGCGGCATGTTCACGCTGCTGAAGGTGCGGCGCGACCAGAAGCCCGGCGACTACGCCGATCCGGGCTGGTATCGGCATCCGGCCGGCACCGTCGCGCGCGAATGGACGGGCGAGCTGCCTGCGCCCGCGCGCACGGCCGCGCCGGCGCCTCCGAAGAAATCCGTCCCCCTGGACGTGCGCAAACCGGGCGGCCACGAAGGCCACCATTGAACGAGGAACGATTCGAAATGAAGAGCATCAAGATCCTGGCCGCGCTGGCCGCCGCCTGCCTGGCGCCGGCCGCCTGGAGCCACGGCGACGCGCATGCGGGCCAGCAACCGGCCGCCGTGGTGAAGGAGCAGAAGCCCTGGGGCATCGCCGGCGACGCCAGGGGCGCGCGCACCATCGAGATCCGCATGGGCGACGACATGCGCTTCCGCCCGGAGCGCATCGACGTGAAGGAAGGCGAGACCGTCCGCTTCGTCGTGCGCAACGGCGGCAAGCTGCTGCACGAGATGGTGATCGGCACGCCCGAGGGGCTGCGGGAGCACGCCGCGCTCATGAAGAAGTTCCCGGGCATGGAGCACGACGAGCCGTACATGGCGCACGTGGCTTCCGGCCGCCAGGGCGGCATCGTCTGGAACTTCAACCGCCCCGGCAGCTTCCAATTCGCATGCCTGATCCCCGGCCATTTCGAGGCCGGGATGATCGGCACCATCATCGTGACACCGAAGGAAAAGAAATGAGCCAGCCCTCCACCACCCGCCGCGGCCTGCTCCTCGCGCTCGGCGCGCTGCCGCTCGCCGGCCTCGCCCAATCGCCGGCGAAGGTGCTCGTCGAAGTGTGGAAGGACCCGAACTGCGGCTGCTGCAAGGACTGGGTCACGCACCTGCAGGCCAGCGGCTTCGCGGTGAAGGTCAACGAGACCGGCAACACGGGCATGCGTGCGAAGCTCGGCATTCCGCAGAAGCTGGGCTCATGCCATACCGCGCTCGTCGGCGGCTACGCCATCGAGGGCCACGTGCCGGCCGCCGACATCCGCCGCCTGCTCGAGGAGCGGCCGCAGGCCATCGGCCTCACGGTGCCGGGGATGCCGGTCGGCTCGCCGGGCATGGACGACCCGGCCTATGGCGGCCGCCGCGATCCCTTCGATGTGCTGCTGGTGCTGAAGGGCGGCGGCACCAGGGTATTCGCTTCCCACAACAAGGCGTGAGGCTCCCCATGATCAAGCAACTCTCCGCCGCCCTGCTGGCTGCCACCCTCGCATTCGCGGCGCTTGCGCAGGCCGCGCTCACCGAGGGCGAAGTCCGCAAGGTGGATGCGGCCAACGGCAAGATCACGCTGAAGCACGGCGAAATCGCCAACCTCGACATGCCGCCGATGACCATGGTGTTCCGCGTCACGGACAAGGCCCTGCTGGACCACGTGAAGGCGGGCGACAAGGTCCGCTTTGCCGCCAGCCAGGACGGCACCGGCCAGCTGGTGGTCACCGCGATCGAGCAGCAGAAGAAGTAGCCGTCAAAGCTCCACGGCCTGCAGGTGCTCGGGCACCGTGCAGGGCCAGCCGTGCGCTTCCTCGATCGCCTGGCGCAGGCTGTCGGCCGCGACCGGCTCGCCATGCGTGACGAACACGCGGCGCGGCGGCGCCGGCATCCGGCCCACCCAGCGCAGCAGTTCGCCGCGGTCCGCGTGCGCCGACAGGGATCCGAGGCTCACCACCTCGGCCCGCACCGGTACATGCTGGCCGTGGATCTTGATCTCGCTCGCACCCGCCAGCAGCGCCGCGCCACGGGTGCCCGCGGCCTGGTAGCCGGCCAGCAGGATGGTGTTGCGGTGATCGGGGGCGAAGGCCTTCAGGTGGTGCACCACGCGGCCGCCCGTGGCCATGCCGCTGGCCGAGATGATCACGGCCGGGAAGCGCAGCTCGTTCAGCTTGCGCGACTCCTCCACCGTGTTGATGATCCGCGCGGCGCCGCACATCCGCTGGCACTGCGCGGCGTCGAGTCGGTGCTCGCCTCCGTGCCGGTGGTAGATGGCGGTCACGTCGGCGGCCATGGGGCTGTTCAGGAACACCGGCAGGTCCGGGATGCGGCCGTCGCGCTTCAGGTTGGCGACAAGGTACAGCAGCGCCTGCGCCCGCCCGACCGCAAAGGCCGGCACGACGACCACGCCGCCGCGCGCCGCGGTGCGGTTGATGGCTTCGGCGAGCAGCGTGGCCGCCTCTTCCGGGGCATGGGCACGATCGCCGTAGGTGGACTCGACGACCAAGATGTCGGCGGCCGGCGGCGGCGCGGGCGGCCGCATCAGGATGTCGTGGTCGCGTCCCAGGTCGCCCGAGAACAGCGCCGAGCCGCCCTCCCACTGCACGTGCACGCTGGCGGCGCCGAGGATGTGGCCGGCCGGGCTGAAGCGCATCGTCACTCCGGGAATCGGCTCGAAGGCCTGCCCGAACTCGCGCGCCTTGAACTGCCTCAGCACGCGCCGGCCGTCTTCTTCCGTGTACAGGGGCAGGGCCGGATGGTGCTTCGAGAAGCCGTGCCGGTTGGCGTAGAACGCGTCCTCCTCCTGCAGGTGGCCCGAGTCGGGCAGCAGCAGGCCGGCGAGCTCGCGCGTCGCGCCGGTGGCGAACACCGGGCCGGCGAAGCCCTGGCGGGCCAGCGCGGGCAGGTAGCCACTGTGGTCGATGTGCGCGTGCGTCAGCACCACGGCGGCGATCTCGCGCGGCGCCAGCGGGAAGGCATCCCAGTTGCGCAGCCGCAGCTGCTTGAGGCCCTGGAACAGGCCGCAGTCGACCAGCACCCGCTTGCCGCCGTGCTCCAGCAGGTATTTCGAGCCGGTGACCGTGCCGGCGGCACCGAGGAAGGTGAGGCGCATGCTCGCTCGCGAGGAAGTGATGCGTTCCACTCTAGCGGCCGCGGCGCCGCGCCAGTTGAGGTCGGTCAAGCACCCGGCACGGGCCCGGCCTAGACTGGTGCCGAGGAGGTGTCCGATGGACCACGCGCACGCGCATCACCACCCGCCCGCGCCGGCCGAGGCGCCGCCCGCGCCGGCCGGCACGATCTACACCTGCCCCATGCATCCGCAGATCCGGCAGGACCATCCGGGCACCTGCCCGATCTGCGGCATGTCGCTCGAGCCGCTGATGCCGACGCTGGAGGAAGGCGATCCGGAGCTGGACGACTTCCGGCGGCGCTTCTGGTGGACGCTGCCGCTGACGCTGGTCGTCACCGTGCTGGCCATGGCGGGCCATGGATTGGGCTGGATGGAAGCGCGCACGCAGAGCTGGGTGGAGCTGGTGCTCACCCTGCCCGTGGTGCTGTGGGCGGGCGCGCCCTTCTTCCAGCGCGGCTGGCTGTCCGTCGTGAACCGCAGCCCCAACATGTGGACGCTGATCGCGCTGGGCACCGGGGCCGCGTTCACCTACAGCGTCGTGGCGACCGTGGCGCCGCAGGTCTTCCCGCCCTCCTTCTTCTCCATGGGCCGCGTCGGCGTGTACTACGAGGCGGCGGCCGTGATCATCTCGCTGACGCTGCTGGGGCAGATGCTGGAGCTGAAGGCGCGATCGCAAACTTCGGCGGCCATCAAGTCGCTGCTGGGGCTGGCGCCGAAGACGGCCCGCCGCATCGCCGCCGACGGCCGCGAGGAGGACGTCCCGATCGCGCACGTGCACGTGGGGGACCGGCTGAGGGTGCGCCCGGGCGAGAAGGTGCCGGTGGACGGCGTCGTCGTCGAAGGCAGCAGCGCGGTGGACGAATCCATGCTGACCGGTGAACCGTTGCCGGTGAGCAAGCGCGCGGGCGACCGGCTGATCGGCGCCACGCTCAATACCAGCGGCGCGCTCGTGATGCGGTCCGAGAAGGTCGGCTCGGAAACCGTGCTCTCGCAGATCGTGCAGATGGTGGCGCAGGCGCAGCGTTCGCGCGCGCCCATGCAGCGCATGGCTGACACCGTGGCGGGCTGGTTCGTGCTGGTCGTCGTGGCGATCGCGCTCGCGACGCTGCTGGTGTGGGGCTTCGCGGGGCCGCAGCCCAGCTGGGTGTACGGCCTCGTCAATGCCGTGGCCGTGCTGATCATCGCATGTCCCTGCGCGCTGGGGCTCGCCACGCCGATGTCGATCATGGTGGCGACCGGCCGCGGCGCGACGCAGGGCGTGCTGTTCCGCGATGCCGCGGCCATCGAGAACCTGCGCCGCGTGGACACGCTGATCGTCGACAAGACCGGCACGCTGACCGAAGGGCGCCCGGCGTTCGAGCGCGCCGTGGCGGCCAGTGGCTTCACCGAGGATGAGGTGCTGCGGCTCGCCGCCAGCCTGGACCAGGGCAGCGAGCACCCGCTGGCCCACGCCATCGTCGCCGCGGCGCGCGAGCGGGGCCTGGCGCTCGCAGTCCCGCAGCGCTTCGACTCCGCTTCGGGCATCGGCGTGGCGGGAACGGTCGAAGGCCACCAGCTCGCGCTGGGCAACACCGCCCTGATGCAGCAGGAGCACGTGGACGTGGCGCCGCTCGCCCGCGACGCCGAGGTGCTGCGGTCCCGCGGCGCCAGCGTGATGCACCTGGCGGTCGATGGCCGCCTCGCCGGCCTGCTGGCCGTGGCCGACCCGGTGAAGGCGAGCACGCCCGCCGCGCTCGAGGCGCTGCGCGCGGCCGGCCTGCGCGTCGTCATGGCCACCGGGGACGGCCTCACCACGGCGCGTTCGGTCGCGCAGCGCCTGGGCATCGCCCAGGTGCACGGCGAGGTCAAGCCCGCCGACAAGCTGGCGCTGGTCGAGCGCCTGCAGCGCGAAGGCCGCGTCGTCGCGATGGCCGGCGACGGCATCAACGACGCGCCGGCGCTGGCACGCGCCGACGTGGGCATCGCCATGGGCACGGGCACCGACGTCGCGATGAACAGCGCCCAGCTCACGCTGGTGAAGGGCGACCTGCGCGGCATCGCCACGGCGCGCCTGCTGTCGCAGGCGACGGTGGCGAACATGAAGCAGAACCTGCTGTTCGCGTTCGTCTACAACGCGCTGGGCCTGCCGCTGGCGGCCGGCCTGCTCTACCCCTTCACGGGCTGGCTGCTGTCGCCCATGGTCGCGGCGCTGGCGATGAGCCTCAGCTCCGCTTCGGTGGTGGGCAACGCCCTGCGCCTGCGCCAGCGCGGCGGCGGCGTAACCGGGCATCCGCAAGCGTAAGCGTGTGCACGGCCGCGCTTCCGGCGGCCTTTGCTTTCCTAGACTCGGGCGAACGGGAGAACACCATGTCGCACGAGAAATACGAGGAATACCAGGACTGCATCGCCGCCTGCCACGCCTGCGTGGTCGCCTGCAACCACTGCGCCGCCTCCTGCCTGCAGGAGCCGCACGTGCAGGACATGGTCGCCTGCATCGCGCTCGACAGCGATTGCGCCCAGATCTGCCAGCTGGCCATCTCCTTCATGTCCGGCGGCAGCGACTACGCGCCGGCCGTGTGCCGCCTGTGCGCGAGCATCTGCGACGCGTGCGGCGACGAATGCGGCAAGCACGACATGGACCACTGCCAGCAGTGCGCCGAGGCCTGCCGCCGCTGCGCGGCCGAGTGCCGCAAGATGGTGCCGGCGGCCTGATCGGTTTTGGCGCAACACCGGGCGCATCGCGCGCCCGCGCGGACGGGCTTTCGGCAGGGGCCGCGCATATGATCCGCGGATGAGTTCCTGCATCACCGACGTGGCCGGCATCGAGGTGGGCCACTGCACCGACACCCGCCGGCCCACCGGCTGCACCGTGGTGCTGGCGCGCGCCGGCGCCGTGGCCGCCGTGGACGTGCGCGGCGCCGCGCCCGGCACGCGCGAGACCGACCTGCTGGCGCCGCAGAACGTCGTCGAGCGCGTGCACGCGGTGCTGCTCTCCGGCGGCAGCGCCTGGGGGCTGGACGCGGCCAGCGGCGTGATGCGCTGGCTCGACGAACAGGGCGTGGGCATGACGGTCGGCCCGGCGCGGCTGCCGATCGTCCCGGGCGCCGTGCTGTTCGACCTGCCGATCGGCGACCAGCGCATCCGCCCCGATGCGGCCGCCGGCTATGCGGCCTGCGAGGCAGCCTCGCGGCAGGCGCCCGCCGAGGGCAATGTCGGCGCCGGCGCCGGCGCGGTGGTCGGCAAGATCTTCGGCATCGACCGCGCCATGAAGGGCGGCATAGGCTCCGCCTCGGTCACGGTCGAAGGCGTCACGGTGGGCGCGATCGTCGCCTGCAACGCGCTCGGCGACGTGCTGGACCCCGACACCGCGCAGGTGCTCGCGGGCGCGCGCACCGCCGACGGCCGCGGCCTGCTCGACTCGCGCCGCGCCCTGCTGCGCGGCGAGGCGCCGCGGCCCATCCTCGCGGGCAGCAACACCACCATCGGCGTGATCGCCACCGACGCGGTGCTGACCAAGCTGCAGGCGGGCCGGCTCGCGACGCAGGGGCACGACGGGCTCGCCCGCTGCATCAATCCCGTGCACACGCTGTCCGACGGCGACGCGCTGTTCGCGCTCGCCACCGGCGCGAGCGGCAAGACGCTGGGCATGATGACGCTGGGCGCGATGGCGGCGGAGGCCTGCACGCAGGCGGTGCTGCGGGCGATCCGCGCGGCGCGCGGCATCCGGGTCGGTGAGCTGCACCTGCCCGCGGCCGCCGACCTCGCATGAAGCCGGTCAAGGTCTTGCGCCACACGCTGCTGTCGATCCGGGACCTGCTGATCTCCGCCGGTCCGGTGGCGCTGCTGGCCGTGGCCCTGCTGGTCCTCGCGTACTGGTGGCTGGCGCCCAACCCGCCCAAGAAGGTGACGCTGGCCACCGGCCCGGCGCAGAGCGCGTACGAGTCCTTCGGCAAGCGCTACCAGCAGGCGCTGGCGCGCTACGGCATCGAGGTCGTGCTGGTGCCCAGCGAGGGCTCGCCCAGCAACCTGAAGCTGCTGCGCGCGGGCCAGGCGGACCTGGGCTTCGTGCAGGGCGGCGCGGGCGACCGCAGCGCCAGCGAGGACAGCGGCATCGTCTCGCTGGGCAGCCTGTTCCTGGAGCCGGTGTGGCTGTTCTACCGCGCCGACGCCGTGAAGCGGTTCCCCGGCGGCCAGCTCACCGCGCTCACGCAGCTGCGCGACCTGCGCGTGAACGTCGGCTGGCGCGGCAGCGGCACGCCCTTCCTGATGCGGCGCCTGTTCGAGGCGAACCGCATGGATCCGAAGGCGCTGAAGCTCTCGCGCCTGGACCAGACGGCGGCGACCGTCGCCTTCCTGGACGGCGAGCTCGACGCAATCGTGTTCGCCTCCGCGCCCGAGTCGCTGATGGTGCAGATGCTGCTGCAGACGCCGGGCGTGAAGCTGATGGATTTCAGCCAGAGCGAAGCGTATTCGCGCCGCTTCCCCTTCCTCACGCCGGTGGTGCTGCCGCGCGGCGTGGCGGACCTGGCGCAGGACCTGCCGCCGCAGGACGTGCGCCTGGTCGCCACCACCACCGCGCTGCTCGCCCGCGAAGGCACGCATCCCGCGCTGCTGCAGCTGTTCGCGCAGGCGGCGAAGGACCTGCACGGCCCGGCCGGCTGGTTCCAGCGCGCCGGCAGCTTTCCCTCGATCCAGCAGAGCGAGTACCCGATCGCCGCGGAAGCGGAGCGGGCGATCCGCAGCGGCCAGCCCTTCCTGCAGCGCTGGCTGCCCTTCTGGCTCGCCAACCTGGTGGAGCGCATGTGGCTCGCGCTGGGCATCATCATCGCGGTGCTGCTGCCGCTGTCGCGCATCGTGCCGCCGCTGTACCAGTTCCGCATCCGCTCGCGCGTGTTCCGCTGGTACGGGCAGCTGCGCGAACTGGAGAACCGCCTGCACGCGCAGCCGCAGGAAGCGGGCGAAGTCGTGCGCGAACTCGACGCGCTCGACGAGCGCGTCGGCCGCATCAGCGTGCCGCTCTCCTACGCGGAGGAGCTCTACGCGCTGCGGAACAACATCGAGGTCGTGCGCAGGCGCGCGCGCGCCTGAACACCCTCGGATCGTTGTCATCCCGGCGGAAGCCGGGATCCATGTCTTCCAGCAGGCAGTGCCGCGCAGCGTCGCGCCAGGCGGTGCGCGGCGCAGGCCCGCTGGGACGCCGGTCCGCGGCTTCGCGCGCGGACTTCCCTGAGCCGGTGCTTGCGGCCCCGCCCGCGCCATAACTCACTGCGAGTTTGGCCGCGCGCGGCCAAACTCTCCGTTCGGACAAATGGCGCGAGCATGAAACGTACGCGCGGCTCGATCCGCGCTGACGCGCTCTCGTAGCCGCGCTGCGGGGCCGCAAGCACCGTCTCAGGCGGCGGCCCCTTCATGCGGGCCTGCGCCGCGCACCGCCTGGCGCGACGGACCGGGGCGCTCGACGTGAGTTCTCTGCTCCAGCCTCTCAAAAAGGTGCCGACTCTGCGGACACCGTGTACAGCAGGTGAAGTCCTAGAAGCGCTCCCTCGACGTCCCGGAGCCACAGGAAGGGTCGAGGATGTTCTTGCTGTACTCGGCGGCGCCCAGGAGATTGGAGGGTGTAGTGGCGACCGTTGAAGCCGCAGAAGATCAGGAACACCGCCTCACCACGGGCCGTACTTCCATGCCAGCACGAGCGCGGCGATCACCATCCCAACCTTCACCGCGATGTTCTCCAGCGTGCGCAGCGTGTGGACGAAGGCTCGCAGCAGCCAGTGGTCCTGAGGGGAGAACAGGGTCAGGCTGTCCTGCTTCTCAGGCAATGTGATGTTGACGAACGGGATCTTGCGCGGCTCGGTCATCTGCGGCACCTCGGCTTCCGTGAGCGATATTGTGTAGCCGGAGAAATGCGTGCTGACCTGAAATCGCTGTAGGTCAAGAGACGACTTCAATGTCAGCCGACAATCGCTGTTCACCCTCTCCTCGCGGACGGAACGTCCGTGCAACCAATAGCTTAGGGTGTCAGGCGGCGCCTTACGCCCTGTAATGGTCCGGGTCATAGTGGGTCTCGTACACCACCTGGAAATGACGACCCGAAGGGGGTCGCCACGTCGAACAGTCGCAGTCATCAGGTCCTATCCAGCACGAGATCGAGCAACTAGGAGTTCGAGGTACGCATCCGCAATGAGTCCCGAACAGCAATTCCCCCTCTTTCATGTTCGCTCCTTCCGCAGATGGTCTCCTGAGAACCTCAAATCCTAGGTTGCAGTGAACGTCAGGGTCAAAGCTCTATGTGAGGGTCACAGCACCTCGCATTCCGAATCTTGCATGTGCCAGGCGCGGTCCGAGGCCCTCAGGGGCGACCAAGTTTCTTAGGCTCCAGCTCTGGATCGGAAATCCCGGTCGGAGGGCCACGTGGAGTCTCACGTCAGCCCGATTGGGGCTCTGGGGACACCGCGAAAAAAAGCGCCGCAATGCGGCGCTTCGCTCGGTCCCCGCCTGCGCGGGGATGACGCGGATCAGTGGTTCGCGACGGCGGCCGTCATCGTGCCCTTGTCCGCCATGCGGCCCTTCAGCTGCTTCAGCTGCGCGTCGAGTTCCGCCGCTTCGCGCGCGCCCAGCCGCGCATTGGCGATGTGGCGGCGCGTTTCGACCGGCAGCTTCGCCGTGTTCTTGCCGTTCCACATCGCGCGGCCCTTGCTGGACAGGTTGTAGTAGATCGACACGCCTTCGCGCAGCTTGATCGCGCGCTGTTCCGGCGTCAGCTTGAGGTCGGCGATGCGGCGGGCGCTCCACTTGGCGGCGTCCTTCAGGTGCAGGGCGGCCGCGTGCACGGCTTCCACCGGGTCGCTCGGGTCGGTCAGGCCGACGGCCTTGGCCGTGGCCGGCTCGAACTGCGCGATGCCCAGGTTGGGCGTGCCGTCCTTGCTCGAACCCATGCGCGGGATCCAGGAGGTTTCCGCGTTGATGATGCCGTAGACGTCGCGGTAGCTCAGCCCCACTTCGGCGAGGCCGGCGCGCTGCGCGGCGGACTTGGCGAGCAGCAGGCGCGACTGCGGATCGGGCGTCTTCAGGATGTTGCCCGCGTAGCGCACGGGCAGCCAGCGCATCTTGCTGCGCAGCTGGTCGTAGTAGTTGCCCACGTTGAAGTTGAACGGAGACACGGCGGCGGCGGCGGGCGCGGGCGCCAGCGCGATCTGCGGCGCCTTGGCGGGCGCGGGCTCGGTCACCTTGCCGACCTGCTCGCGCTGGGCCAGCGTGTCGGACACCGGCGCCGGCACGAAGCTCATCGAGCTGGTCAGGCCCACGGCGACCAGGCCGGCCAGCATCACCGCGTTGTGGATGGAAGTGAGCTGCGTGGCAACGCGTTCTTTCATTCCTGGTGTCCCCTGCGTGGAAATTGCGAACAAGACTTACAGACGGCCACCTGTCGGAAAAAGTTCGGCGGCCGACGGCGTCTTCTCCTACAGGCGGGACATGCGTGAAAAACTCATGCGCTTCGGCTCGCGGCCGCACGCCAGGCGTGAAGATTCACGCCGTGTATAAGGCGCGCATGGCTGCCTCATCCGGGAAGCGTCGCGGGGGTTCGCGGGCCCAGCACTACCACGTGTACGTCGTGGAGCTCGACGACCGCGTCTGGAACAACGCGAAGTTCCGCCGCTGCAACCCGGACTACCGGCTCGGCATGCCCTTCGTGTACGTCGGCATGACGGGGCTGGACCCCGACCTGCGCTTCGACCGGCACAAGGCCGGCATCCAGGCCAACGCCTTCGTGCAGGACTACGGGCTGCGCCTGCGGCCCGACCTGTACGCAATCTACAACCCGATGCCTTATCGCGCGGCCTGCGAGATGGAGGTGGAGCTGGGCATCGCGCTGCGCGAGAAGGGCTACGGAGTCTGGCAGGCGAACCCCAGCAACCCCTACAGGCTCGAACTGTTGCGCCAGGCCGCCCGGGCGATCGCGTCCAGCGCACCGTCCACCACCGGATGCGCAGAGACGAGGCGCAGCGTGCCCTGCGCGATCATGCTGTTCAGCTTGCGGCGCGTCATCGAGCGCGTCGCGCCGGCCGCGTGCGTGAACATGAACAGCAGGCCGTGCGGGCTGGCCCAGGTGAGCTGCCAGCGCTCCCAGCCGTCGCCGTACAGGTCCACGTAGGCGCCCACGCCGAGCTCCTGCGGCGGCAGCGTGTCCGGCTCGGCCAGGCCGCCGCCCAGCGGGATCGCGGAGTCCGGCACGAAGCCCGACTCGTGCATCTCGATGGGCGCCAGCCAGGTGTCCACCGTGCCGGGCGCCGGCTCGGGCTCGTGCGCGCGGACGGCGCTGCCGGTGGCGGTGGACAGCGCCAGGTCGCGCAGCACCGACAGCAGGTTCTGCCAGCGGTCGGTATCGGCCGGCAGGTGGTCGATGCTGGCCAGGCCTTCGTCGATGCGCGCCACCAGCGTGCGGTGCTGGCCCGCGACGCGCGTGGCCAGCGCCGGCTGCACGCTCCACAGCACGGCCTGCACCACCCAGCCGCAGCCGCCCGGGTCCTCGTCGCCCGTCGTGTCGGCCAGGCGCGCCTGCGCCATCACCTGCGTCCAGGGCCCGGTGAGGAAGGCCAGCGCTTCCGGCGGCGCCTTCGCCGCGTCGGGCCGCTCCAGGATCTGCTGCGCGATCCGCCCGGCCAGCAGGTTGCGCTGCTCGGCGCGCATCAGCGCGCGCACGGCGCGCTCGCGGTTGCGCTTGCCGCGCGGCTGCGCCTCGGTCCAGGCCTCCTGCAGCGCCGACAGCGCGATCTCGAAGGTCTCGGCGCCGCTCGCGCGCGTGTCCAGCAGCGCCTCGGTGGCCTGCTGCAGGCCCTCCATGAAGGTGGCGAAGCCGGGTTCGTCCGGCGAGCTCCAGGCCAGGCTGCGCTGCGTGACCTGCTCCAGCAGGCGCCGCGCCGGATGCTCGCGGTCGCTGAAGAAGCGCGGGTCCACCAGCGCCAGGCGCAGCAGCGGCGGCTCGAGGTCGCGCACGATGTCGCGCACCGACGGCAGCAGCCGCGGGTCCTCGGCGAGGTTCTCGATCATCAGGTGCACGACTTCCAGCGCCAGCGCCTGGGCCGGCCGCCGCGCCTCCTGGCGCAGCGCCTCGCGGAAGGCGCGCAGGCTGCCATGGCCGCTGTCCGGCATGGCGGCCTGGCGCTGGCGCAGCTGCAGCAGCAGCTGGTCGACCTTGCGCATGTCCTGCACCATCTCCAGCGCCGCGGGGACCGTGTGCGAGAAGTCGCTGTCGGAGAAGACGCCCACGGCCTCGTCGCCCGGCTCCGGCGGGATGCTCCCCGCGGGCTCGCCCGCCAGCAGCTTGCGCAGCTCGCGGATGGTCAGCTGCGTGGCGCGATCGCGTTCCTCCTGAGGCAGGCCCGCCGTCTCGACGGGCGCGCCCTGCTGCGGACGCAGCCGCCGTGCCATGGCCGCATAGGCCTGCGCCAGTTCGGGCGCCATCAAGGGCGGCAGGTGGCGCAGCCAGCGCCGGCGCACGCCGGGCGAGACCGGGCTCTGGCGCGCGAGGCGGTAGACGCCGCGCACGTAGACCTCGGGGCGCAAGGGATGGCGGTGCGTGGCGCCCTCGGGCGTCAGCTGCGCGGCGGCCAGCGTGGCCTCCAGGGCGGCGAGCTGCGGTCGCACGGCGGCCTCCAGCGCGCGGGCGCCCTGCACGAGGTCGGCGTTCTCCTGCAGCTGCTCGTCGCCCAGCAGGGGCAGCGATTCGAAGCTGAGGGTGGAGGCGCGGTCGCCGGCGATGGCCTGCGCGAATTCGGCGAGCAGCGCCTGCGGGAAGGCGTCGACCAGCGCCTGCTGCTGCTCGCGCAGCACGTCCACGGCCTCCAGCAGGAGGTTGCGGTCCACCACGTCGGCGATGCGCGCGGCGGCTTCCGGCAGTTCGGCGAGCGCGCGGGCGAGCGTCGCCCGCATCAGGTCGCCGCCGGCGACGGCGGCGTCCTTGATGCAGGCGCGATACAGCGACTGGTACTGCGGTTGCTGTGTGCCGCTCATTGCGGCAGGGCCCTCCGGAAAGCCTGGATCCCCGCCTGCGCGGGGATGACCTTGCTGTCGCAAGGTCACTTCAGCGCTTTATAGCGCACCCGGTGCGGTCTTGCACCCTCCTCGCCGAGGCGCTTGCGCTTGTCCGCTTCGTATTCCTGGTAGTTGCCGTCGAAGAACACCCACTGGCTGTCGCCCTCGGCGGCCAGGATGTGGGTGGCGATGCGGTCCAGGAACCAGCGGTCGTGGCTGATCACCATCACGCTGCCGGCGAATTCCAGCAGGGCGTCCTCCAGCGCGCGCAGCGTTTCCACGTCCAGGTCGTTGGACGGCTCGTCCAGCAGCAGCACGTTGCCGCCCTGCAGCAGGGTCTTGGCCAGGTGCAGGCGCCCGCGCTCGCCGCCGGACAGCGTGCCGACCTTCTTCTGCTGGTCGCCGCCGTTGAAGTTGAAGCGGCCGCAGTAGGCGCGGCTGGGCATCTGGAACTTGCCGACGTTGATGATGTCGAGGCCGCCGGAAATGTCTTCCCAGACGGTCTTCTCGTTGGCCAGCTCGTCGCGGTGCTGGTCGACGAAGGCCATCTGCACGGTCTTGCCGATCTTCACCTCGCCCGCGTCCGGCTTCTCCTTGCCGGCGATCATCTTGAACAGGGTCGACTTGCCGGCGCCGTTCGGGCCGATGATGCCCACGATGGCGCCCGCGGGCACCTTGAAGCTCAGGTTGTCGATCAGCAGGCGGTCGCCGAAGGACTTGCTGACGTTCTGGAACTCGATCACCTCGTGGCCCAGGCGCTCGGCCACCGGGATGAAGATCTCGTTGGTCTCGTTGCGGCGCTGGTATTCGTAGTCGGACAGTTCCTCGAAGCGGGCCAGGCGGGCCTTGCTCTTGGCCTGGCGGCCCTTCGGGTTCTGGCGCGCCCACTCCAGTTCCTTCTTCATGGCCTTGGTGCGCGCGTCCTCGGTGCGCTGCTCCTGCTTCAGGCGCGCTTCCTTCTGCTCCAGCCAGGTGGAGTAGTTGCCCTTGTAGGGGATGCCGCGGCCGCGGTCCAGCTCCAGGATCCACTCGGCGGCGTTGTCCAGGAAGTAGCGGTCGTGGGTGATGCCCACCACCGTGCCCGGGAAGCGGGCGAGGAACTGCTCCAGCCACTCCACCGACTCGGCGTCCAGGTGGTTGGTGGGTTCGTCCAGCAGCAGCATGTCGGGCTTGGACAGCAGCAGGCGGCAAAGCGCCACGCGGCGCTTCTCGCCGCCCGACAGGTTCTTGATCACGGCGTCCCAGGGCGGCAGGCGCAGGGCGTCGGCGGCGATCTCCAGCTGGTGCTCGTGGTCGCTCTCGGCGCCGGCCGCGGCGATGATCGCCTCGAGCTTCTGCTGCTCCTCGGACAGCTTGTCGAAGTCGGCGTCGGGTTCGGCGTAGGCGGCGTAGACCTCCTCCAGGCGCGCCTTGGCCTCGACCACTTCGCCCATGCCGCCTTCGACGGCCTGGCGCACGGTCTCCTCGGGATCCAGTTGCGGCTCCTGGGGCAGGTAGCCGATCTTCAGGCCCGGCATCGCCATGGCCTCGCCCTCGATCTCCTTGTCGAGGCCGGCCATGATCTTCAGCAGGGTGGACTTGCCCGAGCCGTTCAGGCCGAGGACGCCGATCTTGGCGCCCGGGAAGAAGCTGAGGGAGATGTCTTTCAGGATCTGCCGCTTCGGCGGCACGATCTTGCCGACGCGGTTCATGGTGTAAACGTACTGGGCCATCCCCCGATTATCCCGGATGGCGAAATCTCCGGGATTCGGAGGGACTCGAGGGGGTGACTCGGCGAGAGGAAGAACGCAGAGGACGCAGAGACTACGCAGAGAACGCAGAGAAAACCTTCAGGTATTCCTTTGCGTCCTCTGCGTGACCTCTGCGTCCTCTGCGTTCTTTTTCTGGCCGAGGAACTACGGGTTCCCGAGGCTGTTCTTCAGCGCCGCCTGCGCGACCTGGTCGAGGGCCTCGTCGACGACGGGGCGGTCGGCGATGACGCGCAGGTGGTCGGAGCTGCGGAGCTTGTCGAGCGTGCGGCGCGACATGGAGTGGGCCGCGCCGCCCACCGAGGTGAACATGAACAGCGTCGCGTGCGGGCTGCACCAGGTCAGTTGCGCGCGCACCCATTCGTCGTGCACCAGGAGCTCCACCCAGGTGCCCACGCGCAGGTCCTCCACGCGCACGGGCGCCGGCGCGGGCGCGGCTTCCTCGCCGGCTTCGCCGCCGCCGGCCGCTTGCTCCAGCGCCTGCGCCTCCTGCTGCGCCGCCTCCGGCGAGGCCACGTGCTCCGTGTCCAGCTCCAGCCCGGGGAAGTCCACGTAGCCGGACTCCTGCACCTCCACGCCGTCGAGCCACATCTCCACGGCGCTGTCCGTGAACTGCGATTCCTCTTCCCAGGCGGCGTCGGCGGCCTTCTGCACGGCGATGTCGCGGCCTTCCTGCACGGCGGCCTTGTGCAGCGTGATCAGGTGGTCGAAGAAGCGTTGCGTCAGCTCCGGCGGATAGCCGATGCGCTGCAGGCCCTCGCGCATGCGCTGCAGCAGCCCGGGGATCATCTGCACCAGGCGGCGCGCGCGCCCGCGCTGGGCGGAGGTCTTCTGCACGCTCCACACGAGGTCGTCGACCAGCGCGCGGTAGCCGTGCGGATCGGACGAGCCGTCCTCGCAACTGAGCTGCGCGTCGGCCACCACCTGGGCCCAAGCGTTGCGCAGGAAGTCGCGCACGAAGTCGGCGACGTCCAGCCCCTGCAGCATGTCGCTGAATTCCGAGGCCAGCTTCTGCGCGAGCAGGTTGCGCTGCTCCGCGTGCAGCAGCGCCTTCGCGGCTTCCTCGCGCTTCTGCTTGCTGCCCTGGTCCTGGTCCTTCCACTGGTCCTGCAGGTGGTCCAGCAGTTCGCCGAAGGTGTCGGCGTCCACCACCTTGCTCTCCAGCCACTTGCTGGCGGACTCCACCGTGGCCAGGAAGCGCGGCCAGCCCGGGTCGCTCTCGGAGGCGAAGGCCAGGCTGCGCTGCGTGATGCGATCGAGCACCTGGCGCGCCGGGTGCGTGCGGTCGCTGAAGAAGCGGGAGTCCTCCTTGGCCAGGCGGTGCACCGCCGGCTGCATGGACTTCAGCTGGCGCTTGAGCGCGGGCAGCAGGCGGCGGTCTTCCGCCAGGTGTTCGAACACCATCTGCACCACTTCCTCGCCCAGCTGCTGGCCGATGCGGGCCGGCACCGTCGCGGGCGCGCCGACTTCCGCCAGCATGTCCACGGGCTGCGCCGGGGCCGCCGTCACCTTGGGCCGCTGCTCCAGCCGCTTGACCAGTTCCTCGGCCTTCTTCAGCTCCTGCAGCATGGCCATCGAGGCGGGCACCGTGTGCAGGAATTCGGCCTTGCGCGGCTGGTCGAAGTCGCCGGTGAGCAGCTTGCGCAGGCGGTCCAGCGTCAGCAGCGTCTTCGCCGCCGCGTCGGTGACCGGCTTGCCGGCGGCGCCGGTGCGGCGGTCGATGCGGCCGCCCAAGGGCACGGCCGGCTCGATGCCGGTGGAGCGCAGCCAGTCGGTCAGTTCCTTGTAGAGCCGGCGCAGGTTCACGCCCAGCACGCCGGCCGCGGGGGTGATCAGCGCCTCGCGCACCTGCGCCTGCGGCACGTGCTCCTGCAGCGCGAACTGCAGCGCCCGCACGAACACGTCGGGCCGGATCGGGTTGAGGCCTGGCTGGATGGTGCGCCAGCCCAGCATGGTGCTGACCAGCGCGTCCAGCGCCGGCAGCGTGTCGTCGACGGCCAGCGCCACCTCCTGCTGGGCGCGGGCGATCTCGATGCTCTGGTCCAGCTCCTCGTCGGCGAAGAGTTGCAGGTCCTCGAAGCGCAGCACTTCGGCCTGGGTCTGGTCCTTGCCGCCGCCTTCGTAGACGAGCCGCGTCAGTTCGGCGACGAAGGTCTGCTTCACGCCGGCGGCTTCGGCCAGCAGCGAGGCGATCGCGGCCTGCACTTCCGGTTGCTGGAAGGCGGGCACCTGGCGCGGGCCGGAGGCGGCCATGCCGGCTTCCAGGCCCAGCAGCACGTCGGACATCAACGGCTCCGCCTGCTTCAGCATCGCGGCGAGGCAATCGCTCAGCGACGGTTGCAGCTGGGTGGGGTCGTCCGCCACACCGAGGCGGAGCTTCATCGTCTTGGCCATGCGTACTACCTGGGTTCGGGCCATTATGGGACGGCCCGGCCGTGTGCCACTTTTTGGCAGGACGGGTGACACTTTGCGCAGGACAGGCGGCGTTCCGGCGCAACGCGGGCGGTCGGCAGCCCGGCAGGCAGGCCGTGCCGATCCGTGCGACAATGGCCATTCTCGCAGCCGCCAGTTTGCCTGCGAGCTCAGCGAATCCGCTGGGGACGAAGCAGGCCCCGCGCCTGCCGGCTCCCGCTCCTGAACCTCATCTGCCCCTGACTGGATCCGGCCCGCGTGGCCCGGAACGGCCGATGCCCCAGCGCCCGGCAAGGCGCTTCCAAAGCCAATGACTTTTGACGAACTGAATCTCGCCCCGGCCATCCTGAAGGCCGTCCGTGAGCAAGGCTACGAGACCCCCACCCCCATCCAGGCCCAGGCCATCCCGGCCGTCCTCGCAGGCCACGACCTCCTCGCCGGCGCCCAGACCGGCACCGGCAAGACGGCCGCGTTCACGCTGCCGATGCTCCACAAGCTGACCAAGGGCCAGGTCAAGACCAACAAGTTCGGCAAGGACGGCATCGCCGCCCTCGTGCTGACGCCCACGCGTGAACTCGCCGCCCAGGTGGAAGAGTCCATCCGCACCTACGGCAAGTACCTGCCGCTCACCTCCACCGTCATCTTCGGCGGCGTGGGCATGAACCCGCAGATCGACCGCATCCGCGCCGGCGTGGACATCCTCGTCGCGACGCCCGGCCGCCTGCTGGACCTGCAGCAGCAGGGCCACCTGGACCTGTCCACGGTGGAGATCCTGGTGCTGGACGAAGCCGACCGCATGCTGGACATGGGCTTCCTGCCCGACGTGAAGAAGGTGCTGGCGCTGGTGCCGAAGGACAAGCAGAGCCTGCTGTTCTCGGCCACGTTCAGCGACGAGATCCGCGAGCTGGCGCACACGCTGCTGAAGGATCCGCAGAGCATCCAGGTCACGCCGCGCAACACGACGGTCCAGCGGATCACGCAGGTGATCCATCCCGCCGGCCGCGGCAGGAAGAAGGAACTGCTGGCGCACGTGATCCAGGAACACGACTGGTCGCAGGTGCTGGTGTTCACCCGCACCAAGTTCGGCGCCAACAGCGTGGCCGACTACCTCAAGAAGCATGGCATCGAGGCGATGGCCCTGCACGGCAATAAGAGCCAGACGGCGCGCACGCAGGCGCTGGCCGGCTTCAAGAGCGGCGAGATCCGCGCCCTGGTGGCGACCGACATCGCCGCCCGCGGCATCGACATCGACGACCTGCCGCACGTGGTGAACTACGAGATCCCCAACGTGCCGGAAGACTACGTCCACCGCATCGGCCGCACCGGCCGCGCCGGCAAGGAAGGCCAGGCCGTGTCGCTGGTCTGCCTGGACGAGGAAGGCTTCATGCAGGAGATCGAACGCTTCACCAAGCAGCAGATCCCCGTGCAGGTGGTCGAGGGCTTCGGCCCCGAGCCGGGCGAGCAGGCCGAGCCGATCGCCATGGGCCGCCAGGTGCTGTGGGGCGGCAAGGGCCGCCCGCCCTCGCGCGAGGTGATGAACGCGGCGGCCAAGGCGGCGCGCAGCGAGATGATGCAGCGCATCCGCGAGAACAAGGAGAAGTCGGGCCAGCCTTCCGGCCGCGGCCGCAACAACGGCAACGGCAACGGCCAGCGCGGCGAGGGCCAGCAGGCCCGCAACGGCAACGGCAACGGCGGCGGCGGCCAGCAGCTGCGCAACGGCGGCAACGGCCAAGGCCCGCGCAACGGCAACGGCCGGCCGCAGCACAACGGCCAGCGCCCGCCCCAGCAGCAGGCGCGCGAGCCGCGGGTGGAGCGCGACGACGAGTTCGACGAGCGCATGCCGCGCAATGTCGACCCGCTGCGCACCAACCTGCCGGGGCGCCGCGACATGACGGGCGTCAAGCGCGTCTCCGCCAACGGCCAGCCCGACCCGACGCGCACCAGCATCGACAGCATGGGCGCCACCGGGCGACGCCACGGCAACGGCGGCGGCAACCGCGGCCGCGGCAACTCCGCGCGCAACTACGGCCGCTGAACATGGACCGGCCCGGCGCCGCGGCCCACCGCACCGCCCTCGTGGCGGGAGCGACGGGGCTCGTGGGCGGGGCCATCCTGCAAGGGCTGCTCGCCGATGACGGCGTGGCGGCGGTGCACGCCCTCGTGCGCCGGCCCCTCGCCTTGCAGCACCCCAGGCTGACGGCGCACGTCGTGGACTACGCGGCGCTGCCCACGTTACCTCCTGTCGATGAAGCCTACCTGGCTCTCGGGACCACCATCAAGGTGGCCGGGAGCCAGCCTGCTTTCCGGGCGGTCGATTTCGACGCCAACCTCTCCGTGGCGAAGGCGGTCCGCGCTGGCGGCACGCAACGCGTGGGGCTGGTCAGCGCCATGGGCGCCGACGCGCATTCCTCGATCTTCTACAGCCGGGTGAAGGGCGAGCTCGAGGACGCGCTCGCGACGCTCGGCTTCGCCACCCTCGTGATCGCGCGCCCGTCGATGCTGGCCGGCGACCGCGCCGCGCTCGGGCAACCGGTGCGCGGCGGCGAGCAACTGGCGCTGAAGGCGAGCCGCTGGTTGCGGCCGCTGATCCCGGCGAACTACCGCTCGATCGCGGCGCAGGACGTGGCGGCGGCGCTGCTGCGGGAAGTGCCGCAGGCGAACCCCAGCTCTCCCACCCCGCCTCAATTGAACCGGCTCGACGCCGTCGCCGGCTGCTCCACTTCGCTGCGCAGGTTGCGCAGGGCCCAGTCGGCGACCGGCGCCACCAGGTTCCAGTAGATGCGCCTCAGGCGCGAATGGCTCTTCCGGAAAGCGCGCGAGCGCAGGAACTGCGCCGGATCGTCGAACACGCCCAGTTCCCGCACCACCATCAGGTCGCACTCGGTCGGCACGCCGCCCAGGAAGGCGTCCTCCACGCCGTTCCAGACCATGTGGCCGTGCACGTGGATGCCGTAGCCCCACTCCCAGCCGCGGTCGCGCAGGCGCTGGCGCGCCGCGGCCATGCAGGCGGGGTCGAAGATGTAGGTGTCGGTGCGCACCCAGCGCTCCTGGAGCCAGACCTCCAGGATCGGCCGGCCGGCGTGCGCCACGCCGGGCGCGATGCCGCGCAGGATCTCGCCGGCCAGCGACACGTAGCGGATGCGCGCCGGCACGTCCGCGATGCGCAGCATGGCCACCAGCAGGGTGGCCTTGTCCGGCGCGTCGCCACGGCCGGCGTCGTAGACCTCGCGCGCCGTGGAAAGGCGCAACTTGCAGCGGCGCGCCAGCGGCAGGCGCTTGACGTAGTTGTAGACCGCCAGCACGCGTTCCCGCTCGTTCTTGCAAAGCTGCACGAGCGCGCGGACCCGCAACCGGAGCTTCGGGTCTTCCAGGTCCATCAGGGGGGTCGCCCGCAGCCACTGCCGCGGGTCATCGGCCCCCGAGGACGGGGCGCCGGGCGGTGCCTCGTTCAATGCTGTTCCCAACTTCGTTGTGCCGGGCCTTCGAGGGCCCGTTGTGTCAAAGTGTAGCCGGGCCTTGCGCAGCGCCGCTAGGAGAGTCGCCTAAGCGTTGCGCGGGAGACGCACCCGCCCCCGGGGGCGGCCTCAGGCGGCTGGCAGGGGCCGCGCCGGCAGGTCCAGGCGCGGCAGGCGGCGCCGGCTCGCGAGCACCGCATCGATGTCGTCGCGGGCGCTGTCGATCAGCACCAGCACGGCGCGTTCCGCCTTGGCCGGCTGGCGGGCGATCACCGCGTCGAGCACGGCGCGGTGCATGGGCAGCGACAGGCGCGGCCCGTCCTTGCGGCTGGTGGAGATCTCGAAGCTGGTGCGCAGCAGGGCGCCGATGGCCTTGCTCATCTGGATCATCATGCGGTTGCCGCAGGCGCGCAGCAGCCCCTGGTGGAAGCGCAGGTCGTAAGTGACGTAGTCGCCGCCCTCCTCCACCGCGCGGCGCATGCCCTGGTAGGCGGCCTCGATCTCGGCGATGTCCTGCGCCGTCGCGTGTTCGGCCGCCATGCGCACGGCCGCCGGCTCCACCACCCGGCGCAGTTCCTGCAGTTCGCGCAGGAACTCGCGCGTCAGGCCGGCGCGGCCCTGCCAGTTCACGACGTCGGGATCGAACCAGTTCCAGTGCTCGGAGGACAGCACGCGCGTGCCGACCTTGGGCCCGGTGCTGACCAGGCCCTTGGCCACCAGCGACTTCACGGCCTCGCGGATCACGGTGCGGCTGACGCCCAGCTCCTCGCCCAGCAGCGGCTCGGGCGGCAGCGTCGCGCCGGCCGGGTAGCGCCCGCCGACGATCGCCTGGCCCAGGTGGTCCAGGGTGTTGCCGTGGACGTTCTTGATCGCCATGGACGGGCCCAATCGTATGACGATATGACTATACCGCCCTCAGGTCTTACCCGGAAAAGCCCGCGCCGGGGGTGCATTGCTGATGACGCGCAAAAAGCTTCGTGCTACAAGGTGCGTCGCCTTTCACACCACACTTTTCGAGGGACGATGGCCACAGTCGAAATCAGGGGAGTGGAGAAGTACTTCGGTGCCGCGCACATCATCCGCGGCGTCGACATCGCGATCGAGGACGGGCAGTTCGCGGTGCTGGTGGGCCCCTCGGGCTGCGGCAAGTCGACGCTGCTGCGCATGATCGCGGGCCTGGAGGAGATCAGCAAGGGCGAGATCGCGATCGGCGGCCGCGTGGTGAACGCGCTCACGCCGAAGGAGCGCGACATCGCGATGGTGTTCCAGAACTACGCGCTGTACCCGCACATGACCGTGCGCGACAACATGGCGTTCAGCCTCAAGCTGGCGAAGGAGTCCCGCGCCGTCTCGGACGAGCGCGTGCGCAAGGCCGCGGACATCCTGGGCCTGGGCGACCTGCTCGATCGCTATCCGCGCCAGCTCTCCGGCGGCCAGCGCCAGCGCGTCGCGATGGGGCGCTGCATCGTGCGCGACCCGCAGGTCTTCCTGTTCGACGAGCCGCTGTCCAACCTCGACGCCAAGCTGCGCGTGCAGATGCGCACCGAGATCAAGGAACTGCACCAGCGCCTGAAGACCACCTCCGTCTACGTCACGCACGACCAGATCGAGGCCATGACCATGGCCGACAAGATCGTCGTCATGCGCGACGGCCGCGTCGAGCAGACCGGCTCGCCGCTGGAGCTGTACGACCAGCCGGCCAACCAGTTCGTCGCCGGCTTCATCGGCTCGCCGGCCATGAACTTCCTGCCCGGCGTGCTGCGCCGCGCGAACGGCAGCGCGCACGTGGACTTCGGGGCCGGGCTCACGCTGCCGGCCCCGCCGAATGCCACGAACGCGCGGGACGGCCAACCCGTGATCTACGGCACGCGCCCCGAGCACATGGAGCTCGCGAGCGGCGACGAGGGCGTGGCCACCGAGGTCGTCGTGGTGGAACCCACCGGCGCCGACACGCAGGTCTTCACCAAGATCGCCGGCGTCGAGGTCACCAGCGTGTTCCGCGACCGCCATGCCTTCCGCCCCGGCGAGGTCATCCGCCTGCGCCCCGACCCGGCGCGCGCCCACCTGTTCGACGCCGCCAGCGGCGAGCGCCTGGCCCACTGAGGACACGCACCCCTTCCCTTCCGCGCTTCCGTTCCCTTCAACCACCAGGAGACCTTCATGACGAACCGTCGCAAGTTTCTGCAGGCTTCGGCCGGGGCCGCAGCCGTGTCGCTGCCGCTGATGTGGCCGTCGGGCGCATTCGCGCAGCAGTGGAACAACCAGCCGGAGAAGGGCGCGAAGCTGCGCGTGCTGCGCTGGAAGCGCTTCGTGCAGGGTGACGAGGACGCCTACATGGCGAACGTCAAGAAGTTCAGCGACAAGTACGGCATCCCCGTGCGCGTGGACAACGAGAGCTGGGAGGACGTCCGGCCGAAGGCCGCCGTGGCGGCCAACACCGGCGGTGGCCCCGACATCATCCTGTCCACCAACGACGACGCCAACCTGTACCCGGACAAGCTGGTCGACGTGACCGACCTGGCCAACTACCTGGGCAAGAAGTACGGCGGCTGGTACCCGGCCTGCGAGGCCTACCTGCGCCCGGACGGCCGCCACTGGATCGGCATCCCGCTGGGCGGCACCGGCTCGATGATGGTGTACCGCGGCAGCATGGTGAAGGCCGCCGGCTTCGACGCCTTCCCCAAGGACACCGACGGCTTCCTGAAGATGTTCCAGGCGCTCAAGGCCAAGGGCACGCCCGGCGGCATGGCGCTCGGCCACGCCACCGGCGACAGCGGCTGGACGCAGTGGCTGCTGTGGGCCTTCGGCGGCGCGCTCGTCGACAAGAACAACAAGGTGATCATCGACAGCCCCGAGACGCTCAAGGCGCTGGAATACGGCAAGGAGCTGTACGCCAACTTCATCCCCGGCACGCTGTCGTGGCTGGACCCGAACAACAACAAGGCCTTCCTGGACGGCCAGGTCTCGGTGACCAACAACGGCATCTCGATCTACTACGCCGCCAAGAACTCCAGCGACCCGAAGCTGAAGGAGATGGCGAACGACATCCAGCACGCCACCTTCCCGATCGGGCCGGTGGGCGTGCCGACCGAGTACCACCTGTTCTTCAACCAGATGATCTTCAAGCACTCGAAGTACCCGAAAGCCGCCAAGGAATTCGTGCGCTTCATGATGGAGGAAGACCAGTACGGCCCGTGGATGCAGGCCGCCGGCGGCTACATCTCGCAGCCGCTGCGCGCCTACGAGAAGAACCCGGTGTGGACGGCCGACCCGAAGAACACGCCCTACCGCGACTCGGTGAAGAACATGCGGCCGGCGGGCTACGCGGGCAAGCTGGGCTACGCCTCGGCCGGCGCGCTGGCGGACTTCATCGTGCAGGACATGGTGGCCCAGGCCGCCAGCGGCGCGAAGACGCCCAAGGAAGCCGCCCAGCTCGCGCAACAGCGCGCCGAGCGCTACTACAAGGTCTGACCTCCACCGCCGCCGATGTTCCGATCCTTCCAGAACAGCCGCAACCTGCTCGGGCTGGCCTTCATGCTGCCCGCGGCAGCGTTGCTGCTGCTGTTCCTCACCTATCCGCTCGGCCTCGGCGTCTGGCTGGGATTCACGGACACCAAGATCGGGCGCGGCGGCGAGTGGATCGGGCTCGGCAACTACAGCTTCCTGTGGGGGGACAGCGTCACCCGGCTCGCGCTGTTCAACACCCTCTTCTACACCGCGGTCGCCAGCGTCGTGAAGTTCGCGCTGGGGCTGTGGCTGGCCATCCTGCTGAACGAGCGGATCCCGTTCAAGACCTTCTTCCGCACGGTGATCCTGCTGCCCTACATCGTGCCGACGGCGCTGTCGGCCATCGCCTTCTGGTGGATCTACGAC
The DNA here is from genome assembly GCF_054956735.1 of Ramlibacter sp. bp-362. Classification (NCBI taxonomy): domain Bacteria; kingdom Pseudomonadati; phylum Pseudomonadota; class Betaproteobacteria; order Burkholderiales; family Comamonadaceae; genus Ramlibacter; species Ramlibacter sp. bp-362. The sequence continues at coordinate 156,850 of NZ_JBUDXE010000007.1, forward strand.
TCGCAGTTCTCCATCGTGAGCTGGGTGCTCATGAAGATGGGCTGGATCGACCACTACATCGACTTCCTGGGCGACCCGTGGAACGCGCGGCTGTCGACCATTGCCGCCAACATCTGGCGCGGCGTGCCCTTCGTCGCGATCACGCTGCTGGCCGGCCTGCAGACGATCTCGCCCTCGCTCTACGAAGCGGGCGCCATCGACGGCGCGAGCGGCTGGCAGCGCTTCCGCTACATCACGCTGCCGCTGCTGACGCCCATCATCGCGGTGGTGATGACGTTCTCGGTGCTCTTCACGTTCACCGACTTCCAGCTGATCTACGTGCTGACGCGCGGCGGGCCGCTGAACGCGACGCACCTGATGGCGACGCTGTCGTTCCAGCGCGCGATCCCCGGCGGGGCGCTGGGCGAGGGAGCGGCCATCGCGATCGCGATGATCCCCTTCCTGCTCGCCTCCATCCTCTTCAGCTATTTCGGGCTGCAGCGCAGGGCCTGGCAGCAGGGCGGCAAGGACGCATGAAGAAGACCGACGACAACGATTCCGCGGGCATGCACTACCTGAGCTCGCTGCCGCGGCGGGTGGTCACGCTGTACGTGCCGCTCGCCGTGTTCGTGTTCGTGCTGCTGTTCCCGTTCTACTGGATGGCGATCACGGCGGTGAAGCCCGACAACGAGCTGCTGTCGCGCGAGGGCAATCCCTTCTGGGTGGTGGGGCCGACGCTCGCGCACTTCGAGAAGCTGCTGTTCCACACGTCCTACCCGGCCTGGCTGTGGAACACGATGTTCATCTCGGTGGTCTCCACCTTCGTGTCGCTCCTGTGCTCGGTGCTCGCCGCCTACGCGATCGAGCGGCTGCGCTTCCGCGGCTCGCGCCACGTGGGGCTGTCGATCTTCCTGGCCTACCTGGTGCCGCCGTCCATCCTGTTCATCCCGCTGGCGGCGATCGTCTTCAAGCTGGGCCTGTTCGACACGCGCTGGGCGCTGATCCTCACCTACCCGACCTTCCTGATCCCCTTCGCGACCTGGCTGCTCATGGGCTACTTCCGCTCCATCCCCTACGAGCTGGAGGAGTGCGCGCTGATCGACGGGGCCAACCGCATGGAGATCCTGGTGAAGATCATCCTGCCGCTGTCGGTGCCGGGCCTGATCTCCGCGGGCATCTTCGCCTTCACGCTGTCGTGGAACGAGTTCATCTACGCGCTCACCTTCGTGTCCTCGTCGGAGATCAAGACCGTGCCGGTCGGCGTCGTCACCGAGCTGGTCGAAGGCGATGTCTATCATTGGGGCTCGCTCATGGCGGGCGCGCTGCTCGGCTCCCTGCCGGTGGCGGTGATCTATTCGTTCTTCGTCGAGTATTACGTGTCGGGACTGACCGGCGCGGTCAAGGAATAGGGTTCATGAAGAGAAAGAAACCGGAGGAGCTGCGCTCCCAGCAGTGGTTCGGCCGGCAGGACCGCGACGGCTTCGCCTACCGCAGCTGGGTCAAGGGCAAGGGCGTTCCGCACGACCAGTTCGACGGCCGGCCCGTCATCGGCATCTGCAACACCTTCAGCGAGCTCACGCCCTGCAACTCGCACTTCCGCACGCTGGCCGAGCAGGTGAAGATCGGCGTGTACGAGGCCGGCGGCTTCCCGCTGGAGTTCCCGGTGATGTCGCTCGGCGAGACGCTGCTGCGGCCGACCGCCATGCTCTATCGCAACCTCGCGAGCATGGATGTCGAGGAATCGATCCGCGGCAACCCCGTCGACGGCGTGGTGCTGCTCATGGGCTGCGACAAGACCACGCCCTCGCTGATCATGGGCGCGGCCAGCGTGGACCTGCCCACCATCGGCGTGTCGGGCGGCCCCATGCTCAATGGCAAGTGGCGCGACCAGGAGCTCGGCTCGGGCACCGGCGTGTGGAGCATGAGCGAGCAGGTCCGCGCCGGCACGCTGAAGCTGCAGGACTTCTTCGAGGCCGAGAGCTGCATGCACCGCAGCCACGGCCACTGCATGACCATGGGCACGGCTTCCACCATGGCGAGCATGGTGGAAGCGCTGGGGGTGGGCCTGCCCGGCAACGCGGCCTATCCCGCCGTGGACGGCCGCCGCAACGTGATCGCGCGCAACGCCGGCCGGCGCATCGTGGAGATGGTGCACACGGACCAGAAGCTGTCCACCATCCTCACGCGCCAGGCCTTCGAGAACGCGATCAAGACGCTCGCCGCGATCGGCGGCTCCACCAACGCCGTGATCCACCTGATCGCCATCGCGCGCCGCGTCGGCGTGGAACTGTCCATCGAGGACTTCGACCGGCTGGGCAGCGAGATGCCCTGCCTGGTGAACCTGCAGCCCTCGGGCAAGCACCTGATGGAGGACTTCTGCTATGCCGGCGGCCTGCCGGTGGTGATGAAGGAGATCCGCGATTCGCTGCACCTGGACGCCGTCACGGCCAACGGCAGGACGGTCGGCGAGAACATCGCCGACGCCCAGAACTGGAACAAGGAAGTGATCCAGCCGCTGGCCACGCCGTTCAAGGAAAAGGCCGGCATCGCCGTGCTGCGCGGCAACCTGGCGCCGCGCGGCGCCGTGATCAAGCCCAGCGCCGCCACGCCCAAGCTGATGGTGCACAAGGGCCGCGCGGTGGTGTTCGAGGACATTGAGGACTTCCACAAGCGCATCGACGACGAGAACCTCGACGTCGACGAGGACTGCGTGCTGGTGCTGAAGAACTGCGGGCCCAAGGGCTACCCCGGCATGGCGGAGGTCGGCAACATGCCGCTGCCCCCCAAGGTGCTGCGCAAGGGCATCACCGACATGGTCCGCATCAGCGACGCGCGCATGAGCGGCACGGCCTACGGTACGGTGGTGCTGCACACGGCGCCGGAGGCGGCTGCGGGCGGTCCGCTGGCGCTGGTGCAGAACGGCGACATGATCGAACTCGACGTACCGAAGCGCCGCCTGCACCTGGACGTCAGCGACGAGGAACTCGCCCGCCGCCGCGCCGCCTGGCAGCCGCCGAAGCCGCCGCTGTCGTCCGGCTACTGGAAGCTGTACGTCGACCACGTGCTGCAGGCGGACGAAGGCGTGGACCTGGACTTCCTGGTGGGCAAGCGCGGCTCCTTCGTGCCGCGGGACAACCACTGAAACCGTGCTGCCTAGGCTTGTCATCCCGGGCTGGACCCGGGATCCACCGTCGCGTGGCACCCAATGACATCCTTCGTCGCCGTCGACTGGGGCACCTCCTCCCTCCGCGCCGCCCGCATCGCGGATGACGGCACGGTGCTCGAGGAACGCGCCAGCGACCGCGGCATCCTGTCCATCCCTCCCGGCGGCTTCCCCGCCGTCCTGCAGGAAACCTGCGGCGACTGGCTCGCCGATCCCCGCGCCCTCTGCCTCGTCAGCGGCATGGCCGGCAGCCGCCAGGGCTGGCGCGAAGCACCCTACTGCCCCTGCCCCGCCGGCTTCGCCGAAGTCGCGGCGCACCTCACGTGGATCGAACCCGGCCGCATCGCGCTGGTGCCCGGCCTCTCCTGCGAGAGCGAAGGCGTGCCCGACGTGCTGCGCGGCGAGGAGGTCCAGGTGTTCGGCGCGCTGGACCTGCTGCAGCGGGACGAGGGCCTGTTCGTCCTGCCCGGCACGCACAGCAAGTGGGTGCGCGTGCGGGACGGCCGCGTGCAGTCCTTCGCGACCTTCATGTCCGGCGAGTTCTATGCGCTGCTGCGCCAGCACTCCATCCTCGGCCGCACCATGCCGGCCGACGAAGGCCCGCTGGACGAGGAGGCCTTCGCGCAAGGCGTGCGCCGCGCGCAGCAAATGGGCAGCCTGCTGCGCAGCGCCTTCAGCGCGCGCACGCTGGCGCTGTTCGAGCGGACGCAGGCGGCAGCCTTGCCCAGCTATCTCTCCGGCCTGGTGATCGGCGAGGAACTGCGCCTGCGCGACGAGGCCGCGCCATCCGTGGTGCTGGTCGGCAGCCCGCAGCTCACGCGGCGCTACGCTCTCGCGTTGCGCATCCTCGGCCGCCAGGCCCGCACGCTCGGCCCCGAGGCCACCTGGCACGGACACCGGGCGCTGGCCCGCACACTGGAGCACGCATGAACGCCGATCTCGCGAGCGCCTGGCAGGGCGCGCTCTCGCAACTTCCCCTGGTCGCGATCCTGCGCGGCATCCGCCCGGACGAAGCCGAGGCCGTCGGCGATTCGCTGTGGTCCGCGGGCTGGCGCCTGCTGGAGGTGCCGCTCAATTCACCGCAGCCGCTCGACAGCATCGCGCGGCTGGCGCGCCGCTTCCCGCAGGCCGTCGTCGGCGCGGGCACGGTGCGCAGCGCCGAGGAGGTGCGGCAGGTGCATGCCGCGGGGGGCCGCATGGTCGTCTCGCCGCATTTCGATGCGCGGGTGGTCGCCGCGGCCGCGGCGGCAGGCATGGTCGCGCTGCCCGGCGTGATGACGCCGAGCGAAGCGTTCGCCGCGCTCGATGCGGGCGCGACCGGGCTGAAGCTGTTCCCTGCCGAGATGATCCCGCCGGCGGCCGTCAAGGCGCTGCGCGCCGTGCTGCCGGCGCAGGTACTGCTGCTGCCCGTGGGCGGCATCACGCCGGCCGGCATGGCCGCCTACCGCGCGGCGGGGGCGCAGGGCTTCGGGATCGGCTCGGCCTTGTACCAGCCCGGCCGCGAAGCGGCCGCCGTCGCGGAGTCGGCGCGCGCCTTCGCCGATGCGTGGACGGGCACGCGGCGGGCGTGATGGGTGGAGAATGGGCCCCGCGCTAGCGGCTCTTGCGCGCGGGGCCGGCTTTGCGCGCCGGTGTCTTGCGCGCCGGCGGCGCGGCCTTGCGCGATGCGGTGCCGCGCGCGGGCGGCGCGGATGCCGTGGCCTCGGCGACCTGCTCTTCCATGTAACCGCGGATCAGCCGCCGGACCACCTGCGACGGCGTCATGTCCTGCGTGCGGCAAAGGTTCTCGAAAGCCTGCTTCTTCGCCGGATCGATCAGGATGGTTAGCCGTGCGGTCTTGAGCTCCATGGGCGGACGGGTCCGATGTTAATCGGATTGTAATTGCTTTCCGCCCGCCGCGGGGCGCGCCTCAGCCCACCTTGCGCCCGTCCTTGCGCTGGTACTCCACGCCATGCTTGGCCAGGTACTCCCGGATCAGCTGCCGCAGCAGCTGGGAGGCCGTGATGTCCTGCGCGGCGCACACCGCCTCGAATGCCCGCTTCTTCTCCGCATCGATGAGGATGGTGAGGCGGGCGGGTTTGTCGTCCATGCGGTCGTTCTCTCGTGCTGACATGATAATACTCTGCGTCTATCATGTGAGTCCGATGGTAGTACGCCGCGCCGGCCGGCGCTGGCGGAACCGCCCCGGCAGGCATCGGCAGGTGGCTCTTCGTTTTGTAGGCGGGAACAAACGCTGAGCCAGCAATAGGCGCGCAGCCCCGGTTTTTCAAGGCGGCGCGACGGAAGGGCTCAGGCGGCCGCGGCGGCGGCGGGCGCGCGGCCGGGCAGCGGCGCCTCGCGGATCGGCAGGTGCACCAGCGCGGCGCCGATGGCCAGCACGATGTCCACGTACCAGACCCAGTCGTAGGCGCCCGTCACCTCGAACACCTTGCCTCCCAGCCAGGATCCGAAGAAGGCACCGACCTGGTGCGTGAGCATCACGAGGCCGAACAGGGTCGCCATGTTGGCCGGCCCGAAGAAGCGCGCGACCAGGCCGGCGGTCGGCGGCACGGTGGACAGGTAGGTCAGACCCATGACGGCCGCGAACAGCAGCACGACGGGGCCCGTCTTGGGCGCGAGCAGGAAGGCGACCACCGCCAGCGCCCGCGCCGCGTAGATCACCGACAGCAGCGACTTCATGCGCCAGCGGCCCATCGCCCAGCCGGCGCCCAGGCTGCCGGCCACGTTGAACAGGCCCAGCATCGCGAGGGCCCAGCCGCCCCACTGCGTCGGCAGGCCGCAGGCCTCGATCACGCCGGGCAGGTGCACGGCGAGGAAGGCGACGTGGAAACCGCAGACGAAGAAGCCGGCGCACAGCAGCAGGTAGTCGGGCGTGCGGACCGCCTCGCGCACGGCGGCGCGCGGGCTGACGGGCGCCGCGGCGCCGGACTGGGCGGCGGCATGCTGCGCCGTCCCGCGCAGCACCCAGGCGGCCGGCAGGCAGAACAGCACCATGAGCGCCAGCACCTGCATCGCGGAGCCCCAGCCCATGCCGACGATCAGCGCCGCCGCCAGCGGCGCGGTGGCGAACTGGCCCAGCGACCCCCCCGCGTTGACGATGCCGGTGGCCATGCCCTGGCGCGCCGGATCGATCATGCGCACGGCCGCGGACATCAGCACGGCCGGCCCCGCCATGCCCGATCCGCCCGAGGCCAGCACGCCGATCGCGAAGATCAGGCCCAGCGTCGTCGTCATCAGCGGCGTGATGAAGGTGCCGATGCAAAGCAGCACGACCCCCGCCACCAGCACGCGCCCGGCGCCGTAGCGGTCGGCCAGCGCGCCGGCGAAGGGCTGCGTGAGCCCCCACCACAGCTGCCCGAAGGCGAAGGCCAGGCTGATGCTGCCGAGGCCAAGGCCGGTGGAGGTGTTGAGCGCCGGGAGGAACAGGCCCATGCTCTGGCGCGTGCCCATGGTGAGGGCGAAGGTTCCGGCGGCGGCGAGCAGCACGAGCCAGAAGGCCGCGCGGCGGCTGGCTTCAGTCATCGATCTCTCCTTGGTGCGCGGCGGGCGGCAGCCCGGCCGCCGGGCAGGGCATGGAACGCTACCACGGCCCCGGTGCCGCGTCGCCGTCACAGTGACTCCGGCGCCACAGGGCGGCTGCGCGTATGCTCGCCGGCGAGGAGGAGATCACATGGATGGAGCGGACCGCCTGGAAAGCTGGCTCGCGCAGGAGCGCGAAATCGCGGCGCGGCTGGCGGCCGGCGCCGGCTGCGGCGTGGCGAAGCCCGAGCAGGTGGCCGGGCGCAGCGGGCTGGACGTGCTGCAGGCGATGCTGCGCGGCGAGCTGCCCTACCCGCCGATCGCGCGCACGCTGGACTTCCAGCTGGTGGAAGTCGGCGAGGGCCGCGCCGTGTTCCAGGGCACGCCGGGGCCGGCGCACCTCAATCCCCTGGGCACGCTGCACGGCGGCTGGTACGCGACGCTCCTCGACTCGGCGCTCGGCTGCGCGGTGCACACGATGATGCCGCCGGGGCGGGGCTACACGACCGCGGAACTGGGCGTGAACCTGGTGAAGGGGATCGGGCCGAAGGTGCAGCGCGTGCGCGCCGAAGGGCGGGTGCTGCACTGCGGGCGGCAGCTGGCGACGGCCGAAGCGAAGTTGTTCGGGCCGGACGGGACCTTGTACGCGCACGGCACGACGACGTGCCTGGTGTTCGAAATGCGGTAAGGACGGTGGGGATCGCTGCGCTCACCGCCACCCTACGAAGCCGAACGAGAACGCAACGATCCGTAGGGTGGCGGTGAGCGCCAGCGAACCCCACCGCTCCTACTTCCGCACGCGGTCGAACGCGAACGTGAAGATCAAATCGACCCCGGTCCGCTCGCCCGCCTCCACCCGAAGCGTCGCGCGGCGCGACAGGTCGAAGAAGATGAACAGCGTGCCCATCGCGCCCGACAGGCTGCGCTCGTAGGCGGCGTAGAAGTTGTCCGCGAAACGCTTGCCGACGCGCACCACGGCGCCGCTCGTGCTGTCGGGGCTCACGCTCAGGTCGTCCAGCCCCAGGCTGCCGGCGATGCCCTTGCCCGTGCCGCCGCGGCCGGACAGCAGGGCCGCCGCCGCGCGCTGCAGCAGGGCGGCGTCGGCGCCGCCGCCCGCGGACGAGCGCCCCAGCACCACGTACGACAGCGTCTCGGCCTCGGACAGCCCGGCCTCGGAATACAGTTCCACGTGCGGCGACTGCGCGCGCCCGGTCACCTGCACGCCGACCTTCTCCTGCAGGTTGGGGCGGATCGCCAGGATGTCGAGCGCCGGGTTGTCGGCCGGGCCGGTGAAGCGCAGCACGCCGCGCTCGATCTCCATCCGCTGCCCGTAGGCCTGGTAGGTGCCGCCGACGGCCCGGATCACGCCGACGATCTGCGGCGTCCCCGAGCCGTCGCCCTGCACCTGCACCGAGCCGGCCAGGCGCGTGTCGAGGCCGCGGCCGGTGACGCGGAAGTCCGGCCCGAGGTTGAAGCGGACGTCGAGCGACAGCTTGCCCTCGCCTTCCGGCTGCGGCTTCTCGCGGCGTTCCGGCTCGGTGGCCGGCAGGCCCACCGCATGGCGCACGACCACGTCCTCGCCCAGGCGCGGCGGCGTCTCGTCCGGGATGCGGATGCGCGCGCGGTCCACGCGCAGCTCGCCCGTGACGGTGGTGCCCGTGCGGTCCATGCGCGCGAACACCGGTCCCGAGACGGTGAGCTGCCGGTCGCTGCGGATGCTGGCGCGCAGCTGCGACAGCTGCGCCTGCGCCGTGAACACCACGCCTTGCGGCGTCCAGCTGCCTTCTCCGAAGGCGAGCACCGTGCCGCCGCCACCGCCCTCCTCGCTGCCGTGCAGGAGGAACTCGTCGACGACCAGCTTCTGGCCGGCGAGGCGGGCGCGCAGGCGGCCGTTGCGCAGCTCGATGCCGTCCACCACCGAGCGCAGCGCCAGGTCTTCCGCGTTCACGGGGCCGGACAGCTCCGGCTGCGCGCGCGTGCCGGCGATGCGGATGTCGGCCGCCAGCGAGCCGCGCAGGCGCCAGCCCGGCGGCGCCAGCAGCGACCAGACGCCGATGCGCGGCAACTGCGCCTGCACCCGCCCGGCCAGGGGCGCCTGCGCCGCCCAGGTCCAGCCGCCCTCGGCGCTGCGCGCCAGCCGCGTGCGCAGCTCGCCCTGCGCATGGCCCGCGCGCTCGCTGTCCCAGGTGAAGGAGAGCAGCAGCTGCTCGCCCTCGCTGCGCAGCGTGAGCCGCGCGTCGCGCACGCCGGCGGTGACGCGCGCCGCGGCGCCGTCGATGCTCTCGGCCAGCACGTTGACGTCGCCGCCGGTGCGCACCAGCGAAGCATCCACCTGCAGGCTGCGGCCCAGCCGCGCATTCCACTGCGCATCGAACACCATGTCGCCCGACAGCGCCGCGCCACCGAGCTGCGGCCCCGCGACCAGCTCGATCCAGGCGAGCGGCAGGCCGCTCACCCGGCCCGAGGTGAACAGCTCGCCGCCCTGCCGGCGCACCGGGTTCCAGGCCAGCACCGCCTCGTGCGCCGCGCCGCCGCTGGGCAGCGGCGGCGCGCGCAGCAGCGCCTGTCCCGCGCCGACTTCGAAGTTGCCGCCGGCCGCGCGCCAGTCCACCGGCTGCTGCAGTTCCAGGCGCCAGTTGCCGCGGCTGAGCGCCGGGTCGCGCAGTTGCAGCGCCAGCGTCGTCACGCGCCCGTTCCAGCGCGAGGCGGCGCCCGCCAGCGTGCCGCCGAGGGTGCCGCGCGCCGTGACCGCGACCTGGCGCTGGCCTTGCTGCAAGGTGCCGTCGAGGCCCAGCGTCGCTTCGCGCAGCCGGCCCTGCCACTGCAGCGCGGCCTCGCGCACGGTCCACGCCGGCTCGCCGCCCGGCCCCGGGGCGGCCCAGCCCAGCCCTCGCACGTTCGCCTGCGCCTGCACGGCCGGATCGCGCCAGCCGCCCTGCCAGGCGAGCCGCGCCTGCGCTTCGCCGCGCAGGTCCAGGTCTTTCAACAGCGGGGCGATGCCGGGCCAGCGCGCCCACCAGCGCTGCGCGAGCGCCAGGTCTCGGGCCGCCAGCTGCGCGCTGCCCTGCCCGCGCGCCGGCGCGATGCTGCCCTGCGCATCGGCCTGCAGGCCCGGCGCGTGCAACTGCAGCTTGCCGCTGCCGGCCTGCGCCGCGAGGTTCCACTTCACCTCCCCCTGCAGGGAGGCATCGCTGGTGCGCAGGCGCAGGCGCGCGAGCGTGATCGCGTCGCCTTCCCAGCGGCCGCGCGCGACGATCTCGCGCAGCTCCAGCGCGCGCGCGGTGCGCGTTCCGGGCCCGGACGCCGCGGCGCCGGCGCGCAGTGCCACGTCGAAGTCCACCGCCCGCCCCGCGCCGGACAGCTGCACCGGCCCCGAGATGGGCAGCGAGGCCATGGACGTGTGCAGCCGCGCCGGATCGACGCCGGCCACGCGCCCCTCGAACTTCCAGCCCGGACCTTCCCAGGCGCCGCTGCCCTCGATTTGCCCGCCGCCCGCCTGCGCCGCCAGCGATTCCACCAGCGCCGTGCCGTCGCGCCAGGCGCCCTGCACGCTCGCCGACGTGACGGGCAGGCGGCCGCGGTCCCAGGGCCCGGCGAGGCCGTTGCGCAGGTCGGCCGCGAGCCGGTAGCTGCTCGCGGACAGCGGCTCGACTTCCACGTGCCCCGACAGCTCCGTGCGCGGCGCGGCCGGCCAGAGCATGGCCAGGTCCAGGTGCTCGAACTCCGCTTCGCCGCGCGGCACGGGCATGGCCGCGAACGGCGTGATGCGCGCGGTGGCAGTCGCGCGCGGTAGCGCGCCCGCGTCGGCGGGCCCTTCGGCGACCAGCTTCGCACTGGCGTCGATCCCGCTGGCCGGGCCTTCGGCGCGCAGCTCCAGCTGCAGCGGCACGCGTTGTTCGCTGCCCGGCACCGGCGCCAGCAGCTTGCCCGCGAGGCGCGCGTCCAGCGTCAGCGCCCCGGTCGCCAGCATCGTGGCCTCGCCCCGGTAGGTGCCGCCCGCGATGCGCAGCGACTGGAGGTCCACGCGATGCCGCAGCCCGTCGAAGGCGTACTGCGCCGCGAGGCCGCTCGCCTCGAATTGCGCGGCGCCCTGCCAGGACAGCTCACCCACTTCGAGCTGGTCCACGCGCACGCGCCAGGGCAGCCGCAGGTCCTTCGGCGGCTGCAGCGGCTCCTGGCTGCGCGGGCGCTTGTCGATCACGCGCGCGCGCGCCACCTGCACCTGCCGCAGTTGCAGCGTGCGATCCAGCAGGGCGAGCGGCTCCCATTCCAGCCGGATGTCCTCCGCCTCCAGGCGCAGGCCGTCGCGCTCCCAGACGATGCGGGCGATGTGCCAGCCGCGCCGCAGCGAGCCGCGCACGCCCTCGCTCTGCACGCCGCCGCGCGCCGCCTGGCGCAGCGTCCATTCGAGCGAGCCTTCCTGCCCCGCCCACCACCAGATCCCCGCGGCCGTGACGACCAGCAGCAGGCCGAGGCCGACCAGGACGCGGGTCGTCCAGCGCGCGATGCGGGCGGTGCGGGCGCTCAAAACACGAACCCCGCGCTGAAGTGCAGGCGGAAGCGCTTCGCCTGCACGCCGTAGGCGATGGCCGCCTCCACCGGGCCCACCGGGCTGCGCCAGCGCACGCCGGTGCCGACGCCGACTTTCGCGCGCAGCTGGCTCGGCTGGTCCGCCACCGCGCCCGCGTCCACGAACAACGTGTGCTCGAAGGCGGTGGCCTGGCCGCGCCAGCGGATCGGCCGCTGCCACTCGATGCTGCCGTCGGCGAGGTAGCGGCCCGGTCCGACCAGGCCGCCCGGCAGCGGCACGCCGATGTCCAGGTAGCCGTAGCCGCGCACCGAGGTGTCGCCGCCGGTGCGGAACAGCTGCGTCGCCGGGATGCGTGCTCCTTCGCGCGCGAGCACCGCGCCGCCTTCCGCGCGCATCTGCAGGCGCCCCCGCTCGATCGGGTGGTAGCCGAGCCAGCGTACCAGCGTGCGCTGGAAGGCATGGCCGTTGCCGCCCATGGTGAGGCCGCCGCCGAACTCGAAGCCGATGCCGTGCCCCGAGGACGGCTGCTGCACGTTGTCGAAGTAGCGGCCGGTCCAGATGTAGTTCGCGCTGACGGCGGAGCCTTCCCCCGTGTCCAGCGGCGTCAGCGCCACGTTGCGCGGGTTCTGCACGGTGGAGCGTTCGTACTGCAGGTACCAGCGCCGGTCGATGCGGTCGCCGAGCTTGAACCGGCCGGCACGCACCCGCTGGCTGTGCGTGACCAGGCGGTCATCGTCCAGCTTCTCGGCGCGGAGCAGCGCCGACCAGCGCCAGCCCTCCTCGTCCGGGATGTCGGTCCACTCGGTCTCCGCGTACGGATTCTTCTTCTCGACCTGCAGCTTGGTGGTGGCGCGCCATCCGATCAGGGGGACGCGGTTGTGCGTGTGCTCGATGCTCGCGCGCGGGCCGCCGTCGGTGGTGAAGCCCAGTCCCAGCACGACCTTCTGCAGGCGCGCCTCGCGCACGGTCACCTGCACCGGCGCCGCCGCCGGGTCGGACGCCGGGTCGACGAACAGGAAGGCCGAATCGAAGTAGCCGCTGCCGGTGAGGCGCAGCTGCGCCTGCACGATCTGTTCCTGGTCGTACACGGCGCCCTCGGGCAGGCGGGCGATGCGTTCCACCAGCACCGGGTCGTAGCGCTTCACGCCGGTCACCTGCAGCGGGCCGAGGCGGAAGGCCGGCCCGGAATCCAGGCGCAGGCCCAGGCGCGCCGACGCATTGGCCGCGTCCACGTCGGCCAGGCTGTAGCTGATGCGCCCGGCCGGGTAGCGGCGCGCCAGCAGCTGGCGGGTCGCGTCGGCCTTGGCGCTGTCCCAGGCCGACTGCGTGAAGGGGCGGCCCACGGGCAGGCTCCAGCCGCTGACGATGCCCTCGCGCTGGGCGATCGCCTGCGCGTCGGCGGTCGTGGCGATGTCGCCCTCGAAGGCGATGGCGACGTCGGCCACGCGCGTGCGCTCGCCCGGCGCCACGTCGACCACCAGCCGCGGCCGCGCGCCCGCCTCGCGCGTGATCGCGACCTGCGGCGCGAAGTAGCCCTGCGTGGCCAGCAGCTCGCGCGCGTCCTTCTCCGCCAGCACGATCAGGCGGGCGATCTCGGTGTCGTCGAGGTCGCTGACGGCGCGGTAGCGGCGCAGCTCGAGGTTGCGCTCCAGCAGTTCCTTGAGCGGATCGGGAGCGCGGACGACCAGGTCGAAGGCGGGGCCCTGCGGCTGGGCAGAGGCCGCGGGCGCCAGCAGCAGCCACGCCACGGCCCATCCCGCCGCGGCGAGCAACATGCGGATCATGGACCCCGAACTATGCCGGTGCGCACGCCGGGGCGCCGTAGGCCGAATCCGACTCATGCGGGGGCATCGACGAGCTGCACCATGTGGCTATCATCCGCGCATGCGGATCCTCCACACCATGCTGCGCGTCGGCGACCTGCAGAGGTCGATCGATTTCTACACCCAGGTGCTCGGCATGAAGCTGCTGCGCACCACCGAGCGGCCCGAGCAGAAGTACTCGCTGGCCTTCGTCGGCTACGGGACGAACCCGGAGCATGCGGAGCTGGAGCTCACGTACAACCACGGCGTGGACCACTACGACCTGGGCAGCGCCTACGGCCACATCGCCATCGCCGTGCCGGACGCCTACGCGGCCTGCGAGCGCATCCGCGCTGCCGGCGGCAACGTCACCCGCGACGCCGGCCCGGTGAAAGGCGGCAACACGGTGATCGCGTTCGTGACGGACCCGGACGGGTACAAGATCGAGCTGATCCAGCGGGACGCCTGAAGAAGGCAGTCACCGCTTCAGGCCCGCCGCCTCCTGCGCCAGCCGCGTGAGGCGTGCCCAGTCGCCCTTGGCGAGCGCTTCGGCTGGCGTCAACCACGAGCCGCCGACGCAGGCCACATTGGCGAGCGCCAGGAACTCGTTCGCATTGGCCGTGCTGACGCCGCCGGTGGGGCAGAAGCGCACGTCGTTGAACGGGCCCTGCCACGCCTTCAGCATCGCCGGGCCGCCCGCCTGCATCGCCGGGAAGAACTTCAGCTCGGTGTAGCCGTCTTCCTGCGCCATCATGATCTCGCTGCCCGTGGCCACGCCTGGCAGCAGCGCCAGCCCGAGGTCGCGGCAGGCCTGGCCGACGGCGTGCGTGTAGCCGGGGCTGACCGCGAAGCGGGCGCCCGCCATCGCGGCGGCCTGCGCGTCGGCGGCGCTGCGCACCGTGCCGGCGCCGACCACGGCTTCCGGCACTTCCTTGGCGATCGCCTCGATGCAGGCCAGCGCCACCGGCGTGCGCAGCGTCACTTCCAGCATGCGGATGCCGCCGGCCAGCAGCGCGCGCGCCATCGGCACGGCATGCGTGCGGTCCTGCAGGACGATCACCGGGATCACCGGGGCGTCCTGCATCACCTGGATCGGCGTGGGCCGCTCGGGCAGGGGATTCAGAGCCATGTGCAGGCGCCTTCCTCGGCAGCGGCGGCGTTGCGCCGCATGCCGGCAAACAGTTCCCGGCCAGTGCCGTGGCCGTTGGCGGTGCGCTGCGCATCGGACAGCAGCGCGGGTTGGCGGCGCGACCACTCGGCGGCGTCGACGAGCGCGTCGAGCCGGCCGGCCGGCGCATCCAGCCGCACGACGTCGCCGTCGCGCAGCAGCGCGAGCGGGCCGCCCGCCGCCGCCTCGGGCGAGACGTGGATGGCCGCGGGCACCTTGCCCGAGGCGCCGCTCATGCGGCCGTCGGTGACCAGCGCGACGCGGAAGCCCCTGCCCTGCAGCACCGCCAGCGGCGGCGTCAGCTTGTGCAGTTCGGGCATGCCGTTGGCCTGCGGGCCCTGCCAGCGCACGACGCAGACCACGTCGCGCTCCAGCTCGCCCGCCTTGAAGGCGGCGAGCAGGTCCTCCTGGTCGTCGAAGATGCGCGCCGGCGCCTCGATCACGTGCCGGTCGTCCGGCACCGCCGAGACCTTGATCACGCTGCGCCCCAGGTTGCCGGTGAGCAGCTTCAATCCGCCCGTGGGGCTGAAGGGCTGGCGCGCCGGGCGCACGATGCCTTCGTCGCGCGAAGCGCCGATCTCGGACCACACGAGCTTCTCGCTGCCAGCCTCGAGCGCAGGCTCCCGCGTGTACTCGCGCAAGCCCCCTTCGCGCACCGTCAGCACGTCCTCGTGCATCAGGCCCACGTCCAGCAGTTCGCGGATCACGTAGCCGGGGCCGCCGGCGGCCTGGAACTGGTTCACGTCGGCCAAGCCGTTCGGATAAACGCGCGCCAGCAGCGGCACGACGCCGGAGAGCTCGTCGAAGTCGTTCCAGTCGATCACGATGCCGGCCGCGCGCGCCACCGCCACCCAGTGGATCAGGTGGTTGGTGGAGCCCCCGGTGGCGAGCAGCGCCGCCATCGCGTTGACGATGCTGCGCTCGTCCACCAGCTGGCCGATCGGCGTGAAGCGGCGCGCCTTGACCAGGCCCAGCACGGTGCGCACCGCCTCGCGCGTGAGCGCCTCGCGCAGTTCCTGCTGCGGCTGCACGAAGGCGGCGCCCGGCACGTGCAGGCCCATGGCCTCCATCAGCATCTGGTTGCTGTTGGCCGTGCCATAGAAGGTGCAGGTGCCCTGCGTGTGGTAGGCCTTCATCTCGGCTTCCAGCAGCTCGGGCCGGCCGACCAGGCCCTGCGCCGCCTGCTCGCGCACCTTCGCCTTCTCGCCGTTGGACAGGCCGCTGGGCATGGGCCCGCCGGGCACGAACACGGTGGGCAGGTGGCCGAAGTGCAGCGCGCCGATCAGCAGGCCGGGCACGATCTTGTCGCAGATGCCCAGCATCAGCGCGCCGTCGAACACGTCGTGGCTGAGGCCCACGGCGGTGGCCATCGCGATCACGTCGCGCGAGAACAGGCTCAGCTCCATGCCGGCCGTGCCCTGCGTGACGCCGTCGCACATGGCCGGCACGCCGGCGGCGACCTGGGCCGTCGCGCCGTGGCGCCGCGCCTCGTCCTTGATGACGGGCGGGAAGGCGCCGTAGGGCGCGTGCGCCGACAGCATGTCGTTGTACGCGTTGACGATCGCGAGGTTGGGGGCGCGTTCGGTGACGACGCGGAACTTGTCGTTGGCGGGCAGGCCGGCGAACGCGTGGGCGACGTTGGCGCAGCCCATGCGGTCGGCGCCGCGGTCGCGGCCGGCGGCCTGGGCGATGCGGTCGAGGTAGGCCGAGCGGGTGGGCGCGCTGCGTTCGCGGATGCGCTGCGTCACCGTGGCCAGCACGGGATGGAGTTTCATGGCAGCTTCAGGTGTTGCGTCCATCCTACCCCGCAGCGAAGGCATTGGGGCCGCCAGGGGGTACGAACCGGTTACCAACTTCCGGCGGCCGCGCCGCTGGGCTAGAGTTCGTGCGTGAGCGAAGTGACGAAGCCGGCGCGCGACGCGGCGGCCATGCTGGAGCGGGCCCTTTCCGAATGGGGCGGGCAGGAGGATCTCTGGATCTTCGGCTACGGCTCACTCATCTGGCGGCCCGACTTCGACTTCGCCGAGCGCCGGCCGGCGCGCGTGCACGGCTGGCACCGCGCGCTGAAGATGTGGAGCCGCATCAACCGCGGCACGCCGGAGCGCCCGGGCCTCGTCTTCGGGCTGCTGTCGGGCGGCTGCTGCCGCGGCGTGGTGTTCCGCGTGGCGCGCGAACACGGCGCGGAGATCCTCACCCGCCTGTGGTCGCGCGAGATGGCGACCGCCGTCTACGACCCCAAGTGGCTGCTGGCCGACACGCCGCAGGGCCGCGTGCGGGCGCTCGCCTTCACGCTGTCGCGCCGCAGCCCCAGCCACACGGGCGAACTCACCGAGGAGGAGTACCGCGCGATCTTCGCGCTGGCCTCGGGCATCTACGGAACGACGCTGGACTATGCGCACCGCACGATGGAGGAACTGAAGCGGCACGACATCCGCGACCGCAACCTCGAGAAGCTGCTGCGGCTGATCCAGCGGAATTCGTGACCCGGGTCAGCGGGAGGCGAGCAGGCGCTCCGCCCGCGCGAGATCCTCCACCGTGTCGATGTCGGTGACGATCCCCGCGTCCTGCAGCTCCAGCTTCCTCACCTTCGCCTGCCGCACGATGGCCGCCGCGCCCTCGGCGCCGGTGAGCGCCTGCAAGGCCATGCCGTGCTCGCGCGCGAAGCCGACCGGATGGCCGCGCGTGCCCTGGTAGACCGGCACGACCACCGAGGCTTGCTGCAGCGCGGCCGCCACCGCCTGCAAGGACGCGGGCCGCACCAGCGGCAGGTCTCCCGGCAGCACCAGCCAGCCGCCCGCGTCGGACGTCGCGCGGACGGCCGCCGCGATGGAATCGCCCATGCCCGCATGCCCCGCGTCCTCCACG
Organism: Ramlibacter sp. bp-362; assembly: GCF_054956735.1. Classification (NCBI taxonomy): domain Bacteria; kingdom Pseudomonadati; phylum Pseudomonadota; class Betaproteobacteria; order Burkholderiales; family Comamonadaceae; genus Ramlibacter; species Ramlibacter sp. bp-362. The sequence continues at coordinate 173,877 of NZ_JBUDXE010000007.1, forward strand.
TGGAAAGCCAGTCCGCTCGCGCGCACCGCGGCGAGCGTGTGTTCCAGCACCGGCCGGCCGGCCAGCGGCGCCTGCAGCTTGGAGCCGCTGCCGCCGGAGGCGCGGAAGCGCTCGCCCCGGCCGGAGGCGAGGACGAGCACCACGGGAGCGGAGGGAGCGGGGGACATGGCGACAGCGATCGTAGCGCCGGTGCGAGAATCGCCGCTATGAGCAGCACCTCCGAACGCATCGCCGAACTGCGCAAGAGCTACGAGCGCGCCGAACTGGGCGAGGACGCCTCGCACGCGGACCCGCTGAAGCAGTTCGACCAGTGGCTCACCGAGGCCATCGCCGCGGAAGTGCCGGAGCCCAACGCGATGACGCTGGCCACGGTCGGCAGCGACCTGCGACCGAGCACGCGGCCGGTGCTGATCAAGGGCTACGACGACCGCGGCATCGTCTGGTACACCAACTACGAAAGCCGCAAGGGCCAGGAGCTGGCCGGCAATCCGCACGCCGCGCTGCAGTTCCACTGGGTGGAGCTGGAGCGGGTGGTGCGCATCGAAGGCCGCGTGGAAAAGACCAGCGCGGAAGAGAGCGACGCCTACTACGCGACGCGCCCGCTCGATTCGCGCATCGGCGCCTGGGCCAGCCCGCAAAGCCAGGTGATCCCGGGGCGCAGCGTGCTGGTGACGGCCGCCGCGAAATACGGTGCGCAGTTCCTGCTCAACCCGCCGCGGCCGCCGCACTGGGGCGGCTACCGGCTGGTGCCGCAGGAGTGGCAGTTCTGGCAGGGGCGCAAGAGCCGGCTGCACGACCGGCTGCGGTACCGGCGGGTGGGGGCGCAGTGGGTGCGGGAGCGGTTGGCGCCGTAGCGCCTGCGCCGCATCGCTGGGGTTCGCTGGCGCTCACCGCCAGCCTACGGACGCCGCGGCCCGTAGGCTGGTGGTGAGCCGCAGGCGAACCCCAGCTCTCATCGCTTCATCAACTCCGTGAACGTCTTCCTGAACTTCGCCACCTTCGGCGCCGCCACCGCGAGGCAGTACCCCTGCGTCGGGTTCTTCTCGAAGAAGTCCTGGTGGTACTCCTCCGCCGGCCAGTAGTTCGTCATCGGCAGGACCTCGGTCACGATCGGCCGGCCGAACAGCTTCTCCTGGCTCATGGCGCGGATCATGTCGTCGGCGACCTGCTTCTGCTCCGGCGTCGTGTAGTAGATGCCGCTGCGGTACTGCGTGCCGACGTCGTTGCCCTGGCGGTTCATCTGGGTCGGGTCGTGCACCACGAAGAAGATCTCCAGCAGCTGACGCGTGCTGACCTGCGCCGGGTCGTAGGTGAGCTTCACCACCTCGTTGTGGCCCGTGCGTCCGGTGCAGACCTGCTCGTAGCTCGGTCGTTCGGTGTCGCCGTTGGCGTAGCCGGATTCGACGTCCGTGACGCCGCGCACCTCCTTGAACACCGCCTCGGTGCACCAGAAGCAGCCGCCGCCCAGGACGATGGTTTGCAGGTCGCTCATGTCGGTCCTCCGTGAAGCCCTCACTGTAGTCCCAGCGGGCCCTGCCTTAGGATGCGCGGCCATGCACGCCATCGCCGCGACGAGGGAATCCCGCCATGCTGCTGCCCGGTGAGTGGAAGCCGGTCCTGGCGGCGCTGGTGCTGCCGCCGGCGGCGCCGCTGCTGCTGGCGCTGCTCGGGGGGCTCGTGGCGCTGCGCCGGCGCGGCGCCGGCCTGGTGCTCGCCTTCGCGGGCATCGCGCTGGCCTGGATGCTCAGCACGCACGGCATGGGCCTGCTGCTCGCCCGCCAGCTGCTGCCCGCGGTGGCGCCGCTGCAGACGCCCGCGCTGCTGCGGGTGCAGGCGATCGTGGTGCTGGGCGCCGGCGTGCTGCCCCAGGCGCCCGAATACGCCATCGCGCAGCCGCATCCGCACACGCTGGCGCGCCTGCGCTATGGCGCCTGGCTGGCGCGGCACAGCGGCAAGCCGCTCGCCTTCGCCGGCGGCGTCGGCTGGGCCGCCGCGGGGACGCGCACCGCTTCGGAAGCCACCGTGGCGCAGCGCGTGCTGAAGGAGGAGTACGGGCTCACGCTGCAGTGGCTGGACGACCGCTCGCGCGACACGGCGGAGAACGCCGCGCGCATCGGCCGGCTGCTGCGCAAGGACAAGGTGCAGCGCATCGCGCTGGTGACCGATGCGACGCACATGCCGCGCGCCGCCGCGGCGTTCCGCGCCGAGGGCTTCGAGGTGCTGCCCGCGCCGACGAATTTCCCCGTGGCGCACGGCCGGCCGGTGCTGGAGTGGCTGCCTTCGGACGAAGGGGTGACATTGTGCCGGCAGGTGCTCAGGGAGTGGCTGGCCCGGGCGGTCGCGAAGGCCGCCTGAAGACGGTGGGGTTCGCCTGCGGCTCACCTGCCGCGGCGGCCGCCGCGCCACCCTACGCCGGCCGGCCCATCCGCGCCGCCCGGCCATCCTGCGGTTGACGCGCCAGCACGGCCGCGCTACATTACTAACCGGTCAGTCAGTAACAGCCCCCCCTCCCGGCCCGCCTTCCATGTCCCTGAACAAAGCCGTCGCCGGGCGCGACGCCTCCCCGGTCCGCCGCGGACGCCGCAAGCAGGCGCGCCCGGGCGAACTGCTGGACGCCGCGCTCGACCTGTTCGTGGAGAAGGGCTTCGCCGCCACCCGCTCCGAGGAAGTGGCCGCCCGCGCCGGCGTGTCCAAGGGCACGCTGTTCCTCTACTTCCCCAGCAAGGAAGAGCTGTTCAAGGCCGTCGTGCGCGAGAACATGTCGGGCCGCTTCGCCGAGTGGCAGGAGGAGTTCGAGACCTTCGAGGGCACCACGGCCGACATGGTGCGCTACTGCATGCGCGTGTGGTGGGAGCGGATCGGCGCGACGCGCGCCTCCGGCATCACCAAGCTGATGATCAGCGAGGCGCGCAACTTCCCCGAGCTGGCGGCCTTCTACCAGCAGGAAGTGATCCGTCCCGGCACGGAACTCGTGCGGCGCATCCTGCAGCGCGGCGTCGAGCGCGGCGAATTCCGGGCCATCGACGTGGACTACACCGTCTTCGGCATCGTCGCGCCGATGATCTTCCTGATCATGATGAAGCACTCGCTGGGCGCCTGCGTCCCGCAGGACTATCCGCTGGACCCGGAGCGCTACATCGACGCGCAGGTCGAGACGCTGCTGCAGGGCCTGTGCGTGCGCGAAGGCGACGCGAAGGCGCGGCCATGAGCAAGGGCAGGTGGCTGCTGCTGGCGCTGGTCGCGGTGCTGGTGGTGCTGGGCGCCTCGCGCATCCTGGGCGCGCGCCGCGCGCAGCAGGTCGCGCAGGCGCAGCTCGCCACGCAGCGGGCGCAACCGGTGGTGGAGCTGGCGGCCACGGACGTCGTGCGCGCCGAGGTGCGCGAGCTGCAGCGCGGGCTGCCGGTCTCGGGTTCGCTCAAGGCCGTCGACTCGGCCTTCGTGAAGGCGCGGGTGGCCGGCGAGCTGCAGGGCCTGGCGCTGCGCGAAGGCGACCCGGTGCAGGCCGGCCAGGTGATCGCGCGCATCGATCCCACCGAGGGCGAGGCGCGCTTGCAGCAGGCGCAGCAGCAGGCCGACGCGGCCAGGGCGCAGATCGACATCGCCGAGCGCCAGTACGCGAACAACAAGGCGCTGGTGGACCAGGGCTTCATCTCGCGCTCCGCGCTGGACACCTCGGCCAACAACCTCGCGGCCGCGCAGGCCACGCACCGGGCGGCGCTGGCCGCCGTGGACCTGGCCCGCAAGGGCGTGGCCGACACGGTGCTGCGCGCGCCCATCGCCGGCATCGTCTCGCAGCGCTTCGCGCAGAGCGGCGAGCGCATCGCGGTGGACGGCCGCGTCATCGAGATCGTGGACCTGCGCCGGCTGGAGCTGGAGGCGACGCTCGCCGCGGCCGATTCGGTGGACGTGCGCGTCGGCCAGGAGGCCACGCTGCAGGTGGAAGGCAGCGCCAGCCCGGTCATGGCGCGCGTCGCCCGCATCAACCCGAGCGCGCAGGCGGGCAGCCGCAGCGTGCTGGCCTACCTGGCGCTCGCCGACACCACCGGTTTGCGGCAGGGGCTGTTCGCGCAGGGGACGCTGGCGATCGGCCGCGCCTCGGGCCTGGCCGTGCCGCTCGCGGCCGTGCGCACCGACAAGCCGGCGCCCTACGTGCAGGTGGTGGAGGACGGGCGCGTCGCGCACAAGGCCGTGCAGCCGGGAGCGCGCGGCGAGGTGGAGCACGACGTGTGGGTGGCCGTTGAGGGATTGCAGCCGGGCGCGGTCGTGATCCGCGGGCATGTGGGGGCGTTGCGCGAGGGGACGGCGGTGAAGTTCACGGGCGGCAGCCCCTGACCCCATGTGGTTCACCCGCGTCAGCCTCAGGAATCCGGTGTTCGCGACGATGGTCATGCTGGCCATCGTGGTGCTGGGGGCGTTCGCGTACCAGCGGCTGAAGGTGGACCAGTTCCCCAACATCGACTTCCCCGTCGTCGTGGTCACGGCCGACTATCCGGGCGCCTCGCCGGAGATCGTCGAGACCGAGGTCAGCAAGAAGATCGAGGAGGCGGTGAATTCCATCGCCGGCATCAACGCCCTCACCTCGCGCAGCTACGAAGGCTCCTCGGTGGTGATCATCGAGTTCCAGCTCTACGTCGACGGGCGCAAGGCGGCCGAGGACGTGCGCGAGAAGATCGCGGCGATCCGGCCGACGCTGCGCGAGGAGGTCAAGGAGCCGCGCGTGCTGCGCTTCGACCCGGCGAACCGGCCCGTGTGGTCGCTCGCCGTGCTGCCCGACGCGAGCGGCGGCGCCCGCCCGATGACGCCGGTCGAACTGACGAACTGGGCCGACCAGGTGCTCAAGAAGCGGCTGGAGAACGTGCGCGGCGTCGGCTCGGTCACGCTGGTGGGCGGCACCAGGCGCGAGATCAACGTCTACCTGCAGCCCGCGGCCATGGAGGCGCTGGGCATCACGGCCGAACAGGTCGCGGCGGCCGTGCGCAACGAGAACCAGGACCTGCCGGTCGGCGCGCTGCGCTCGCCGGCGCAGGACCGCGTGGTGCAGGTCGATGCGCGCATGCAGCGGCCGGAGGACTTCGGCCAGATCATCGTCACGCGCCGCAACGGCGCGCCCGTGCGGGTGAGCCAGGTCGCCCGCGTCGCCGACGGCGGCCAGGAGGTGGAAAGCCTCGCCCTCTACAACGGCCAGCGCACGCTGCTGCTGCAGGTGCAGAAGTCGCAGGACGAGAACACCATCGCGGTCGTCGACGGCCTGCAGCGCACCCTGCAGGAGATGCAGGCGCAGCTGCCGCCGGGCGTCAAGCTGGAGCCGGTGACCGACGCCTCGCGGCCGATCCGCGTGTCGGTGCGGAACGTGCGGCAGACGCTCATCGAAGGCGCGTTCCTGACGGTGCTGATCGTGTTCCTGTTCCTGAACTCCTGGCGCTCCACCGTCATCACCGGGCTGACGCTGCCGATCGCGCTGATCGGCACCTTCCTGTTCATGTACGCCTTCGGCTTCTCGATCAACATGGTCACGCTGATGGCGCTGTCCCTGTGCGTGGGGCTGCTGATCGACGACGCGATCGTCGTGCGCGAGAACATCGTGCGCCACGTCCAGATGGGCAAGCCGCCCTGGCAGGCGGCGCTGGACGGCACGCAGGAGATCGGCCTGGCGGTGCTGGCGACCACCTTCTCCATCGTCGCCGTGTTCCTGCCCATCGGCTTCATGGGCGGCATCATCGGCAAGTTCTTCCACGAGTTCGGCGTGACCATCGTGGCGGCCGTGCTGATCTCGATGTTCGTGAGCTTCACGCTGGACCCGATGCTGTCCTCGGTATGGCACGACCCCGAGGCGGAGCGGCAGCGCCGGGACAGCGCACCGGTCACGCGCTACGACCGCACCATCGGCCGCGTCACCGGCTGGTTCGACCGCGCCACGGAGCGCCTCGCCGGCGCGTACCAATCCATCCTGCGCTGGTCGCTCGCGCACAAGCTGGCGACGGTGCTGGGGGCGCTGGCGATCTTCGCCACCAGTGTCTTCATGGTGCCGCTGCTGGGCACCGAGTTCGTGCCCAAGGCCGACTACTCGGAGACCAGCCTGAACTTCTACACGCCGGTCGGCTCCTCGCTGGAGCTCACCGAGGCCAAGGCGCGACAGGTCGAATCCATCATCCGCGAGTTCCCGGAGGTGCGCTACACGGTGGCGACCATCAACACCGGGTCGGCCGCCGGCAAGATCTACGCATCGGTGTACGTGCGGCTGGTGGACCGCCAGCAGCGCAGCCGCAGCGTCGACGAGATGGCGGGCCTCCTGCGCGAGCGCCTGAAGCAGGTGCCCGGCATCACCGTCACGCACGCCGGCCTGCTCGACGCCGTGGGCGGCAACAAGCAGATCGAGTTCTCGCTGCAGGGGCCGGACCTGAAGGAGCTGGAGCGCCTGTCGCGCCTGGTCACCGAGCGCATCCGCGACATCCGCGGGCTGGTGGACCTGGACTCCAGCGTCAAGCCCGACAAGCCCACCATCGCCATCCAGGTGCGGCGCGACGCCGCCTCCGACCTGGGCCTGTCGGTGGCGCAGGTCGCGGGCGCGCTGCGCACGCTGGTGGCCGGCCAGACGGTGGGCAACTGGCGCGCGCCCGACGACCAGACCTACGACGTCAACGTGCGGCTCGCGCCGGGCGCGCGCAACGCCCCGCAGGACCTGGAGCGCCTGCCCTTCGCCACCGGCAGCAACGCCGACGGCAGCCCGCGCGTGGTGCGCCTGAACCAGCTGGCGACGGTGCGCGAGAGCACCGGGCCGAACCAGATCAACCGGCGCGACCTCGCGCGCGAGGTGGCGATCAACGCCAACGCCCAGGGGCGCTCGGCCGGCGAGATCTCCGCGGACATCCGCGCGCGGCTGGACACCATCGCCTTCCCGCCCGGCTACCGCTACCAGTTCAGCGGCTCCACGAAGAACATGGACGAGTCCTTCGGCTACGCCGTCTCGGCGCTGGCCATGGCCGTGATCTTCATCTACATGATCCTGGCCAGCCAGTTCCGCAGCTTCCTGCAGCCGCTGGCGCTGATGACCTCGCTGCCGCTCACGCTGATCGGCGTCGTGCTGGCGCTGCTGCTGTTCGGCTCCACGCTGTCGATCTTCTCGGTGATCGGCATCGTGATGCTCATGGGCCTGGTGACCAAGAACGCGATCCTGCTGGTGGACTTCGCGATCCGCATGCGCGAACAGGGCATGGAGCGCTCGCAGGCGCTGCTCCACGCCGCCCGCGTGCGCCTGCGCCCCATCCTGATGACCACCCTGGCGATGGTGTTCGGCATGGTGCCGCTCGCCTTCGCCCTGACCGAGGGTTCCGAGCAGCGCGCCCCCATGGGCCAGGCCGTGATCGGCGGGGTGATCACCTCCTCGCTGCTCACGCTGGTGGTGGTGCCGGTCGTGTACTGCTGGCTCGACGACCTGGCGCAGTGGCTGCGCGGCCGCCGGCCCGCTTCGGGCGGTTCCGGCGCGCAGGCCGCGCCGGCTTCTAGAATGGACGGTTTGTCCTGACCGCTCCCCGAATTCCCATGACTCCCGCCATCGACATCGCCCGCGCCCGCTTCAACATGATCGAGCAGCAGATCCGTCCCTGGGACGTGCTGGACCTCGACGTGCTCGCCCTGCTGGAGCAGGTGAAGCGCGAGGACTTCGTGCCGGAGGCGCACAAGGCCCTGGCCTTCACCGACATGATGATCCCCCTGCTCGCGGACACCGAGGAGGCGATGCGCAACGGCTGGTGCATGCTGGAGCCCAAGATGGAGGCCCGCATGCTGCAGGACGTGGCGCCCCGCGCCCACGAGAAGGTGCTGGAGGTCGGCGCCGGCTCGGGCTACATGGCCGCCCTGCTGGCGAGCCGGGCCCAGCGCGTGATCAGCCTCGAACTGAAGCCCGAGCTCGCCCGCATGGCGCGCGAGAACCTGCAGCGCGCCGGCATCCGCAACGCCGAAGTGCGCGAGGCGGACGGCGCCAAGGGCCTGTCGGCCGAAGGCCCCTTCGACGCGATCGTGCTCTCCGGCTCGGTCGCCGAGGTGCCGCAGGCCCTGCTGGCGCAGCTCAAGGTCGGCGGGCGGCTGGCGGCCATCGTCGGCGGCGACCCGGTGATGCGCGCCACCTTCGTGACGCGCACCGGTGAAACCACCTACACCACGGTGCAGCCCTGGGATACGCTGGCGCCGCGCCTGGCGCACTTCCCCGAGCCGTCCCGCTTCCGCTTCTGAACCGCATGATCCCGCAAGTCCGCCCCGCCGACTGGAACGACTGGCTGCAGGCGCAGCCGGCCCGGCCCCTGCTGCTGGACGTGCGCGAGCCCTGGGAAGTGCAGACGGCCAGCGTGGCGCCGCGCGACTTCGACCTGGCCACCATCCCCATGAACGAGATCCCGGCGCGGCTGGCGGAGCTGCCGCAGGACCGGCCGATCGCCTGCCTGTGCCACCACGGCGCCCGCAGCCAGCGGGTGGCGCTGTTCCTGGCGCAGCAGGGCTACACCGATGTGGCGAATATCGCGGGCGGGATCGACGCCTGGTCGCGGGAGCACGATCCGGGGATCCCCCGGTACTGAGGGGCGTTACAACGGAAGGTCGCCCGACAAGCAGACCCAGAGAAGGACGGACGGAACAATGAAAACGAAGCGGCTTCTCCCCCTGGCGGCGGCACTCGCGCTGGTCCTCGCCGGCAGTGCCCGTGCCGAAGGACTGCTCCAGCTCTACGAAGCCGCGAAGGCCTACGACGCCACCTGGCAGTCGGCCCGCTCGCAGTACGAGGCGACCGTCTACCGCGCCGAGCAGGCCCGCGCGGGCCTGCTGCCGCAGGCGGGGCTGTCGGCCGGCGTCACGCGCAGCGACTTCGGCAACCACATCGACAGCCGCCCCGCCGTGACGGACGCCGACCGCAGCTTCACGACCCAGCAGGCGACGCTGAGCGCCTCGCAGCCGCTGTACCGGCCGGCCAACCTGGCGACCTTCCGCCAGGGCCAGCGCCAGGCGGAACTGGCGGAATACCAGCTCACCGCGGCCGGCCAGGACCTGATGATCCGCGTGGCGCAGGCCTACTTCGACGTGCTGGCGGCGCAGGACACGCTCGCCTTCGTGCGGGCGCAGAAGGTCGCCACGGCGGAACAGCTCGCCTCGGCCAAGCGCAACTTCGAGGTCGGCACGGCCACCATCACCGACACGCGGGAGGCGCAGGCCCGCTACGACCTCGTGCTGGCGCAGGAGATCGCGGCCGAGAACGACCTGCGCGTGAAGCGCCTGGCGCTCGACACGCTGGTCGGCAAGAACGACACGCAGCCGAACCCGCTGGCCGCGCCGCTGGACGTGCCGGCCCCGCAGCCGCCGAACCCGCAGGCGTGGGTGGCGGCCGCGGAGGACGCGAGCCCGCTGATCCAGCAGGCGAAGAAGGCGGTGGAGATCGCCGAACTGGAGACCGAGAAGGCCCGCGCCGGCCACAAGCCGACGCTGGACCTGACCACCAGCTATGCCGTCGCCCGCAACCTGAACGGCAGCACCACCTCGCAGTTCGACGGGCGCACCCACAACGGCAACGTCGGCGTGGCCTTCAACCTGCCGCTCTTCGCCGGCTTCGCCACGCAGAACCGCATCCGCGAGACGCTGGCGCTGGAAGACAAGGCGCGCAGCGACCTGGAGGCGGCGCGCCGGCAGGTGGCGCAGGCGGTGCGCACGGCCTACTTCGGCGTCGTCTCGGGGCAGGGCCAGGTGCGGGCGCTGGAAGCCGCGGAAGCTTCCAGCCAGAGCGCGCTGGACGCGAACCGCCTGGGCTACCAGGTCGGCGTGCGCATCAACATCGACGTGCTGAACGCCCAGAGCCAGCTGTTCCAGACCAAGCGCGACCTCGCGCAGGCGCGCTACAACGTGCTGCTGGGGCATTTGCGGCTGCGGCAGGCGAACGGGACGCTGCAGGCGGAAGACCTGGCGCGGTTGAACACGCTGCTGGCGCCCTGAAGGTTCAGCGCCCCAGCACCGCCAGCACCGCCTCCGCCGTCTTCTCCGCCGCGCCGCGGTGCGCGTTCGCGAAGTCTTCGCTCGCGCTCGCCATCGCCGCCCGTGCGGCCGGGTCGCGCACCAGGTCCACGGCGGCGCGCACGCCCTCTTCCATCGAAGCCACGCGCTTGGCCGCGCCCGCCTCCAGCGCCAGCTCCGCCGCCTCGCTGAAATTGAAGGTGTGCGGCCCCATCACCACCGGGCAGCCGCAGGCCGCCGCCTCGATCAGGTTCTGCCCGCCCAGGGGCGCGAAGCTGCCCCCCAGCAAGGCGACGTCCGCCAGCGCGTAGTACAGCGGCATCTCGCCCAGCGAATCGCCGATCCACACGTCCGCCGGTGCCGGCGCGTCGATCCAGGCGCTGCGCCGCGCCACCGTGTGCCCGGCCTGCGCCACCAGGGCCGCGACATCGTCGAAGCGCTGCGGATGGCGCGGCACCAGCAGCCACTGGATGCCCTCGTGCCCTGAGATCGCCCGCAGGAAGTCCGCCTCCTCGCCCTCGCGCGAACTGGCGAACATCACCACCGGGCGCGGCGAGGTGGAGCGCCAGTCGCGGCCTTCGCGCAGCTGCGCGGCGTCGGGGCTGGCGTCGAACTTCAGGTTGCCGAAGACGTGCTGCACCGTCGCGCCCACCTGCGCCAGCCGGCGCGCGTCGGCCTGCGTCTGCGCCCACACGGCGCGCAGCGCGCCATAGGCCGGCCGCGACAGGCGCGCGAGCCGGCGCGCCTGCGCCATCGAGCGGTGCGACAGCCGCGCGTTCGCCAGCACCAGCGGGATGCCCCGCGCATGGCAGGCCGCGGCGAGGTTGGGCCAGACCTCGGTCTCCATCAGGATGCCGGCGCTGGGCCGGAAGTGGTCGAGGAAGCGGCGCACCGCGTGCGGCGTGTCCCAGGGCAGCCAGGCCTGGGCATCGCCCTCGCGCAGCAGCCGCTGCCCTTCGGCGCGGCCGGTGGCCGTCCCGTGCGTGAGCAGCACGCGCAGCCCGGGGCGGGCGGCCCGCAGGGCGTCCAGCAGGATGGCGGCAGCGCGCGTCTCGCCCAGCGACACCGCATGAATCCAGAGCCGGCCCGGCTCGCTCGGCATCGCGTAGCGGCCGAAACGCTCCTCCACGTGTTCCAGGTAGCCGGGCTCCGCCTTCCCCCGCCGCCGGAGCTTGCGCCGCAGCAGCGGCTGCGCACCGATCAGCACCAGGGAATAGAGGGGCCGGATCATCCCCGCATTGTGACCGCCTGCCAGGCCCGCCAGACGGCCTCGACGTCCGGCGTGGGCGAGGCGAAGACGCTGCGTTGCCGGCCCGCATCGGCCGGCGGTCCGGTGCGCCAGGCCGTGTCGAAGTTGTAGACCTGCACGTGCGGCAGGTCCAGCGCCACGGCGATGTGGCTCAGGCCGCTGTCCACCCCGATCGCGCCGGCGCAGCGGGCCAGCCGCTCCGTGAGCGCGTCGAGGGCCAGCCGCGGCCAGACTTCGGCCTGCGGCCCGATCGCCTGCGCGAGCCGCTGGCTGCGCTCGCGCTCCTCGTCGCTGCCGTGCGGCAGGGCGATGCCGTGGCCCTGCGCGACCAGGCGCCGGCCGAGGTCGATCCAGTGGTCCTCGGGCCAGCACTTGTCGGCGCGGGACGTGCCGTGGATGAGCGCGACGGCATCGCCGCGCTGGCCGGCGCCGGCGGCCAGGCCGTAGCCCGGCGGGCCCTGCAGCGCATAGCCGAAGGCGCGGGCGCAGAGTTCGCGCGAGCGGTGGACAGCGTGCACGTGCGGCTCCAGCGGGATCGCGACGTCGGCGACCCAGCGCGTGGGCGCCTCGTAGCTCGAGCCGGCGGTGCGGTTGGCCATGGCGTAACGCTTGCCGCCGGGCGCGAGCCGCGCCATGCGGGCGACCAGCGCCGACTTGGTGAGCCCCTGCAGGTCGACGACCGCGTCGTAGGCCAGCGCATGCAGGTCCGTCCGGAACGCCCGCCACTCCGCCCGGGTCGCGCGCGCGAGCGGCGCCTTGCGCCAGCGCCGCAACTCGCAGGGAATCACCCGCTGCACGCCCTCGCAGCGCTGCACGAGCGGCGCGAAGCCGCGCTCCACCACCCAGTCGATGCGCGCATCCGGCAGCGCCGCGCGCAGGTCTTGCACGGCCGGCATCGCGTGCACGACGTCACCGAGGGACGAAAGCTTGACGAGGAGGATGTTCAAGAGAATGCGGACAGCCGGACGCAGAGGTCGCAAAGGATACGCAAAGGTCGCAAAAGAACATCCATCAAGGTTTTTTTTGCGTCTTTTGCGTCACTTTTGCGACCTCTGCGTCCGGAAGTCCGCTTTCGTTTCTCAGTGCGCCGCTTCGCCGATCTTCGCGTCGGGCTTCACGCTGCGCAGGAGCGACAGCATCTCGCCTTCGATGCGGTGCATCGCCTCCTGCGTGTGGCCCTCGAAGCGCAGCACCAGCACCGGTGTCGTGTTCGAGGCGCGCACGAGGCCGAAGCCGTCCGGCCAGTCGACGCGCAGGCCGTCGATGGTGGAGACCTGGGCGCTGGGGAAGCTCGCCTTCTTCACGAGTTCGGCGACCACGCGGTGCGGCTCGCCTTCCTGGCAGGGGACGTTCAGCTCCGGCGTCGAGTAGCTGGTGGGCAGGTCGTTGAGCACCTGGCTCGGGTCGGGCGAGCGCGAGAGGATCTCCAGCAGGCGGCAGCCGGCGTAGGTGCCGTCGTCGAAGCCGTACCAGCGCTCCTTGAAGAAGATGTGGCCGCTCATCTCGCCGCCCAGCGGCGCCTGCAGCTCCTTCATCTTCGCCTTGATCAGCGAGTGCCCGGTCTTGTACATCACGGGCCGGCCGCCGGCCTCGGCGATGGTGGGGCCGAGCCGCTGCGTGCACTTCACGTCGAACAGGATCGGCGCGCCCGGCACGCGCGAGAGCACGTCGCGGGCGAACAGCATCATCTGCCGGTCGGGGAAGATGTTGTGGCCGTCCTTCGTGATGATGCCCAGGCGGTCACCGTCGCCGTCGAAGGCGAGGCCCAGCTCGGCGCCGGTCTCCTTCAGCTTCGCGATCAGGTCGCGCAGGTTCTCCGGCTTGCTCGGGTCGGGATGGTGGTTCGGGAAGTTGCCGTCCACGGCGCTGAACATCTCGATCACCTCGCAGCCGATGGCGCGGAAGATCTCGGGGGCCGAGGCGCCGGCGACGCCGTTGCCGCAGTCCACGACGATCTTCATGGGCCGGGCGAGCTTGATGTCGCCGGCGATGCGGTCGCGGTAGGGCGCGAAGATGTTGACGTTGCGGACCTTGCCGGGCGCGGCGGGCGCCTCCTGCGGCCCGCTTTCCATCAGCTTGCGCAACGCCTGGATCTCGTCGCCGTAGATGGCGCGGCCGGCCAGGACCATCTTGAAGCCGTTGTAGTCCTTGGGGTTGTGGCTGCCGGTCACCTGGATGCCGCTGTTGGCGAGCGTGCTGGCGGCGAAGTACAGCATGGGCGTCGTCACCATGCCGACGTCGACGACGTCGACGCCGGCGGCGACGAGGCCGCGGACGAGGGCGGCGGACAACGAGGGGCCGCTGAGGCGGCCGTCGCGGCCGACGGCGACGGTCTGTTCACCCTCGCGCTTGGCGAGAGTGCCGAAGGCGCGGCCCAGGGCCTCGGCAACCTCTTCCGTCAGGGTGGAAGGGACGATGCCGCGGACGTCGTAGGCCTTGAAGATGCTGGGGCTGAGCTGCATGGGAAAAAAGTCGGACGGAAAGACGGGTCCGGTCCATTCTAGGCGGCGGGCCCGCAGGAACATGTCCGGAAACGGCCAGTCTCGCCGCCGGCGCTGCGTATCATGCAGCCCATGGGTCCCGCCGAGCCGCCACTGCATCCCGACGCCTGCTACCTGGCGCTGAAGACGCGCGACGCGCGCTTCGACGGCAGCTTCTTCACCGGCGTCACCAGCACCGGCATCTACTGCCGGCCGGTGTGCAAGGTGCGGACGCCCCGGCGCGAGAACTGCCGCTTCTTCGCCCACGCGGCCCAGGCGGAAGGGGCCGGCTTCCGGCCCTGCCTGCGCTGCCGGCCCGAGCTGGCGCCGCAGGCGCTGCGCTGGTCGCTGCAGGACGCGAGCGCCGTGCTGGCGCAGCAGGCGGCGCGGCTGCTCGACGAGCCGGAAGCCTGGGGCGGCGAGACGCCGTCCGTGGAGCGCGTCGCGCAGCGGCTGGGCATCAGCGACCGTCACCTGCGCCGCATCTTCGAGGCGCAGCTGGGCGTGTCGCCCCTGCAGTACCTGCAGACGCGGCGGCTGCTGAGCGCCAAGCAACTGCTGGCCGACACGCCGCTGCCCATCACGCAGGTGGCGCTCGTCAGCGGCTTCGGGAGCGTGCGCCGCTTCAACGCCGCGTTCACGGCGCACTACGGACTGAGCCCGGGCGCGCTGCGGCGCGAAGGCGCGCAGCGCGACGCGTCCTGCGTCGTGCGGCTCGGCTACCGGCCGCCGTACGACGTCGATGCCATGCTGGGCTTCTTCCGCACGCGCGCCATCGATGGACTCGAAGCCGTGCGCGAGCGCCAGCTGGCCCGGACGCTGGCGCTCGACGCCAACGGCCGGCGCTGGGAAGGCTGGCTGGTGGCCGAATTCGACGAGGCGCACCACCAGGTGCTGCTGCGCGTGAGCGAGTCGCTGCACGGCGTGCTGCCGCTCGTGATCCGGCGGCTGCGGGCGGCGCTGGACCTGGACGCCGATCCGCATGCGATCAATGCGCGCCTGCACGGCAGTTTCCCGCTCGGCGACGGCTTGCGCGTGCCGGGCGCCCTGAGCGGCTACGAGCTGGCCGTGCGCGCGGTGCTGGGCCAGCAGATCACGGTGGCGGCGGCGCGCACGCTGGCGCAGCGGCTGGTCCAGCGCTTCGGCGCCCCGGTCGCGACGCCGGATCCGGCGCTGCACCACGCGTTCCCGGCGCCCGAGGTGCTGGCGGCGGCCGAAGGCGACGCGCTGGGCCAGCTGGGCATCGTGCGGCAGCGGCAGGCGGCGATCGTCGCGATCGCGCGGGCCGTCGCCGAAGGCCGGCTGGCGCTGCACGCGGGCGCCGACGTGCCGGCCACGATCGCTGCCCTGAAGGAGCTGCCCGGCATCGGCGACTGGACGGCCCAGTACATCGCGATGCGGGCGCTGCGCTGGCCCGATGCCTTCCCGGCCGGCGACGTGGCGCTGCACAAGGCGCTGGGCGTGCAGCAGATGAAGCAGCCGGCGCGCGAGGCCGAGGCGGCGTCGCAGGCCTGGAAGCCCTGGAGGAGTTACGCGGTGGTGCGCGCGTGGAGCGCGCTGTCTTCAAGGAGCGTGAGATGAAGAAGACCGTTTCCCCGCGCGTGTGCGCGCATTACGAGAGCCCGCTGGGCCCCATGCTGCTGGCGGCGACGGACCGCGGCCTGGCCGGCGTGTGGTTCGTCGGCCAGCGCCACGGACCGGACGCCAGCGGCTGGCGAGAGGATCCGGAACATCCGGTCCTGCAGGAAGCCGTCGCGCAGCTGCGCGCCTGGTTCGCCGGCGAACGGACGTCCTTCGAACTGCCGCTGGACCTGCAGGCGGGCACGCCGTTCCAGCAGGACGTGTGGGCGGCGCTGCTCGCCATCCCGCGCGGGGGGACGACCAGCTACGCCGAACTGGCGCGGCGTCTCGGCCGGCCCCAGGCAGCGCGGGCGATCGGCGCGGCGGTGGGGCGCAATCCGGTGAGCATCGTCGTGCCCTGCCATCGCGTGCTGGGCACCGGCGGGTCCTTGACGGGGTATGCAGGGGGATTGGAGCGCAAGACGGCGTTGCTGAAGATGGAAGGCGTGCGCTAGTCCATGTCCTTCGCTTCGATGATCGACTTCGCCGCGCTCGCGGCGATCTGGGGCTCCTCGTTCCTGTTCATGCGGCTGGCGGTCGTGGAGTTCGGGCCGTTGCCGACCGCCGCCGTGCGCGTGGGCGTCGCGGCGGCCTTCCTGCTGCCGATCCTGCTGTGGAAGGGCCAGGGCCACGTGCTGCGCCGCCACTGGCCGGTGATCGCGGTGGTGGGCCTGCTCAATTCCGGCATTCCCTTCTTCCTGTTCTCGTTCGCGCTGCTGTCCATCACGACCGGGCTGTCGGCCATCCTCAATGCGACGGTGCCGCTGTTCGGCGCGCTGGTCGCGTGGGTGTGGCTGCGCGACCGGCCGACCGGCTCGCGCATCCTGGGGCTGGCCATCGGCTTCCTGGGCGTGGCGCTGCTCGCCTGGGACAAGGCCAGCTTCAAGGCGGGCGCGAACGGCATCGCGCCGGCCTGGGCCGTGCTGGCCTGCCTGCTCGCGTGCGTCTGCTACGCGCTGGCGGCGAGCGCCACCAAGCGCTACCTGAGCGGCCTCCCGCCGCTGGTGACGGCCACGGGCAGCCAGCTCGGCGCCGCCGTGGGGCTCGCCCTGCCCGCCCTGTGGCTGCGGCCGCAGCAGATGCCGGGCGCGCAGGCGTGGCTCGCGCTGGTGGTGCTGGGGATCCTCTGCACCGGCGTCGCGTACATCCTCTACTTCCGCCTGATCGAGCAGACCGGCCCGGCTCGCGCGCTCGCCGTGACCTTCGTCGTGCCGGTGTTCGCCGTGCTCTATGGGGCGCTCTTCCTGCACGAGCAGGTGACGCCTTGGATGCTGGCGTGCGGGATGGTGATCGTTTGCGGGACGGCGCTGTCGACGGGGTTGGTCAGGATTCCGGCGCTGCGGGCGCAGGTCTAGGGTTGCTGGGGTTCGCTGCGCTCACCGCCAGCCTACGGGCATCGTTGCAGACGGCAGGAGGATTCGTAGGCTGGTGGTGAGCGCAGCGAACCCCAGCTCAAAACCTTGGCAAATCCGCCAACCTCCGCCCCGGCCGCTCTTCCGCCGCCGCGAGCGTCTCGGTGCCCTCGGGCAGCACGTCGACCTTCACCTGCGGCCCCATCTGCAGGGTGCCGCGCTCCGTCGGGAACAGCGTGACGATGGTGTCGCCCTCGACGAGCCGGTCGACCACTTCGACGAGCCGCGTCGGCGCCGGACGCAGGTCCCAGTGCTCCAGGCTCGGATCGATCATGCCCATCATCACTTCCGAGACCTGGCTGCCTTCCAGCCGCACCGCCGTGATGCCGTAGAGCACCGTGCGCGCCGGAGCACCCGCCAGGGCGGGAGGAAGGGCGGCGGCGCGCAGGGACTCCATGGATTTCTCAACCATGCGGCACATTGTGTGCACCCACTCAGGCCGGGCGATAAGCGGGGCCCGCGTGGCAGCGTGGGATAGTACCTACCGGTGACCGTACACTGCGCCCCCTGGCCATGTCCTCCGCCGTCCTGCCCTCCCCTGCCTCCGGCGCCGCCCTCACGCGCGCCCATGCGCGCCGCCTGCGCGACGTCTACCGTTCGGCGGGCTGGCCCAGCCAGGACCCGCTGGAGATCGACCTGCTGGCGGCCGGCCTGCTCGAGCGCATCCGCGCGGACGGCGGGCACGAGACGCTGCGCGTCACGGAGGCCGGCGTGCACTGGCTCGCGGCCGTGCTCGCGCGCAACCGCTCGGCGCTCTCGGCCCACGAGGCCCTCGTGCAGCGGGTCGCGCAGGAGATGGCGCGCGCCGGGCGCCTGGCCTGGACCGGCCTGAGCCTGCGCGCGCAGGTGCCCAGCGGCGATCCGGCGCGGCCGCTGCGCTGGTGCGTCGCGCGCCCCGACGTGTTCTCGATCCGCCATACCTCGGTGGAGAGCTACGTCGAGCCGATCGTGCACGAGATCAAGGTGCGCCGCCCCGACCTGCTGGCGGACCTGCGGCAGGAAGGCAAGCGCGCCGCCTACCGCGACCTGGGCGAGTGCTGGTACGTGCTGGGCAACGACGCGCGGGGCCGCGCGATCGCGCGGCCCGAGGAGATCCCGCCGGAGTGCGGCGTGATGACGGTGCAGGCCGACGGTCGCCTGGCCGTCGCGCGGGCGGCGCTACGGCCGGCGCGGGCCGGTTTGCCCTTCGGCGTGTGGATGGCGCTCGCCAAGGCGACGCCGCTGCCGGGCGCCGACGACGACGCCCAGGGCCTGCTGTCCGCCGCCAGCTAGCGGGGCTGCTGCTTCGGGTGCTCGGACTTCCCCTGCTCGGGGTCGTGCACCGTGCCCTTCTCCGGATCGACCGGCGGCGCGGTCGGCTCGGGATTGGCGGGCTTGGGCGCGTCGGTCGGCGGCGTGCCCGGCGGCGGCGGAGTCCAGTTCATTCCCGCTCGGAGCTTCCCAGCGGAAGTTCGTCGCGGACGGCCGAACGTTCGGAGCGCGTCGTGTAGCGGCCCTCCGGCCCGGGGATGTCCTCCTCGGGGACGAAGGTCGGCTCCTCGCGTTCGAGGCCGGGCGCGGGCGGCGTGATGCCGCGGGGCGTGCGCAGGGTGGGCATGGAGAACTCCTTGGTTTGCTGATGCTTCAGATCTTGGGTTTCACCACGCCGGGATCTTCCGGTTCCGCCGGAGGCAGCGCCTGCCCGAACTCGGGTTCGACGGGCAGTTGCGTCGGATTGGCCGGAGGCGCATCGCCTTGCGGCGGATACGGGTCCGGTTCGACCGGGTGCGTGGGCGGGGTGGAAACGTTCATGGGTCGGAACGGGCTCTGGGGCCGGCCGCGGGTCCCGCGGGGGGCATGGGTGCATTCTGCTGCCGCCGGGGCGCCGGCGCCGTCAGTGCTTTTCCTCGGCCAGCCGCTGCGCCTCCCGACGCATGACGGCGCTGGGCTCGTGGGTGAAGGGCAGGCGAGGCAGGCCGATGAGCGCCTGCAGGCGGGCATGGGCGCGGTCCATGTCGGCGCCGACCATGGCCAGGGCGACCTCGTGGTCGGGTTCGTTCTGGGCGATCTCCAGGTAGGCGTTGCGCAGGCGCTGGTAGTCCGCGTCGGCGCGCGCCACTTCCTCCTGGAGCGCCAGGACCTTGGCGTATTCGGCTCGGCTGTAGCGCATGGTCTTGCTCCCGGCACCGGAGGGCCGCGCGTCGTCGGCCGCGCTGGCGCGTGCGTGGGGCCCGTTCCTCGTGCTCATGCAGGCCATCCTAGGAACTAACGCACAAGGATGCTGTAGGACGGGGCGCTACACGGGCGCAGGAGCGCGGGGGACGCGTGAAGTTTCGGCGGGCGGTGCTACTCTTCCACCGCCCAGTGCAAGGCCGCGCGGGCCAGCAGCCGCGTGGAGTCGAGCGTGGGCAAGGGCGAGTTGGTGTCGTCGAGGATCAGCGGCAGCTCGGTGCAACCCAGCACGACGGCGTCGCAGCCCTGCTGCTTCAGCCCTTCGATCACGCCGGCGAGGTAGTCCACCTGCTGCGGCCGCTGGATGCCGCATACCAGCTCGTCCATGATGAGCCGGCCGACCTCGATGCGCTGCGCTTCGGTTGGCCGCGCGAAATCGAGGTCGTGCTCCCGCAGCCGCTCGGGATAGACCTCGCTTTCCACCAGCCAGCGCGTGCCGGTGAGGCCCAGCTTGCGGAAGCCGCGCCGCCGCGCCTCCCGCGCCACCACGTCGGCGATGTGCAGCCAGGGCAGCGGCGTGCGCTCCTGCACGAGCGCCCAGGCCTGGTGGATGGTGTTGTCGGGGCAGATCAGCAGCTCGGCGCCGAGGCGCGCCAGCTTCTGCGCCGAGGCGAGCATGAGGTCCGCCACGCCCTGCAGGTCGCCGGCCTCGAGCCGCTCGACGTACAGGTGCAGCGAGGGCGTGTGCAGCGACACCTCGGGATGGCGGTGCGCACCGAGCAGCTGCGCCGCCTCGGTGCACAGCGTGCGGTAGCAGAGGGCCGCGCCCTCGGACGAGCAGCCGACGATGCCGACGTGCCGCGGCATGGCCTCAGGCCGGCAGGCCCTTCGTGTCGCCCAGCACCTCGGCTTCGTAGGCGTGCAGCGAGGGCAGCCCACCGGTGTGCAGGAACAGGACGTTCTCGCCGGCCTTCAGGTCGCCCGCGCGCGCCATGCCGATCAGGCCGGCCATGATCTTGCCCGTGTACACCGGGTCCAGCGGGATGCCTTCGGTGCGCGCCAGCATCTGCACGGCCTCGACCATGCGCGCGTTCGGCACCGAGTACTTCGGCTGCCAGTAGCCGCCGACGCACTGCACGTCCTCGGGCTTCACGCGCAGGTCCACGCCCAGCAGGTCCAGCACGGCCTGGGCCTCCTTCAGCACCAGCGGCGCCTGGTCGGCCGGGTCGCGGCTGACGCCGATGCCGGTGACCGGGATGCGGATGTTGTTGCCCAGGAACCCGGCCACGATGCCGCCGTGCGTGCCCGAGCTGCCGGAGCCGACGACCAGGCGGTCGATGGCGAGGCCCTGCTCGAACAGCTGCTGCTGCAGTTCCTGCGCGCACGCCACGTAGCCCAGGCCGCCGATGGCGTTGGAACCGCCGCCGGGGATGATGTAGGCCTTGCGGCCCAGGCGCGCGACTTCGTCGGCGACCTTCTGCATCTCCGCGGCCATGTTGCTGCCGCCGGGAACGACCGTGATCGCCTCGACGCCCAGCAGGCGGAACATGAAGTTGTTGCCGCTCGCGTCGGGCCGGTAGCTCTCGGGCACGCGCTCTTCGATCACGAAGCGGCACTTGAGGCCTTCCTTGACGGCGGCCGCCAGCGTGATGCGGCAGTGGTTGGACTGCGGCGCGCCGCAGGTCACCAGCGTGTCGGCGCCCTGCGCCAGCGCGTCGGCCACCAGGAACTCCAGCTTGCGCGTCTTGTTGCCGCCGGGGAACAGGCCCAGCATGTCATCGCGCTTGATCCAGATGCGCGGACCCTTGCCGCCGGGGCAACTGGCCGCCAGGGCCTTGCTGAAGTGGGGCAGGAATTCGATCGGCGTGGCGAAGGAGGTGTAGCGGCGGCGGGGGAAGCGTGACAGGTCCATGCGTCTCTTCGGGTTGGTTCTTGCTCGGGATGCCCATTGTCGGCCATCCCCGGCCGGCCACGCCAGCTACGCGGCTGTCGCCTGCCGCGCCGCCAGCTTGCGCTTCGCGTACGGCACCAGGCCGCCGGCGGCCAGGATCTCCAGCGCCGTTCCCGACAGGGGCGTCGCCTGCAGCACCTGGCCGGTCGCCAGGCTGGTGATGCGCGCCGTTTCCAGGTCCACCGAAAGTTCCTGGCCGGTCTGCACGGCGCGCGAGATGCCGTCGCACACGAGGATGGGAAAGCCGTTGTTGATCGCGTTGCGCAGGAAGTAGCGCGCGAAGGAATCCGCGATCACCAGCTTCACGCCGGCGCCGCGCAGCGCGAACACCGGGCCTTCGACGGTCTTGCCGCCGCCGCCGAAGTTGACGCCGGCGACGACGATGCCGTACTCGCCGGCCAGCGCCTTCGCGGAGAAGCCGGGATCGAGGTCGGCGAAGGCCGCCCGCGCCAGCTCCGCATCGGACAGCGCGTTGGAACTCTTGAAGCGCGTGGGCATGATCTCCAGCGCCTTCACGTCATCGCCGACGCGGTAGGCGCCGGCGCGGATCTCATTCGGCATGGGCCGGCTCCTCCTGGGGGATCGCTTGCAGCGTGCGCGGGTCGGTGATGACGCCCCGCACTGCCGAGGCCGCCACGGTCTGCGGCGAGCCGAGGTACACGGCGGAATCGGGGCTGCCCATGCGCCCCTTCATGTTGCGGTTGCCCGAGCTGATCGCGACCTCGCCGGCGCCGAGCACGCCGCTGTGCTCGCCCATGCAGGGCCCGCAGCCGGGCGGGAACACCAGCGCGCCGGCGTCCGACAGCGTGGCGATGTGGCCGGCCTTCAGCGCGCGCTGGTACACCTCGCGCGAGGCGGGCACGACGACGAAGCGCACGCCCGGGGCCACCTTGCGGCCGGCGACGATGCGCGCCGCCGCCGCGAGGTCCTCGAAGCGGCCGTTGGTGCAGGTGCCGATGAAGGCCTCGTGGATGGTCTTGCCGGCCTGCGAGGCGACGCTGTGGATGTTGTCCAGCGCGTGCGGGCAGGCGAGCAGGGGCTCGAGCGTGTCGAGGTCGACGTCGATGACTTCCTCGTAGGCGCAGTCCGGGTCGCTCGTCACGGGCGTGAATTCGCGCTGGGCGCGCGAGTGCGCATAGGCGAGCGTGATCTCGTCGGGCTCGAAGATCGCCGACTTGGCGCCCATGTCGGAGCAGTAGTTGGTGATGGTGAAGCGCGCGTCCATCGACAGCGCGGCGACGCCGGGCCCGCCGATCTCGATGGTCTTGTAGATCGCCTTGCGCTCGTAGCCCAGCAGCTGCATCAGGTGCAGTGCGACGTCCTTGGTCGTGACGCCCTCGGGCAGTCGCCCGCGCAGGTTGACGCGGATCGTGGCCGGCACCACCAGCCAGATCTCGCCCAGCGCCGCGGCGACGGCCGCGTCGGTCTGGCCGACGCCGATCACCACGGCGCCCATCGCGCCGCCCGTGGGCGTGTGCGACTCGTTCATGATGACCAGCTCGCCCGGCAGCACCAGGCCGCGCTCGGGCATGACCACGTGCATGATCCCGCTGCCGACGTCGAAGAAGTTCTTCACCTCGTACTTCTTCACCGCGCTGCGGATCGCCGCATGGACGTCGGCGATGGCCACCGTCTGCGCCGGGCTCTGGTGGTCCAGCGTCAGCGCGACGCGGCTGGTGTCGAACAGCTGTTCCGAGCCGAGCTTGCCCAGCGTGTTGAACACCAGCTTGCCCTGCAGGTCCATGCTGGCGACCTGGTCCACCTTGCAGTCCAGGAACTGTCCGGGGCGCACCGTGTCCAGCCCCGCCGCGCGGGCCAGGATCTTTTCCGTGATGGTCATGCCCATGGCGAGGCCCTTACTCCATGCCGATGTGGGCGGCCTTGATGGTGGCGGCCCACTTGGCGGCGTCGCTCTTGATCAGCGCGGCGAACTGCTCGGGCGTGCCGGAACCGGGCTGCAGGCCCATGGTCTGGAACTTGGCGCGCAGTTCGGGATCCTGCAGCACCTCGGCGACGTCCTTCTGCAGCTTCGCGAGCACGTCCTTCGGCAGGCCCACGGGGCCGACCAGGCCGAACCAGTTGCTGAAGTTGTAGTTGGGCAGGCCCGCTTCGGCCATGGTCGGCACTTCCGGCAGCAGCGCGGAGCGCTTCGTGCCCAGAACGGCCAGCGGCTTGAGCTTGCCGGCGCGGATGTGCGGCACGACCTGCGAGGCGGCGTCGAAGTCCAGCAGGGTCTGGCCGGACAGCACCGCGTTCACGGCGTCGGCCGTGCCCTTGTACGGGACCAGCGTCAGCTGCACGCCAGCCTCGTTCTCGAACAGCGCGGCGGCCAGGTGCGGCGCACCGCCGTTGCCGGAGGTGGCGCTGGTGATCGTGTCCGGCTTGGCCTTGGCGGCGGCGACCAGCTCCTTCACGTTGTGGAAGGGCGCGTTCGGCTGCGTCACCAGCACGAAGTCGACGCCGGCGGTCTGCGCGATCGGCGCGAAGTCCTTCACCGGGTCGAACTTCATGTTCTTGTACAGGTGCTGGTTGACCGTCAGGTTGCCGGCCGTGGCCATCAGCAGGGTGTAGCCGTCGGCGGGCGCCTTGGCCACGAGCTCGGAGCCGAGCAGGCCGGCGGCGCCGGGCTTGTTGTCGACGATGACCTGCTGGCCCCACTTCGTGGACAGCTTCTGGCCGATCAGGCGCGCGACCACGTCGGTCGGGCCGCCGGCCGTGAACGCCACCACGATCTTCACCGGCTTGTCGGGATAGCTGCCCTGCGCGAGGGCGGGCGTGGCGGTGGCGGCGAGGGCCAGGGTCGCGAGCGCGGCTTGCGCCAGGGTGCGGCGGGTGAACTGCATGCGGATTCCGTTCTTGGGGTTCAGGGGTTGAGGGTGGCGACGGCCTTCGCCTTGGCGGTGCAGGCGGCCATCAGGAAGGAAAGGTCCGTCCCGGTGGAGACGAAGCGCGCGCCGAGGCGCACGAACTTCTCCACCAGGTCGGGGCGCGAGGCGAGCCCGCCGATGCCGACGTGCTTGCCGTGCCTGCGGCAGGCGGCGATGGTGCGTTCGTAGGCCGCCGCGACCCGCGGGTCGTCGTACTGGCCGGGGATGCCCCATTCCGCCGTGAGGTCGTTGGTGCCGACCAGCATCATGTCCACGCCGTCGACGGCGGCGATCTCCTCCACCTGCTCCAGCGCCTCGACCGCTTCCATCATGACGATCACCATCGTCTGGCGGTCGAGGGCGGGGTTGGCCTCGGCGGCGGGGAAGCTGCGGTACTGCAGGTGCGGCAGGCCGCCGTTGGCGGAGCGGTCGCCGCGCGGCGCGAAGCGCGCGTGCCGCACGACCTCGCGCGCCTGGGCGGCGCTGCGCACGTGCGGCGCGATCACGCCGACGGCGCCGCCGTCGAGCACGCGCGAGATGTACTCGGGCGTGTTGGCGGGCACCCGCACGAACGCGGGGATGCCGATCTCCAGGGCGGCCATGCAGATCTGGCTGGTGGTTTCCAGCGAGAAGCTGCAGTGCTCCATGTCGATGTAGAAGGTGTCGAAGCCGGCGGACTTCGCGATGCGCGCGATCTCGACGCCGCGCACCAGGCGCACCATCATCGAGGCGACGACTTCGCCGCGGGCCAGCTTGTCCTTCACGGGGTTGCGAAGGATCTCGTTCAGGGAAGGGGTCATGCAGGCGCGGCGGAGCCGCTGGAGGAGTCCGAAAAGATTCTCACATTGTAGGAGACTTTTCGGAACGCTCCGGAAAGACCCCGCGTCCCGCTATCCCAATGCGCGCGCCGGCAGGTCCACCACGTTGGCGCTTTCGGCGATGCCGTGCGAGATGTCGGCAGCCGCCTGGATGAGCGCCGGCGCCAGCGCCTTGAACTGCTCCAGCTTGGGCGACTTCGTCCCCGTGGCGAGCGCGATGCTGCCCAGCACCTCGCCGTCCTTGTTGAACAGCGGCGCGGCCAGGCCCGCGATGCCGGAGCGGTATTCGCCGGCGGAGAAGCTGTAGCCCTGCTCGCGGATCGCGGCCAGGTTCGCGCGCAGCTGCTCCCAGTCCTTGCCCAGGCCGGCGGCGGCGATGCGCTCGCGCTGGCGCGTGAAGACGCTGCGCAGCTGGTGCGGCTGCAGGTGCGCCAGGATCACGTTGGCCGTGGCGCCGGCCACCAGGGGACGCTGCTGCCCGCGCCCGAACAGGCCGGCGGGCGCGTCGGCGGTGGCGACCTGCTGGACGCACATCACCGAGTCGCTGTACAGCACCGACAGCAGCGCGCTGAAGCCGGTGCGGCGCGAGAGCGCCGCGACGACGGGGCTGCCCACGCTGTAAACGGGGTCGGAAAGGCGGGCGATGCGGTCCAGGGCCAGCACGCGCGGGCCGACGACGTAGGAGCCGCTGCCCACCCGGGCCAGCAGGCCGGCCTGGTGCAGCGACTTCAGGTAGCGGTAGCAGGTGGAGGCCGGCAGCTCGAAGCGGGCGGCCAGCTCCTCGGCCGACCAGACGGGCGCCTCCGGGCTGAAGGCGTCCAGCAGGGCGAGCATCTTGTCCTGGCTGCTCATGGCGCGATGATCGGTCGGAAAGGAAAAAGGCCTCGCACGGGTGCGAGGCCTTTCGAAGCTTGGCGGAGTGGACGGGACTCGAACCCGCGACCCCCGGCGTGACAGGCCGGTATTCTAACCGACTGAACTACCACTCCGCGTCGGGGCTGCTTTCCTGTCCTCGCGGACAACAAGTGCAGCCAAACTTGGCGACCCTACGGGGATTCGAACCCCGGTACTCACCGTGAAAGGGTGATGTCCTAGGCCTCTAGACGATAGGGTCAAAACCTGGACGATTTCCGTTCGACATCTGTGGTGGAGGTAAGCGGGATCGAACCGCTGACCTCTTGCATGCCATGCAAGCGCTCTCCCAGCTGAGCTATACCCCCTTGCAGGTGTCGAGCCTCGCATTATATGTCGATTTTCAGGCGCTCCGCAGCCGCTCCAGAACTTTCTGCCGCAACGACAGGCTCAGGACAGCATCCAGGGAGGGCGTCTGCGCCGTGCCCATCACGAGCACCCGCACCGGCATGGCCAGCTGCGGCATCTTGAGGCCGGTGGCGCGCAGGGTTTCCTTCACCGCCTCGGCGATGTCCTCCTTCGTCCACGGGCACGCCTCCAGCATCCTGGCCAGCATGCTGATCGCCGGGCGCACGCCCTCCGTGATGTGCTTCGCCGCCTCGGCGGGATCGGGCTGCACGTCCGTGTAGAAGCGCTGCGCCCAGTCGGCCAGCACCAGGGTCGTGTCGCAGCGATCCTTGAACAGGCCGCAGATCCCGGCCAGCCGCGCATCCGTGGCGATGCCGCGCTGCTCCAGCAGGTCCTTGACGATCACGGCCAGGGCCGCGTCGTCCATGGCCTTCATGTGCTGGGCGTTCACCCAGCGCAGCTTGGCCTCGTCGAACTGCGCGGCGCTGCGCCCCAGGTGGTCCAGGTCGAACCACTGCAGGAACTGCTCGCGGCTGAAGATCTCGGCGTCGCCGTGCGACCAGCCCAGGCGCGCCAGGTAGTTCACCATGGCGTCGGGCAGGTAGCCCTCGTCGCGGTACTGGGTGACGGCCTTGGCGCCGTTGCGCTTGGACATCTTCTCGCCCTGCTCGTTCAGCACGGTGGGCAGGTGCGCGAACACCGGCGGCTCGTAGCCGAGGGCGCGGAAGATGTTGATCTGGCGCGGCGTGTTGTTCACGTGGTCGTCGCCGCGGATCACGTGCGTGATCTGCATGTCGATGTCGTCCACCACCACGCAGAAGTTGTACGTGGGCGTGCCGTCCGGACGGGCGATCACCAGGTCGTCGAGTTCGTCGTTGCTGATCTCGATGCGGCCCTTGACCTTGTCGTCCCACACGACCGAGCCGCCGATCGGGTTGCGGAAGCGCAGCACCGGCTGCACGCCTTCGGGCACCGGCGGCAGCGTCTTGCCCGGCTCGGGGCGCCAGGTGCCGTCGTAGCGCGGCTTCTCCTTGGCGGCCATCTGGCGCTCGCGCAGCGCGTCGAGCTCCGCCACGCTCATGTAGCAGGGGTAGACCAGGCCCTTCTCGCGCATCTCCGCGATCACGGCGCGGTAGCGGTCCATGCGCTGCATCTGGTAGTACGGCCCCTCGTCCGGGTCCAGGCCCAGCCAGCGCATGCCTTCCAGGATCACGTCCACCGAGGCTTGCGTGGAGCGCTCCAGGTCGGTGTCCTCGATGCGCAGGATGAAGGTGCCGCCCTGCGAGCGGGCGAACGCCCACGGGTACAGCGCCGAGCGGATGTTGCCCAGGTGGATGAAGCCGGTCGGCGAGGGGGCGAAGCGGGTTCTGACTTTCACGGCGTCGTTCACAGCAGGTCCAGGCCGCGCGACAGGTCGGCCTTGACGTCGTCCAGGTGTTCCAGGCCCACGGCCAGGCGCAGCAGGTTCTGCCGGATGCCGGCGGCCAGGCGCTGGTCCTCGGTGAGCCGGCCATGCGAGGTGCTGGCCGGGTGCGTGATGATGCTCTTCACGTCGCCCAGGTTGGCGGTGATCGAGAGCAGCTGCGTCTCGTCGACGACGCGGAAGGCATTGCGGCGCGCCTCGGCCGGGTCCTTGCCCTTCACGTCGAAGGAGACGACCGCGCCGCCGCGGCCCGACTGCTGCTTCATGGCCAGCGCGTGCTGGGCATGGCTCTCCAGCGCCGGGTAGTACACGCGCTCCACCTTGGGGTGCGCCTCCAGCCAGCGGGCGAGCTCCAGCGCGCGCTGCGATTGCGCCTCCATGCGGATGCCCAGGGTTTCCAGGCCCTTGAGCACGACCCAGGCGTTGAAGGGCGACAGCGTAATGCCGGCGCTGCGCATGAAGGGGACGAACTTCTCCTTCACCAACTGCTGGCTGGCGCACAGGGCGCCGGCGATCACGCGGCCCTGGCCGTCGAGGTACTTGGTGCCGGAGTGCACCACGATGTCGGCGCCGAACTGCACGGGCTTCTGCAGCGCCGGCGTGCAGAAGCAGTTGTCCACGGCCAGCAGCGCCCCGGCCTCGTGGGCGATGTCCGCCAGCGCCTGGATGTCGCACACGTCGGTGAGCGGGTTGGTCGGCGTCTCGGCGAACAGCAGCTTCGTGCCCGGCCGCATCGCGGCCTTCCAGGCGGCCAGGTCGGTCTGCGGGACGAAGCTCGTCTGCACGCCGAACTTGCCCATCTCGGTGCCGAGCAGCTTCACCGTGGAGCCGAACACCGACTGCGAGCAGACCACGTGGTCGCCGGCCTTCAGCAGGCCCATGCACAGCAGCAGGATGGCTCCCATGCCGCTGGCGGCGGCGATGCCCGCCTCCATGCCTTCCATCGCGGCCAGGCGCTGCTCCATGCTGGCGACGGTGGGGTTGGTGAAGCGGGAGTAGATGTAGCCCTCTTCCTCGCCGGCGAAGCGGCGCACCGCCGTCTCGCTGTCCGGCTGGGTGAAGCTGGAGGTGAGGTACAGGGCCTCGGAGTTCTCGCCGTACTGGCTCTTCTCCACGGCGGCGCGCACGGCGAGCGTGTCGGGGTGCAGCCCGTCGGGCAGTTTCTTCTTCTCGGTCAATTCAGGCTTCCTGGGGATTCGGGATCGCGAGGCGGGTGGTGCTCTCTTCCAGCGGGTCTTCCTGGCCGATCCGCGCCTCGTTGATGCGCGCGATGTCGTCGGGATTGATGTCGCCGGTGACGTAGACGCCGTCGAAGCAGGAGGCGTCGAAGCCGTCCAGCTTCGGATTCAGGCGGCCGATCGCGTTCTTCATGCCGTCGACCTCCTGGTAGATCAGCGCGTCGCAGCCGATGATCTCGCGGATTTCCTCGACCGTGCGGCCGTGCGCGACCAGTTCGCTGGACGTCGGCATGTCGATGCCGTACACGTTGGGATAGCGCACCGGCGGCGCCGCGCTGGCCAGGTAGACCTTGCGGGCGCCGGCGTCGCGCGCCATCTGCACGATCTCGCGGCTGGTGGTGCCGCGCACGATGGAGTCGTCCACCAGCAGGACGTTGCGGCCCTTGAACTCGCTGGCGATCACGTTGAGCTTCTGGCGCACGCTCTTCTTGCGCACCGCCTGCCCCGGCATGATGAAGGTGCGGCCGACGTAGCGGTTCTTCACGAAACCTTCGCGGTAGGGCAGGCCCAGCAGCTGCGCCAGCTGCATCGCGCTCGGCCGGCTCGATTCCGGGATCGGGATCACCACGTCGATCTCGTTGGGCGGCACGGTGGAGATCACGCGCTTGGCCAGCGTCTCGCCCAGGTTCAGCCGCGCGCGGTAGACGGAGATGCCGTCCAGCTCGGAGTCGGGCCGGGCGAGGTACACGTATTCGAAGATGCAGGGCTTCAGCTGCGGCTGGTCGGCGCACTGGCGCGTGTGCACGTTGCCCTCGAGGTCCACGAACACGGCTTCGCCGGGACCGATGTCGCGCTCGAACTTCTGGCCCGTGCCTTCCAGCGTGACCGACTCGCTGGCGATCATGACGGTGCCGTCGGGCCCGCGGCCGATGCACAGCGGCCGGATGCCGTACGGGTCGCGGAAGGCCAGCAGGCCGTGGCCGGCGATCAGCGCCACCACGGCATAGGAGCCGCGGATGCGCCGGTGCACGTTGCCCACCGCCGAGAACACGTCCTGCGGTGTCAGCGGCAGGCCGCGCGTGGTGCGCTCCAGCTCATGGGCGAACACGTTCACCAGCACCTCGGTGTCGCTCTCGGTGTTGATGTGCCGGTGGTCGCCGGAGAACAGCTCCGCCTTGAGGGCCTGCGCGTTCGTGAGGTTGCCGTTGTGCGCCAGCGTGATGCCGAAGGGCGCATTCACGTAGAAGGGCTGCGCCTCTTCCTCGCTGTGGGCGTTGCCCGCCGTGGGATACCGCACCTGCCCCAGGCCCGCGTTGCCCGGCAGCGCGCGCATGTTGCGCGTGCGGAAGACGTCGCGCACCATGCCCTTGGCCTTGTGCATGTAGACCTTGCGGCCCTGCAGCGTGACGATGCCGGCAGCATCCTGCCCGCGGTGCTGCAGCAGCAGCAGCGCGTCGTAGATCAGCTGGTTGACCGGCCCCTGGCTGACGACGCCGACGATCCCGCACATAAACGTTTCCCTTCAGGCCGGAAGGTAGGCACCGAACGATTCGGGCACCACCGGCTTCAAACCCCGCAAGGCCGCCGTCGCAACGCCGGCCGTCATCGATTCCGTCCACCACGCCCCGTCCGCGAGGCCCATCAGGTGGATCACCAGCGCCAGCGCCAGCACGGCCACCGTGCCGCGCACCAGGCCGAACACGCCGCCCAGCGCCCGGTCCACCGGCCGCAGGCCCACGGCCTCGACCAGCTTCTTGGTCAGCCAGGCCACCAGCCCGCCCGCGAACAGCGCGACCACGAACACCAGCACGAAGCCGGCCGCATGGCGCACCGGCTCGCCGGCGCCGCCCAGCGGCAGCAGCGCGGCCGCGCGATGCGCCAGCCACTGCGCCAGCACGAAGGCGGCCAGCCAGTTCAGCACCGACAGCACCTCGTACACCAGGCCGCGCCAGAGTCCCAGCAGCACGGAAGCCGCGAGCAGCATCAAGACCAGCCAGTCCAGCGCAGCCACTTACAAGGTGAGGATCGCGGCCGGCAAATCCAGCCCCTTGATCTTCTCGGCGGCCTTGTCGGCCTCGGCCCGCGAGGAGAACGGCCCCGCGCGCACCCGGATGCGCGGCCCGTTCTTCGTCTCGGCCACGTGCGTGTAGTTGCGCAGGCCCGCCCGCTGCAGCTTCAGCTGGGCTTGCCGCGCCTTGTCCTTTTCCGCGAAGGCGCCGACCTGCACGACGTAGCGGCTCTTGTCGGCGGCTTCCGCCTTCGCTGCCTTCTCCGCCGGTTCGGCCTTCGCCGCCGGTTCCGCCTTGGCAACTTTCTCGGCCGGCTCGGCCTTCGCGGCCTTCTCCGCCGGGGCCGCCTTGGCCTCCGCCTTTTCCGCGGCGGCCGCCGGCTCGGGCCGGGTTTCGCTCACGGGCGTGGGCGCCGGCACGGGCACCGGCGTCACCTTGCCGGCGGCCACGGGCGTCGCCGCCTGGGGCGGCAACGGCAGGGGCATCGCCTTGTTGCGGTCGGGGATCTCGATCGGGATGTCCACCGCCACCGGGCGGGGCTGCGTGTCGAACAGCAGCGGGAAGCCGATCACGGCGGCCAGCACCAGCACCACCGCGCCGATGAGGCGGTGGCGCGCGCGGCGGCGCAGCGCTTCGATGCTTTCGGCCGGTGCGGCCGCGGCCTTCGGCTCGTCGACCTTTTTGCGCAACTTGAACAAGGCCATGGGAGGGTCAGCCGAGGTGTTTGGCGGACAGGCGGGGCACTCCCCGCTGCAGGACGCCGCCCACCGTGTAGAACGATCCGAACACCAGAATTCTATCAGCGGGCTCTGCAGCGGCCATCGCGGCATGCAGCGCTTCCTCGGGGTTCGCGTGGGTGCTCGCCGGCACCTTGGGGTAGCCGGGCAAGGCCTCCCAGCGTTGCAGCAGTGCCCGGGCCGACGCTGCGCGCGGCGTCGGCAGGTCGGTGAAGTACCAGCGGTCCACCAGCGGCGCGATCTTCGCGAACATGGGCGCGAGGTCCTTGTCGGCCATCGCGCCGAACACCGCGTGCGTCACCGGGTAGAAGCCCATCGCGTCGAGGTTGGCCGCGAGCGTCGCCACCGCGTGCGGGTTGTGGGCGACGTCCAGCACCAGCGCCGGCTGGCCGGGCACGACCTGGAAGCGTCCCGGCAGTTCCACCATGGCCAGCCCGTTGCGCACCGCCTGCGCCGTCACGGGCAGGCGCTGGCGCAGCGCCGTGAAGGCGGCGAGCACGCCCGAGGCGTTGAGCAGCTGGTTGGCCCCGCGCAGCGCCGGATAGCCCAGGCCGGCGTAGCGCCGGCCGCGCCCGGCCCACGCCCACTGCTGCTTGTCGCCGGTGAAGTTGTAGTCGCGGCCCACCAGCCACAGGTCGGCCCCGAGCGCCTCGGCGTACTGGATCACGCTGTGCGGCGGCACGGGGTCGCTCACGATCGCCGGCTTGCCGGCGCGCAGGATGCCGGCCTTCTCGCGGCCGATGCTCTCGCGGTCCGGCCCCAGGAACTCCGTGTGGTCCAGGTCGATGCTGGTGATGATCGCGCAATCGGTGTCGATGGCGTTCACCGCGTCGAGGCGGCCGCCGAGCCCGACCTCCAGGATCGCGACCTCCAGCTGGCTGGCGGCCATGAGGCTGAGGATCGCGAGCGTCGTGAACTCGAAGTAGGTGAGGCTCGTGTCGCCGCGCGCCGCCTCGACGCGTTCGAAGTGCGGCACCAGTGCGTCGGCCTGGACGATCTCGCCGCCGATGCGGCAGCGTTCCTCGAAGTGCACCAGGTGCGGCGAGGTGTAGACGCCCGTGCGCCAGCCCGCCTGCAGGGCGATCGCCTCCAGCATCGCGCAGGTGGAGCCCTTGCCATTGGTGCCGGCCACCGTGATCACCGGGCAGCCGAAGCGCAGCGCCAGCCGCTGCGCCACGGCCTGCACCCGCTCCAGCCCGAGGTCGATGCCCTTCGGGTGCAGCCGCTCGCAGTGCGCGAGCCATTCGCCGAGTTCTTTCATGCCCGCATTGTCCAGCCTGCGCGCGGTCGGCGAAAAAAAGCGCGCGGAATCCCGCATGGAAGAGTCCGCTTGCCTATGCTGCACGCGAATCCGTTGCCACCGATCCGCGAAGTCCCTGGCCGTGTCGCAAGAGCAAGATCGCGCCGACGTGTACGCCCTGCTGGCGGCGCTGCTGCTGGGGCCCGACGAGGAACTGGTCGCGGCGCTCGCCGCCCTGCCCCCGCCCGGGCCGCCGCACGACGACGCCATGAGCCTCGCGTGGGCGGACCTGTTCGACGCCGCGCGCCGCTGCGGTCCGGCCGCGCTCGCCGAACACCGGCAGCTCTTCTCCGGCGCGGGCCCCCTGCGGGGCCGGCCCTGCCGGGCGCAGTACGCGGACGACCTGCCGGCGGGCGGCCCCCTGCTGCAGTTGCGCGACGAACTGAAGGCGCTCGGCCTGGCCCGCGCGCCCGACGCGCCGGAGCAGGAAGACCACCTCGGCGCGCTGTGCGAGGCCATGCGCGTGCTGATCCAGTGGGGGCACGCGCCCGCCACCCAGCAGGCCTTCTTCGGGCGGCACCTGGCCGGCTGGTCGGCGCGCTGCCTGCAGGACCTGGCCGCCGCGCCCGCCGCCGACTTCTACCGGGCCGTCGCCGCGCTGGGGCTGGCGTTCTTCGAACGCGAGGCCTGACAATGCCGGCATGGCGATCACCCTCTATGGCATCACGAACTGCGACACGGTGAAGAAGGCGCGCAACTGGCTGGCCGCCGCGGGCGTGGACCACCATTTCCACGATTTCAGGAAGGACGGCGTGCCGCCCGGGCACCTGGACCGCTGGATCCAGGCGGCCGGATGGGAAAAATTGCTCAACCGGCAGGGCACGACGTGGCGCAAGCTCGACACCGCCGCGCAGTCGCAGGCCGGCAACGAAGCAGGGGCCCGCGCCCTCATGCTGGCGCAGCCCAGCATCATCAAGCGCCCAGTGGTGGAGTGGCCGGACGGCAGCGTCACGGTCGGCTTCGACCCGGGCGCCTGGCCCGTGCGCAAAGCTTCCTGAGCCTGGACTTTTTACCGGCCCTTTACCGTAAAGCTCTGCAGAACCTCTTGCCGCTGCATAAACTTTCAGCACCAGCAGTTCAACGAGTTTTCCCGCCATGAAACAGTCCGTCCTTTTCGCCGCGCTCGGCCTCGCCGCCCTGGGCGTCCACGCGCAGGAAGTCGGCCGCGTCCTCTCCAGCACTCCCGTCATCGAGCAGGTGGCCGTGCCCCGCCAGGTGTGCAGCCAGATGCCCGTCGTCCAGCCCCAGACCTCCGGCGGCGGCGGCCTGCTCGGCGCGCTCGCGGGCGGCGCCATCGGCAGCACCATCGGTGGCGGCACGGGCACCGGCGCGGCCATCGTGGCCGGCACGGCGCTCGGCGCGATCGTCGGCAACAACATCGAGGCCAGCAACCAGCGCTACGCCCAGTCGGTGCCGCAGTGCGTGACCGAGACCACCTACGAGAACCGCACGGTGGGCTACGACGTGACCTACGAATACGCCGGCCGCGAGTTCTCCACCCGCATGCCCTACGACCCCGGCGCCACGGTGACGCTGAACGTCACGCCGGTGGCGAGCACGAACACCCGGCCGTCGAACGCGCCGGTGGTGGTCGCCCCGCCCGTGCAGGCCGCGCAGGCGGTCCAGCCGGTGCAGGTGCAGCCCGTGCAGACGGTGCAGGCCGCCCCGGTGGTCGTGACGACGCCCGCGCCGGTGGTCTATGCGCCCTACCCGGTCTATCCCGCCTATCCGTACCCGGCGTACCGCCCCTGGTATCCCAGCATCTCGCTGGGCTTCGTGTTCCGCGGCGGCGGCCACCGCCACGGCCACTGGCGCCATTGAGTCTCGACAGGTGTGAAGAAGCAAGGGCGCCCGCGGGCGCCCTTTTTCATTCCGGGGCGGCTTGCACGCCCTCGCCTAAAATCGACGGTTTCCCCGGAAACCGCCCATGACCACCGAAACCCTCCAGGTCGCGTCCGTGCAGACGAAGGCCAACGTCTACTTCGACGGCAAGTGCGTCAGCCACGGCCTCACGCTGGCCGACGGCACGAGGAAGTCGGTGGGCGTCGTGCTGCCCGCCACCCTGACCTTCAACACCGGCGCGGCCGAGATCATGGAATGCGTCGGCGGCGGCTGCGAGTACAAGCTGGCCGGCAGCGACGCATGGCGCCGGTCGGGCCCGGGCGACAAGTTCTCCATTCCCGCCAACTCCAGCTTCGAGATCCGCGTGGCCGAGGCCTACCACTACATCTGCCACTACGGCTGATCCCAAGACATGAGCACCATCCTCGAAAGCCTGCCCCTGGGGCAGAAAGTCGGCATCGCCTTCTCCGGCGGCCTGGACACCAGCGCCGCGCTGCACTGGATGCGCAAGAAGGGCGCGGTCCCCTACGCCTACACGGCCAACCTGGGCCAGCCCGACGAACCCGACTACGACGCGATCCCGCGCAAGGCCATGGAGTACGGCGCCGAGAAGGCGGTGCTGGTGGACTGCCGCAAGCAGCTGGCGCACGAGGGCATCGCGGCGCTGCAGTGCGGCGCCTTCCACGTCTCCACGGCGGGGCAGATGTACTTCAACACCACGCCGCTGGGCCGCGCCGTGACGGGCACGATGCTCGTGGCGGCGATGAAGGAGGACGACGTCCACATCTGGGGCGACGGCAGCACCTTCAAGGGCAACGACATCGAGCGCTTCTACCGCTACGGCCTGCTCACGAACCCGGCGCTGCGCATCTACAAGCCCTGGCTGGACCAGGCCTTCATCGACGAACTCGGTGGCCGCGCGGAGATGTCGGCCTTCCTGAACGCGGCGGGCTTCGGCTACAAGATGTCGGCCGAAAAGGCGTATTCCACCGACAGCAACATGCTGGGCGCGACGCACGAGGCCAAGGACCTGGAGCACCTCGATTCGGGCATCCGCATCGTCAACCCGATCATGGGCGTGGCCTTCTGGAAGCCGGAAGTCGAGGTGAAGCCCGAGGAAGTGCGCGTGCGCTTCGAGGAAGGCCAGCCCGTCGCCCTGAACGGCAAGACCTTCGACGATCCGGTGGAACTGATCCTGGAGGCCAACCGCATCGGCGGCCGCCACGGCCTGGGCATGAGCGACCAGATCGAGAACCGCATCATCGAGGCCAAGAGCCGCGGCATCTACGAAGCCCCCGGCATGGCGCTGCTGTTCATCGCCTACGAGCGCCTGGTCACCGGCATCCACAACGAGGACACCATCGAGCAGTACCGCGACAACGGCCGCAAGCTGGGCCGCCTGCTGTACCAGGGCCGCTGGTTCGACCCGCAGGCCATCATGCTGCGCGAGACGGCGCAGCGCTGGGTGGCGCGGGCCGTCACGGGCGAGGTGAGCGTCGAGCTGCGCCGCGGCAACGACTACTCGCTGCTGGACACGCAGTCGCCCAACCTCACCTACGCGCCGGAGCGCCTGTCGATGGAGAAGGTGGAGAACGCGCCCTTCTCGCCCAAGGACCGCATCGGCCAGCTGACCATGCGCAACCTGGACATCACCGACACGCGCGAGAAGCTGGGGATCTACGCCCGCAGCGGGCTGCTCGTGACGGGCGGCGACGCGCCGCTGCCGTCGCTGGGCAAGGACTGATACAACCGTTTCGTCGCCGCGCGGGGAGAATCGCTGCATGCAGTGCTCCCTTCCTCGCGCGACGGCGCGCCTTGCGCCGGGCCTGGCCACCGCCCTCGCGGCCCTCGCCTGCAGCGGCGAATCGGCCGCGCCACCTTCCGTCTCCCCTTCCACGCCCGCCACGCCCGTCCTGCAGGAGGTCCCGCCGGCCTTCCGCGGCGAGTGGAACGCGCGCCTGACCGACTGCGGCAGCGGCCGCAACGATTCGCGCCTGCGCATCGCCGCGCGGCGCCTGCGTTTCCACGAGAGCGAGGGCCCGGTCACGCGCGTGGAGCAGCCGCGGCCTTCCGACATCGTCGTGAAGGTGCGCCTGGCCGGCGAAGGGCAGGAGTACCTGTCCACGCGCCGCTGGCGCCTGTCGCCGGACGGCGCCGAATTGCAGGACGTGAGCGAAGGCAAGCCGGGGCTCGTGCGGCTGCGCTGTTCCGACACGAAGACGGGCGCGGTCGCCGGACCTACGTGTATGCGCGGAGGCTGCAGCTGGGCACCCTCGCACTGCGCATCACACAGGCCGAGCGCGGCCAGCCGGCCACCCTGCTCCTGCTGGAGCACCTGCCCGATCGCCTGGCGGTGTACGAAGCGAACTACGCAGGCCCCGGACGCGTCAGCGTGGCGACGCGCCTGCGCAAGGCGCTCGATCCGCATGGCGGGCTGGCAAGCCCGCGCCTGCCCTGAGACACTGCCCCCCATGAAAGCACAGGAACGCGCACACCTGCTCCTCGCCTTGCAGGCCCGGTTCGAGAAGCACATGCAGCGCCACAAGGGCGTGGCCTGGGCCGACGTGCAGGCACGGCTGGAAGCGAATCCCGGCGCGCTCGCGTCGCTGGCCGCCATGGAAGCGAGCGGCGGCGATCCCGACGTGATCGGCCACGACAGGAAGTCGGGACAGTTCACGTTCTGCGACTGCGCCGCCGAGAGCCCCGCCGGGCGCCGCAGCCTCTGCTACGACCGCGAGGCGCTCGATGCGCGCAAGGAGAACAAGCCCCAGGGCAGCGCCGTGCAGGCGGCCGAGGCCATGGGCATCGAGCTCCTGGACGAGGCCCAGTACCGGGCCCTGCAGGAACTCGGCACCTTCGACGCGAAGACCTCCAGCTGGATCCGCACGCCGCCGGAGATCCGCGCGCTGGGCGGCGCCCTCTTCTGCGACCACCGCTACGGCCAGGTGTTCGTGTACCACAACGGCGCGCAGTCGTACTACGCGGCGCGCGGCTTTCGCGGGCTGCTCCGCGTGTGAGGCGAACGATGGCGATCGAACTCCCCAAGGACCTCCGCGCCCAGGCGATCGCCTCGATCGAACGCTACTTCCGCGAGAACATGGAGGAGCCGATCGGCAACGTCGCCGCCGGCGGCCTGCTCGGGTTCTTCCTGGAGGAGATCGGGCCCAGCATCTACAACAAGGCCGTGCTGGACGTGCAGGAGCGGCTGCAGCTGCGCGTGAGCGAGCTGGACCTCGAGGTGCACGAGGACGAGTTCCAGTACTGGCGCAAGTACGAGCGCAAGGCCCGGCCCCGCAAGTGAGAGGCCCTGCCGCCGCCCGAGCCGCGACTGGCACGCTTTCGCCCGCAGGTCTATGATTCCCGCAGGCAGCACGCGCAAGCGTCGAAGGAGGTGCGCCATGAAGCAGGTGAAGCACTGGCAGGATCCCGTCAACGCCATCCTGGGTGCATGGCTCGTCCTCTCCCCCTGGCTGCTGGGATTCAGCGGCCTCATGATCGCGACGACGAGCGCCGTCGCGATCGGGCTGCTGCTCATCGCCTCCAGCGTCGGCGCCATGCAGGTGCCGCAGGCCTGGGAAGAGTGGATGGACGTCGGGCTGGGCGTGGCGCTGGTCATCGCGCCCTGGCTGCTCGGCTTCGACGGGCATGGCGTGGCGATGCAGAACGCGCTGCTGACCGGGCTGGCCGTGACGGTGCTCGCGGTGTGGGTGCTGCTCACCGACAAGGAGGTCGGGGCGCAGCGGGTCTGGTAGCTTGCTGGGGTTCGCCTGACGGCTCACCGCCAGCCTACGGAACCCACATCTACACCACCACGGGCTCCGGCTCCAGCCGGATGCCGAAGCGCTCGTACACGCTCGTCTGGATCGCCCGCGCCAGGGTGACCACCTCGCCGCCGGTCGCCCCGCCCCGGTTGACCAGCACCAGCGCCTGCTTCTCGTAGACGCCCGCCTGCCCCACCGACTTGCCCTTCCAGCCGCAGGCGTCGATCAGCCAGCCCGCGGCCAGCTTGATCGAGCCGTCCGGCATGGGGTAGTGCACGATCCCGGGATCGCGCGCGATGATGTCCTGGCACTGCTCGGGCGTCACCGTCGGGTTCTTGAAGAAGCTGCCGGCATTGCCGATCACGCGCGGGTCCGGCAGCTTGGCGCTGCGGATCGCACAGACCCAGTCGTACACCTGGCGGGCGGTCGGCTGCTGGATGCCGGTCTCGGCGATCTTGCGCTGCAGGTCCAGGTAGCCCAGCACCGGCTTCCAGGGCTTGGGCAGGCGCACCCGCACGCGCAGGATCAGCGCCCGGCCGGCCAGGCCGAAGTCGCTGTCGCGGGCCGGCGAATGCTTGAACACGGAGTCGCGGTAGCCGAAGGCGCACTGCGCCGCGTCCAGCGTGAACTCGCGTCCGGTCGCCAGGTCGATCGCGTCCAGCGACTCGAAGCGGTCCTGCAGTTCGATCCCGTAGGCGCCGATGTTCTGCACGGGCGAGGCGCCGACGGTGCCCGGGATGAGCGCCAGGTTCTCCAGGCCGCCCAGGCCCTGGTCGATCGTCCACGTGACGGCGTCGTGCCAGTTCTCGCCGGCGCCGAATTCCACGATGGTGGCCTTGGGGCCGTCCTCCACGACGGCGCGGCCGGCCACCTCCACCTTCAGAACCACGGCCTTGACGTCGCCGGTCAGCACGATGTTGCTGCCGCCGCCCAGCACGAACTTGGGCTCGGCGCCCAGCTCCGGATGAGCCAGGACGCCGTGCACGTCGGCCGCGCTCTTCACCCGCACCATGGTCCGGGCCCGCGCGACGATGCCGAACGTGTTGTGCGGTTGCAGCGGGGCGTTGGACTCGACGATCATGGGAGAATTGTGGACCAAGCAGCCGTGTCACAGGTGCAGGAGGAATTCCCATATGCCGTCATTCGATACCGTGTGCGAGCCGAACATGGTGGAGGTCAGGAACGCCGTGGACAACGCCGCCAAGGAGATCGGGACCCGCTTCGACTTCAAGGGGACCGCGGCGGCCATCGAGATCAAGGAAAAGGAGATCACCCTCACCGGTGATGCCGAGTTCCAGCTCCAGCAGGTCATGGACATCCTGGTCGCCAAGTTGGCCAAGCGCAACGTCGATGTGCGGTTCCTGGACAAGGGCGAAGTGCAGAAGACGGGCGGCGACAAGGTCAAGCAGGTCCTCAAGGTCCGCAGCGGCATCGAGTCCGAGCAGGCGAAGAAGATCCAGAAGCTCATCAAGGAAAGCAAGGTGAAGGTGCAGGCGGCCATCCAGGGCGATGCCGTGCGCGTCACGGGGGCCAAGCGCGACGACCTGCAGGCGACGATGGCCCTTGTGCGGAAGGAAATGGCCGAGCTACCCTTGTCGTTCACGAACTTCCGGGACTGAACATGCACAGGAGCCTGATCGCGCTGGCGTTCGCGCTGGCCGCAGGAGGCGCCGCGGCGCAGACGGTGACGCTGCAGGGCATGCTGGGACGCAAGGCCCTGCTGATCGTCGACGGCGGCGCCCCGAAATCGGTGGCCCCCGGCGAGACGCACCAGGGCGTGAAGGTCCTCTCCACGGCGGGCGACCAGGCGGTCGTGGAAATCGCCGGCCGGCGCCAGACGCTGCGCATCGGCGACGCGCCGGCCAGCGTCGGCGGCGCGGGCGGCGCCAGCCCGCGCGGCGACCGCATCGTGCTCACGGCCGGCGGCGGCGGCCACTTCGTGACCCAGGGCGCCATCAACGGGCGCGCGACGCAGTTCCTGGTGGACACCGGCGCCACGTCGGTCGCCATGAGCGTGGCCGAGGCCGAGCGCCTGGGCATCGCCTACCGCCAAGGGCGGGTCGCCCGCGCCAGCACGGCCAACGGCGTGACCACCATGTACCAGGTGAAGCTCGCCTCCGTGCGCATCGGGGACGTCGAGGTGTACGACGTCGACGCGGCGGTGCTGCCGGCGTCGATGCCGCACATCCTGCTGGGCAACAGCTTCCTCACCCGCTTCCAGATGACGCGCCACAACGACCAGCTGGTGCTGGAGCGCAGGTACTAGGCCCGCTTGCGCGACTCCGAATTCCCCGAAGCGCTGCCCGTGCGGCAGCCCCCCGAAAGCGCGCTGGGCCCGCTGCGCGCGCCGGTGTTCCGCATGCTGTGGTTCGCCTGGTTCGCGGCGAACACCACGATGTGGATGAACGACGTCGCCTCGGCCTGGCTCATGACGACGCTCGGGCCCTCGCCGCTGTGGGTGGCGCTGGTGCAGAGCGCGTCCACGCTGCCCGTGTTCCTGCTGGGCCTGCCGAGCGGGGCGCTGGCCGACACCGTGGACCGGCGCCGCTACTTCATCGCCACGCAGTTCTGGGTGGCGGCGGTGGCCAGCATCCTGTGCGTGGTCATCCTGCTGGACGAGCTCACGGCGCCGCTGCTGCTGGCGCTGACCTTCGCCAACGGCGTCGGCCTGGCGATGCGCTGGCCGGTGTTCGCGGCGATCATCCCCGAGATCGTGCCGCGGCCGCAGCTCGCGCAGGCGCTGGCGCTCAACGGCATCGCGATGAACGCCTCGCGCATCATCGGGCCGCTGGTCGCCGGCGCGCTGATCGCGGGGCTCGGCAGCGCCTACGTGTTCGTGCTGAACGCTGCCCTGTCCATCGTCGCCGGCCTGACCATCATGCGCTGGCGGCGGGTGCACCAGGAAAGCCCGCTCGGGCGCGAGCCCTTCGCCAGCGCCATGCGCGTGGGCGTGCAGTTCGTGCGGCAGTCGAGCCGCCTGCGAGCGGTGTTGCTGCGCATCGCCCTCTTCTTCCTGCATTCCACCGCGCTGCTGGCGCTGCTGCCGCTGGTGGCGCGCCAGCTGCCCGGCGGCCAGGCGGGCACCTTCACCGTGCTGCTGGCCTCCATGGGCGTGGGCGCGATCATCGCGGCGCTGCTGATGCCGCGCATCCGCGCCGCCATGACGCTCGAGCCGCGCGTGCTGGCGGGAACCGCCGTGCAGTCCGCGTCGGCGCTGCTGGTGGCCTTCGCGCCCAGCATCTACGTCGCGGTGCCCGCGATGGTGCTGGCGGGCGCCGCCTGGATCACCGTGGCCAACTCGCTGACCGTGGCCGCGCAGATGGCGCTGCCCGACTGGGTGCGGGCACGCGGCATGGCGATCTACCAGATGGCGCTGATGGGGTCCACCGCGATCGGCGCGGCGCTCTGGGGCCAGGTCGCCACCTGGACCAGCATCGCCGCGGCGCTGGCGATTTCGGCGGTGACGAGCGTGATCAGCATGGCCGTCGCGCAGCGGCTGGTGGTGGACCGCGGCAGCGAGGAAGACCTGTCGCCCTCGCGCACGCTCAAGGGCCCGCGCGTGGACGCGCCGCCGGAAGCCGGGCGCATCCAGGTGCGGGTGGAGTACCGGATCGACCCGGCGCGCACCAACGCCTTCCTCGCGGTGATGCAGGAGAGCCGGCGCAGCCGCCTGCGCCAGGGCGCGCTGGACTGGCAGCTGCTGCACGACATCTACGACCCGGCGCGCTACGTCGAGCAGATCATCGACGCCTCGTGGACGGAGCACCTGCGCCGCTTCGACCGCATCACGGCCGACGACGCGAAGCTGCGCGACCGGCGCCTGTCCTTCCACACCGGCGAAGCGCCGCCGGTGGTGACGCGCTTCGTGATCGCGGAGGAGTGATCCGGCCTCAGGCCTTCTTCGCCCCCAGCCGCGATTCCTTGCCCTGCAGCAGGCGCTGGATGTTGGCGCGATGGCGCCAGGCGAGCAGCAGGGCCATCACGAACAGCGCCAGGGCGACCGGCTTCTCGGCGTACCACTGCAGGCGGTCGCCCAGCAGGTAGTACACGGGCGCGAACACCGCCGCGACCAGCGACGCCAGCGACGAGTAGCGGAAGAAGAAGGCGATGATCAGCCAGGTGAGGCCGGTGGCGACGCCCAGCACCCAGTGGATGCCGAACACCACGCCGATGAAGGTGGCCACGCCCTTGCCGCCCTGGAAGCGGAAGAACACGGGATAGAGATGGCCCAGGAAGGCGGCCAGGCCCACCATGGCCATGGTGCCCTCCT
This sequence comes from Ramlibacter sp. bp-362, assembly GCF_054956735.1. Lineage (NCBI taxonomy): Bacteria > Pseudomonadati > Pseudomonadota > Betaproteobacteria > Burkholderiales > Comamonadaceae > Ramlibacter > Ramlibacter sp. bp-362. The sequence continues at coordinate 216,192 of NZ_JBUDXE010000007.1, forward strand.
CCATCCCGTAGGGCCGGCCGAACAGCTTGACCAGCAGCACCGGCACGAAGCCCTTCAGCGCGTCGAGCAGCAGCGTGACGACGGCGGCGGGCTTGCTCCCCGAACGCAGCACGTTGGTCGCGCCCGGGTTCCTGCTGCCGAAGGTGCGCGGGTCCGACAGGCCCATCACCTTGCTCACGATCACCGCGAAGGCCAGCGACCCGAGCAGGTAGGCCGCCAGCGCGGCCAGCAGGGGGTTGATCGCTTCCATCGCCGGGCTCCTCCTCTCGTTGTCTCCGGCGCTATTCTGCCAGCGCGCAGTGCACCGGCTTCGCGTCCAGCAGCTGCACGCAGACCTGCGGGGCTATGCCGACCAGGTAGCCGCGGCGGCCGCCATTGAGCACGATGCGGGGGAGCGCGAGGATGCTCTCCTCGATGTACACCGGCATCGCCTTGCGCGTGCCGAAGGGCGAGGTGCCGCCCACGAGATAGCCGCTGTGGCGGTTGGCGACCTCGGGCTTGCAGGGCTCCACCGACTTCGCGCCGATCTGGCGCGCGAGGTTCTTGGTGGAGACCTTGCGGTTGCCGTGCATCAGCACGATCAGCGGGCGCGCCTTCTCGTCCTCCATCACGAGCGTCTTGACGACGGTGAACGGGTCGAAGCCCAGGACCTGCGCGCTGTGCTGCGCGCCGCCATGCTCCAGGTACTCGTAGGGGTGCTCGGTGAAGGCGACGCCGTGCGCCTTGAGGAAGGCGGTGGCGGGGGTTTCGCTGACGTGGTCTTTCTTCGCCATGGTGTGTGTTGCTGGGGTTCGCTGCGCTCACCACCAGCCTACGAATATTGCGAAACTTGGCGGTGGGGTTCGCTGCGCTCACCACCACCCTACGAATCGTCGGTCGGGGGTACGTAGGCTGGTGGTGAGCGCCAGCGAACCCCAGCACCTCAAGCCGCCGGGTCGCGCAGTTCCCAGCGCACCTTGTCGATCTCCGCCAGCAGCTCCGGCGACAGCTTCGTGCCCCAGGCGTCGAGGTCCTCGTCCAGCTGCGCGAGCGAGGTCACGCCGATGATCGTGCTGGCGACGCGCCAGTTGCCGTAGCACCAGGCGAGCGCCATGCGCGTGGGCGTGAGGCCGTGCTGGCGCGCCAGCGCGTTGTAGCGGCGCGCCGCGGCCAGGGCTTCGGGGCGGCCCCAGCGCTGCGCCCGCACGCTGTCGTACTTCGCGATGCGCCCCTGCTTCGGCGCGGCCGGGCCTTCGGTGCCGCTCTCGTCGTACTTGCCGGTCAGGAGGCCGAAGCCGAGCGGCGAATACGCGAGCAGCGAGACACCGAGGCGGTACATCGTCTCGTCCAGCGCGTTGTCGACCCCGCGGCTCACCAGGCAGTACGGGTTCTGCACGGTGGCGATGCGCGGCAGGCCGTGCTGCTCGGCGAGCCGCACGAATTCGTGGACGCCGTAGGGCGTCTCGTTGGACAGGCCGATGTGGCGGACCTTGCCCTGGCGCACCAGCTTCTGCATCGCCTCCAGCTGTTCGTGGATGCCGGTCTGCGTGCGCTCCTTCGCCGGGTCGTAGTAGATCTGGCCGAAGGCGGGCACGTTGCGCTCGGGCCAGTGGATCTGGTACAGGTCGATCACCTCCGTCCGCAGCCGCCGCAGCGACCCTTCGCACGAAGCGACGATGTCGTCGGCCGTCATGCCCAGGCCGGCGCGCACCCAGGGCATGCCACGGGAAGGCCCCGCGACCTTGGTCGCCAGCACGATCCTGCCGCGCACGCCGGGGCGGGCGGCGAGCCAGCGCCCGATGATGGATTCGGTGGCGCCATAGGTGGCCTCGCGCGCCGGCACCGAGTACATCTCCGCGGTGTCGAGGAAGTTCACGCCGCGCGCGAGGGCGCGGTCCAGGATCGCGTGGGCGTCCGCTTCGTTCACCTGCTCGCCGAAGGTCATGGTGCCGAGGCACACGGGCGTGACGTGCAGGTCGCTCTGGCCGAGCTGGATGGTTTGCATGGAGTTACAGAGAGCTCGTGAATGGATTCCGGTCGCCGATATTAGCGGCATGCCCGAAGGCCCCAGCATCGTCATCCTGAAGGAACAGGCCACTCCCTTCCTCGGGCAGACGATCCGGCGGGTGGCGGGCAACACCACCATCGAGAAGGAGCGGCTGCTGGACCAGCGCATCGAGTCCTTCCGCAGCTGGGGCAAGCACTTCCTCGTGGAGCTGCCGGACTTCAGCCTGCGCGTGCACTTCATGCTGTTCGGGAGCTACCGCATCAACGAGGACAAGCCCTGGGCGGTGCCGCGCCTGCACCTGGGCTTCGACATCGGCGAGATCAACTTCTACGCCTGCTCGGTGCGCTTCATCGAGGAGCCGATCGACCTGGTGTACGACTGGTGGGCCGACGTCATGTCGCCGCACTGGGACGAGAAGCTGGCGCTCGCGCGGCTGCGCGCGCAGCCCGGCACGCTCGTGTGCGACGCGCTGCTGGACCAGGACCTCTTCGCCGGCGTCGGCAACATCATCAAGAACGAGGTGCTGTTCCGCATCCGCGTGCACCCGCTGTCCACGGTGGGAGGATTGCCGGCCAGGAAGCTGCGCGAGCTGGTGCGCGAGGCGCGGCAGTACAGCTTCGACTTCTACGAGTGGAAGAAGCAGTACGTGCTGAAGAAGCACTGGCTGGCGCACACGAAGCGGACCTGCCCGCGCTGCAACCTGCCGCTGAAGAAGGAATACCTGGGGCGGACCCAGCGGCGCAGCTTTTTCTGCGAGAACTGCCAGGTGCTCTACTGAGGTTCGGCGACGCCGGCCGAACCCTCCGCTGTGGGCGCGGCCGTGTCGGCGGGCGCTCCCATGAAGGCGGCGGGCGGCGGCGGCTCGGGCGCCTGCGCCTCGACGGGCGCGGACTCCGGCTCGGGCTCCACTTGCGGACGCGGCCGGCGCTCGCGCTTCTTCTCGGCGGACGCTTCCGCCACGGGCTTCTTCCCGGTGGGCGCTTCGGCAACGGCCTTCTTCTCCGCCGGCGGCTTGGCGGCCTGCTTCTTCTCCGCGGCGGGCTTTGCCGGCGCGGGCTCCGGCGCCTTCGCCTCCTGCACCGGCTCGGCTGCGGGCGTCGACGCCGGCGCCTCCACGACCGGCGCGGCCGGTGCCGGTGAAGGCGCAGGTTCCGGCGCCGCCTTCGCGACCGGGGCTTGCCCGGTGTGGCCGGTCGCCACGCGCACGGTCTCCAGCCCCTGCTGCGCGAACTTCGTCTTCTCGCTGTCCGGGCCGTAGCGGCCGGTGTAGGCGGCCAGGCTCGCCTCGTACAGGCGCTCGGCGCGCTCGTACAGCGCCTGCGGCTTCTTCGCGCCCAGGGCCGCCGCATTGGCGTACAGGCGCGCCAGCTGGTACATCGCGTCGGCCAGCGCGATCGCGTCGTCGCCCTGCAGCTGCACCGCGTTGCGGCAGGCGTTGAGGAAGGACACTTCGGCGTCGCGCTGCCGCCCGGATGCGGCCGCTTCCTTGCCGGTGCGGATCAGCGACGCAACCTCGTCGGCGCTCGCGCCGGCCGGCTTGGCCTGCAGGCGCTCCTGGCCGTCGTCCTCATCCTTGCGGGCGAGCAGCGGGCTTTCCTTGCAGGCCGGGGCCGCCTCGGCCACCGCCGCGGACGCGGGAATCGCGGGTGCGCTGGCAGCCGGGGCCGGCGGCCCGCCCATGCTGCGCGCGATCGGCATCGCCGCGTCGCCCTGCCAGCTGATCACCGCCCAGCCGACCAGCACGGCCGCGAACAACACCGCGATGACCCAGAGCGCGCCTTTTCGCCAGTCCTTCGCCATGGACCGAACTTACCGGGCCGTCCCGGCCCAGCAGGAGGGACGGAGGGGACGCGCGCGGCCAGAGGCGTCCTACGTCGCGCGGCGGGAGCGGGCCCGCTCCTCCTCCTGCAGGCGCAGCACGCGGCGCTGCACCTTGCCGGTGGTGGTCATCGGCAAGGCCTCGATGAACTCGATCTCCTTCGGGTATTCGTACGGCGCCAGCTTGCCCTTCACGTGCAGCTGCAGTTCGGCGATCAGCCCGGCGTCGAAGTCCTGCTGCTCGCGCACCGCGATGCGCTGCTGCGCGACGCCCGGCGCCAGCACGACGTAGGCCTTGACCAGGGCGCCGCGCTCGGCGTCCGGCTTGGGCACCACCGCGGCATTCACCACGGCGGGGTGCTTCACCAGGCAGTTCTCGATCTCGCTCGGGCCGATGCGGTAGCCGGCGGCCTTGAAGACGTCGTCGGCGCGGCCCTGGTACCACAGGTAGCCGTCCTCGTCGCGCGTGGCGAGGTCGCCGGTGCGGCACCAGTCGCCGGTGTACTTGCGAGCCGTCGCGTCCTCGTTGCGCCAGTAGCCGAGGAAGAAGATCGGGTCGGGGTCGCCGTGCACGTCGTAGCGGTTCACCGCCACGTCGCCCGGCACGCCCGGCGGGACCTCGTTGCCGTCGTCGTCGATCAGCGCCACGCGGTGGCCCGGGTAGGGCCGCCCCATGCTGCCCGGCCGCGCGGGCCAGCCGATGCCGCCATCGGTGGCGCCGTTCATGGCGCAGTTGCCCACCACGTAGTTGATCTCGGTCTGGCCGAACATCTCGTTGACGACCACGCCCAGCTGCTCGCGGCAGTAGGCGAACACGGCGTCGCCCACGGCCTCGCCCGCGCTCATGATGGCCTGCAGCCGCAGGCGGAACTGCGCGCGCGGTTGCGGGTAGGCCTTCATCATCGCCTTCAGCGCCGTGGGGAACAGGAAGGTGTGGGTCACGCCGTGCTCCTGCATCAGCGCGAAGGCAGTCTCGGGGCTGAAGCGGCCGTTGTAGGCGACGATGGGACGGCCGAAGTAGAGGCTGGGGAGAAGCGCATCCATGAGGCCACCCGTCCACGCCCAGTCTGCGGGCGACCAGAATACGCTTCGCGATTCTGTTGCCGGCAGACCGGGCTCTTGCCCGTCTATGCCCGCCCCCTCCCCAGCCCTCCCCCTCACGGGGGAGGGAGCAGCCGCGTTCGGTGAAGGTGCGAAGCCGAACCAGTTCTGGCTGCACACGAACCCCGGCAGATTGCCGATCAGCGCGCGGTGCGGGATCAGCGCGCCCTTGGGCGGGCCCGTGGTGCCGCTGGTGTAGATCAGCACGGCGCCTTCGTCGGCGCCCGTCTCCACCGGCGTGAATTCGGGCGCGAGCGCGGCGCGCCGCTCTTCCCACGCGACGTCCGCCCGCGCCGCCGCGCCGCCGACGCCCACCAGCGTGCGCAGCTGCCCGCACTGCGGGCGCACGGCGCACAGGTTGGCGATCGAGCTCTCGTCGCAGATCGCCACCACGGCTTCGCTGTCCTGCAGGCGGTACTCCAGGGCCTCGGGGCCGAACAGCATCGACAGCGGCATCGCCACGGCGCCCAGCTGGAACACCGCCATGTACGCGATGGCCGTCTCGAAGCGCTGCGGCATCACGATGGCGACGCGGTCGCCGCGCCGCACGCCCAGCTCGGCGAGCAGGCGGCTCATGGCGTTCGCCTCGCGCTGCAGCTGCGCGAACGAGAGGCTCGCGGCGCCCGGCGAGGCATGCGCGAGGATCGCCACCCGCTGCGCCGCGCCGGCGCGCTGCGCCCAGCGGCCGCAGCACGCCTGCGCGATGTTGAAGCGCTCCGGCACGCTCCATCCGAAGCCGCGGTGCATCGCCGCCCAGTTGTCCCTGCCTTGACTGCCGCCCATGCCGCGCTCTCCTATCATCGCCCGAATGTACCAACCGAAGCGCGCCTGCCACAGCGAGTTTGTCCCCATACGGAACCTGCGCTACCACGTGCGCACCTGGGGCGCGCCGCGGGCCGGCCAGGCGCCGCTGGTGATGGTCCATGGCTGGATGGACGTCGGCGCCTCGTGGCAGTTCGTCGTCGACGCCTTTTCCGAGGACCGCTTCGTGGTGGCGCCGGACTGGCGGGGCTACGGCCTGACCGAGGTGCCGCACACCGACAACTACTGGTTCCCCGACTACCTGGCGGACCTGGACTTCCTGCTCGATCACTACGCGGCGCAAGGCCCCGTGGACCTCGTGGGCCACAGCATGGGCGGCAACATCGCCATGCTCTATTCCGGCGTGCGCCCCGAGCGCATCCGCCGGCTGGTGAACCTGGAAGGCTTCGGCATGCCGGCCTCGCGCCCCGCGCAGGCGCCCGGCCGCTACGGCAAGTGGATCGATGCCCTCAAGTCCCTGCACCGCGGCGAGCTGGCCCTCAAGCGCTACGACGGCGCCGAGGGCGTGGCGCAGCGCCTGATGAAGACCAACCGCCGCCTCACGCCCGACAAGGCGCAGTGGCTCGCGCAGCACTGGGCGCGGGAGGACGCCGACGGCAAGTGGCGCATCCTCGGCGACCCCGCCCACAAGATCGTCAACGCCAACCTCTACCGCGTGGACGAGGTGCTGGAGATCTACCGCGCGATCCGCGCGCCCGTGCTGTCGGTCGAGGCCAGCGACGACAGCCTCGGCCAGTGGTGGCAGGGCCGCTACACCCTCGCGGAGTACCACGAACGTCTGAAGGCGGTGTCCGACCTGCGGCTGGGCAAGGTGGACGACGCCGGCCACATGCTGCACCACGACCAGCCGCTGCAGGTGGCCCGGCTCATCGAGGACTTCCTGCGAGAAGCAATACCGGCTCCCGCCCCCTGACCCGCCCCGTGGCCCGAAAAACGTGAAATTTTGCGGCTGCCGGGCCACGTGCAAGCAGATGTAGGAAAGTCCCCTTGTCGTAGGAGAGCGCCTACTCCATAGTCGGCTTTCTTCGATAGGGGGTAGCTCATGTGGAAGTCGGGTGTGACCGCCTTGCTGGCGGCTGCAGTCATCAGTCCGGTGCTCGCCCAGGTTGATGAGTTCGACCAGGGCATGGCGACGATGTGGGAAGTTCTGTGGCACCAGAGCGGCACGCCCACGCGCCTGGTCCGCTGGGAGCAGGACATCAAGGTCCGCATCTACGGCATCAACCTCGCCACCCACAAGCAGCACACCCTGCAGGCCCTGACCGAAGTCGCGGGCGAGGCCGGCATCCGCGTCGTCGACGTGAGCGACCGGCCCGATGCCGCGCAGGTCGCCAACGTCAGCATCGAGATCACGCCCGACAACATGCTGGAAGACAACCAGCCCTGCGTGACCTACCTGAATTTCCAGACCGAGACCAAGATCGACTCGGCCGCCATGCAGATGCGCAACCGCGATGCCTGGCGCTGCGCCTACCACGAGTCCATGCACGTCATGGGCGTGCGCGGCCACCCGGCCGGCAAGACGGTCCTGAGCTACTTCCCCACCAAGGTCGACGGCCTGATGCCGCTCGACCGGGTGATGCTGCACGCCTGGTATTCCCCGCGCATCCGCGGCGGCATGACCCCCTTCGAGGTGCTGCCGGTGCTGGCCGACGAACTGGTCGCCACCATGCCCGACAAGGAGAAGGCCATGGCGTCGCGCGACCGCTTCTTCCTGAACACCATCGAGCAGATGCAGGCCTTCGCCGACGGCCGCGGCGACATCCCCATGATCGTCAAGCGCTCCGGCAAGTCCACGGAGGAAGGGATCCGCTTCGGCCGCATGGAAATGAGCTACTTCCTCGGCATCGCCTACCTGGAAGGCGGCATGGTCTCGCAGGACCCGACCCAGGCCGTGCGCTGGCTGCAGCGCGCCGCCAACCTGGGCAGCCGCACGGCGCAGGCGCGCCTGGGCGCGGCCACGGCGCGCTGAGCGCGCGCTGAACGGCCGGGCTGGCGCGGCCGGCCCGGCCGCCCGCCCACGGCAGAGTGGAATGCGGGCACACTCGGCGGTTGCCTTGCCGCCGACGCCATGCCCTCTTCGCTGCCCGATCCCTCCGCCGCTTTCCGCCGCATCCTCAACCGCAACCTCGTCCTGCCGCTGGCGCTGGGCGCGGCGTGCGTGCTGGTGTTCCTGGCACTGCTGTCGTATCTCGCCACGGCGATCGGCGAGATCCAGCGCACCGATGCCGTCACGACGCGCGGCTCGCTCGCGCAGCGGCTGGACCTGGACATGGAGTCGGGCGTGCGCGGCTTCCTGCTCAATGCGGACGAGCGCTACCTCACCCAGTACCGCGAGGCGGCGAGCCAGCTCGCCCCGGAGATGGAGCAGCTGGCGGCCGAGGCCGCCGGCAACCCCGAGCAACGGGACCGCATCCGGCGCATCCGCGACCTGCAGGCGCAGTGGGCCGAATACGCGCGTGACCGCATCGCGCAGAAGCGGCGCGATCCCTACGGCGCCATCAGCGCCGCCACCGGCCGCGAGCTGAAGGACCAGATCCGGCAGCAGTTCGACGCTTTCTTCGCGGCCGAGCGCAGCGCCCGCGCCGACCGCATCGCCAACGTCAGCCGCAACACCATGCTGCTGGCGGTGGCCTTCGTCCTCCTGATGCTGGGAACCGCGATCGCCCTCGCCTGGCGCGGGCGCAGGGACCTCGTGGGCCTGTCCGCCAGCTACGACGCCGCCCTGCAGGAGCAGCAGCACCAGGCGGAGACGCTGCAGGCCCAGGCCTGGCTGCGCGAGGGGCAGTCGCTGCTGTCCGAGCGGCTCGGGCGCGAGCAGGAGCTGTCCGCCGTCGGCCATGCGGCGCTGGAGTTCCTCTCGCAGTACCTGGGCATCGTCGTCGGCGCGGTGCACGTGCCCGATGCGGGCGGTTTCCAGTGCGTCGCCACCTGGGGCTGGGCGACCCAGGAGAAGGGCGCGGGCGAGCGCACGCCGCCCGACCGGACGCTCGTGGCCGAGTGCGCGGCGCAGCGCCGGCAGATCACGCTGGACCCGGTGCCCGAAGGCTACCTGCGGGTCAGTTCCTCGCTGGGCGAAGCGACCGCGCGCGCGGTGGTCATCGCACCCATGGTGCACGAGGGCCGGCTTGCCGCCGTCCTCGAGGTCGGGCTGCTGCGGCCCGTCGAGCCGCGCGACACCGAGCTGCTCTCCTATGCCGGCAGCATCCTCGGCGCCTCGCTGGAAGGCGCGCAGTACCGCCGCCGGCTGCAGGACGCGCTGGAGGAGACGCAGCAGCTGAACGAGGAACTGCAGGTGCAGCAGGAGGAACTGCGCACGGCCAACGAGGAACTGGAGGAGCAGTCGCGCGCGCTCAAGGAGTCGCAGGCCCACCTGGAAAGCCAGCAGGCGGAGCTGGAGCAGACCAACGTGCAGCTGGGCGAACAGGCCGAGCGCCTGGAGCGGCAGCGCGACGAACTGCGCGAGGCGCAGGCGGCGCTGGAGGAACGCGCGGTGGAACTGCAGCGCGCGAGCCAGTACAAGTCCGAGTTCCTCGCCAACATGTCGCACGAGCTGCGCACGCCGCTGAACAGCTCGCTGATCCTCGCGCGGCTGCTGGCCGACAACCCGCAGGGCAACCTGACCGAGGAGCAGGTGCGCTTCGCCGACGCGATCTACAGCGCCGGCAACGACCTGCTCACGCTGATCAACGACATCCTCGACATCGCCAAGGTGGAAGCCGGCAAGCTGGAGATCCGGCCGGAGGTCACGCCCCTCGCCGCGCTCGCCCAGGGCCTGGAGTCCATGTTCGCGCCGCTGGCGCAGCGCAAGGGGCTGGCGCTGGAGGTGCAGGTGGCCGAGGGCGCGCCCGAGTCGCTCTACACCGACCGCCACCGGCTCGAGCAGATCCTGCGCAACCTGCTGGCCAACGCCGTCAAGTTCACCGACCGCGGCAGCGTGGCGCTGCACGTGGCGCCGGGCGCGGACGGCGAGGTGGTCTTCGAGGTGCGCGACAGCGGCATCGGCATCGCGCCCTCGCAGCAGGAACTGATCTTCGAGGCCTTCCGCCAGGCCGACGGCACCAGCAGCCGCAAGTACGCGGGCACGGGCCTGGGCCTGTCGATCTCGCGCGACCTCGCCCGGCTGCTGGGCGGCGACATCTCCGTGCGCAGCGCGCCGGGCCAGGGCAGCACCTTCACGCTGCGCCTGCCGGCGGAGTACCGCGCGGCCCTCGCGCAGGAACCGGTCGCCATGGCGCCGCCCGCCGCCGCACCCGCGCCGCAGGCGATGGCGCCCGCGCCCAGCGCACCGCCCGCCGCCAAGCCGCGGGCCCGCTCCAGCTTCGCCGACGACCGCGAGCAGCCCGCGGACGGCCGCCGCACCGTGCTGGTGGTGGAGGACGACGAGCGCTTCGCCGCCATCCTGTTCGACCTGGCCCACGAGCTGGGCTACCGCTGCCTGGTGGCGCTGGACGCCCAGGAGGCCTGCGAGCTCGCGCCGGCGCAGCGGCCCGACGCCGTGCTGCTGGACATCCTGCTGCCGGACGAGACCGGCCTCGCCGTGCTGCAGCGCCTCAAGGAAGATCCGCGCACGCGCCACATCCCGGTGCACGCGCTTTCCTCGGAGGACCGCTCCGAGCCGGCGCTGCAGATGGGCGCGATCGGCTACGCGCGCAAGCCCGCCTCGCGCGAGGAGCTGCAGGCGGTGTTCCGCCGGCTGGAAGACAAGCTGAGCCAGAAGCTCAAGCGCGTGCTGCTGGTGGAGGACGACGCCCGCCAGCGCGAGAGCGTGCGCGCGCTGATCGGCGACGGCGACGTCGAGATCGTCGCGGTGGCCGAAGGCGGCCAGGCGCTCCAGGCGCTGTCGGAGTCGGTGTTCGACTGCATGATCATCGACCTGGCGCTGCCCGACATGACCGGCCAGGAACTGCTGCGGCGCATGGCCGGCGGCGAGAGCCGCTCCTTCCCACCGGTGATCGTCTACACGGGCCGCAACCTCACCCGCGACGAGGAGGCGGAGCTGCTGCGCTATTCGCGCTCCATCATCATCAAGGGGGCGCGCTCGCCGGAGCGCCTACTGGACGAGGTGACGCTGTTCCTGCACAAGGTGGAGACGCAGCTGTCCTCGGACCGCCAGAAGATGCTGCGCGCCGCCCGCAGCCGCGACAAGGCCTTCGAGGCGCGCCGCATCCTGCTGGTGGACGACGACATGCGCAACATCTTCGCGCTCACGAGCGCCCTGGAGCACAAGGGCGCGCAGGTGGAGGTGGCGCGCAACGGCATCGAGGCGCTCGACAAGCTCAAGCAGAACCCGGCCGGCGTCGACATGGTGCTGATGGACACGATGATGCCGGAGATGGACGGCCTGACCGCCACCCGCGAGATCCGCCGCGACCCGCGCTGGCAGAAGCTGCCCATCATTGCCGTCACCGCCAAGGCCATGAAGGAAGACCAGGAGAAGTCGCTCGCCGCCGGCGCCAACGACTACCTCGCCAAGCCGATCGAGCTGGAGCGGCTGTTCTCGCTGATGCGCGTGTGGATGCCCAAGATGGAGCGGCTGCCTTGAACCCGGGCGTGCACGACATCGAGGTGCGCCTGCTGGTGGAGGCGATCTACCTGCGCTACGGCCACGACTTCCGCGAGTACGCGCTCGCGTCGCTCAAGCGGCGCGTGCTGCAGGCCTGCGAGCGCATGAACGCCGCCTCGATCTCCGCGCTGCAGGAGCGGGTGCTGCACGACGACGCCGCCTTCTCCGAGCTGCTGCAGTACCTCACGGTGCCGGTCAGCGAGATGTTCCGCGACCCGGCCTACTTCCTCGCGCTGCGCCGCCACGTGGTGCCGGTGCTGCGCACGTATCCCTCGCTCAAGGTCTGGGTGGCCGGCTGCAGCACCGGCGAGGAGCCCTATTCGCTGGCCATCCTGCTGCAGGAGGAGGCGCTGCTCGCGCGCACCATCCTCTATGCGACCGACATCAACACGGCCTCGCTGGAGAAGGCGCGCCAGGGCATCTTCCCGCTCGACGCCATGCAGGCCTTCACCCGCAACTACCAGCGCGCCGGCGGCCAGCGCAGCTTCAGCGACTACTACACGGCGGCCTACGGCGGCGCGCTGTTCGACAAGCGCCTGCGCGAGAGCATCACCTTCGCCGACCACAGCCTGGCCACCGACGCCGTGTTCTCGGAAACGCACCTGGTGTCGTGCCGCAACGTGCTGATCTACTTCAAGCGCAGCCTGCAGGACCGCGCGCTCGGGCTGTTCCACGAGTCGCTGGCGCATCGCGGCTTCCTCGGGCTGGGCAGCAAGGAGACGCTGGAGTTCTCCTCCTACGCCGGCCGCTTCGAGGTCGTGAGCCGGCCCGACCGCGTCTACCGCAAGCTGCCGGAGGCCTCATGATGCATGCGCTGCCCGCGGGCTTCCGCTTCGAGGCCGACGCCGTCGCGATCGGCGCGTCGGCCGGCGGCATCGACGCGCTGTTCGCGCTGCTGGACGGCCTGCTGCCGCCGCTGGATGCCGCGGTCGTGATCGTGCTGCACCTGCCCGAGCAGCACGAGAGCCTGCTGCCGCAGCTGTTCGCGCAGCGCACGGAACTCGCCGTGCAGGAGGCCCAGGCGAACGCGCCGGTGCAGGCGGGCACGGTCTACGTCGCGCCGCCGGGCTACCACCTGCTGGTGGAGGCGGAGCGCAGCTTCGCGCTCAGCTGCGACGCGCCCGAACTGTTCTCGCGCCCCTCCATCGACGTGCTGTTCGAGTCCTGCGCCGACGTGTATGGCGAGCGCCTGGCCGGCATCGTGCTCACCGGCGCCAACGAGGACGGCGCCCGCGGCCTGGCCACCATCAAGCGCAGGGGCGGACTGACGGCCGTGCAGGATCCGCAAGAGGCCGCCCATGCGGCCATGCCCCTGGCCGCGATCGAGCGCGCCGCGCCCGATTTCGTCCTTCCGCTGGCCGGGCTGGGCGCCCTGCTGCACACTGTGTGCCATCGATGACCGATCCATCCCCCGACGTCAATGTGCTGCTGGTCGACGACCTGCAGGAGAACCTGGTCGCGCTGGAGGCGCTGATCCGCCAGCCAGGGCGGCGCGTTTTCCAGTGCCGCTCGGGCGAGGAAGCGCTGTCCCTCATGCTGGAGCACACCTTCGCCCTGGCGATCCTCGACGTGCAGATGCCGGAGATGAACGGCTTCGAGCTCGCCGAGCTGATGCGCGGCGCCGAGCGCACGCGCTCCATTCCCATCGTGTTCGTCACGGCCGCCGGCCGCGAGCTGAACTACGCCTTCCGCGGCTACGAGTCGGGCGCCGTGGACTTCCTCTACAAGCCCCTCGACCCCCATGCGGTGCGCGGCAAGGTCAACGTCTTCGTGGAGCTGTTCCGGCAGCGCCAGCAGCTGCAGCTGGCGCAGGCGGAGCTGCAGCGCGCCGTGGCGGTGCGCGACGACTTCATGTCGATGATCGCGCACGAGCTGCGCAACCCGCTGAATTCCGTCTACCTGCAGGCGCAGCTGCGCCGCAAGATGCTGGCCGAAGGCCGCACGCCCGACGCGAAGGCCTTCCTCAAGATGGTGGAGCGCGACGAGCGCCAGATCCGCAGCATGGTGCGCCTGCTGGACGACATGCTCGACGTCTCGCGCGCCCGCACCGGCCGGCTGACCATCGTCCCCGCCCCGTTCGACCTGGCGGATTCGGTGCGCTCCGTCGTCGAGGCCATCGCCGACCAGGCCAGCGCCGCCGGCGTGGCGCTGGAGCTGGCGGCGCCGGACACGCTGCCCTGCGTGGGCGACGAGTTCCGCATCGAGCAGGTGGTGACCAACCTGCTGACGAACGCGCTGCGCTATGGCCAGGGCCGGCCGGTCACCGTCACCGTCGGGACGAGCGGCACCGAGGCGCTGGTGTCCGTGCGCGACCAGGGCATGGGCATCTCGCCGGAGGACCAGGAGCGCATCTTCCGGCAGTTCGAGCGCGCGGCGGGCGTGACGCAGGTGCCGGGCCTCGGCCTGGGCCTGTACATCGCCCGCGAGATCGCGCAGGCGCACAGCGGCCAGCTGGCCGTGCGCAGCGAGCCGGGCGCCGGCGCCGAGTTCATCCTCTCGCTGCCCCTGCCCGCCGCGCCGGGCTGATGCGCCCGGAGGGGCGCCGGACTTTGCGACAATCGCAGGTCGTTGAAGGAAGCAAGCAAAATGGAAGCAGAACGCATCAACCTGATCGGTACCACCCTGGAAGACCTGCAGGCCCGCACCCTCGAACTCCGGGGGTATCTTTGACTTCGATGCCAAGTCGGAGCGCCTGAGGACGGTCAACGCCGCCCTGGAAGATCCCGCGGTCTGGAACGACCCGAAGAAGGCCCAGGAGCTGGGCAAGGAAAAGAAGCAGCTCGACGACGTCGTGCTGACGCTGCAGACGCTGGAACGCGAGCTGTCGGACAACCTCGAGCTCTACGAGATGAGCAAGGAGGAAGGCGACGAGGCCGGGCTGGCGACCATCGAGGCCGAAGCCGCCAAGCTGGAGCAGACCGTCAAGGACCTCGAGTTCCGCCGCATGTTCAACCAGCCGGCCGACCCGAGCAACTGCTTCCTGGACCTGCAGGCCGGCGCCGGCGGCACGGAGGCCTGCGACTGGGCCGGGATGCTGATGCGCCAGTACATCAAGTACGCCGAGCGCAAGGGCTTCAAGTACACGGTGGAAGACGAGACGCCCGGCGACGTGGCGGGCATCAAGGGCGCGACGCTCAAGATCGAGGGCGACTACGCCTTCGGCCTGCTGCGCACCGAGACCGGCGTGCACCGCCTGGTGCGCAAGTCGCCGTTCGATTCCTCGGGCGGCCGGCACACGAGCTTCGCCAGCGTGTTCGTCTATCCCGAGATCGACGATTCGATCGAGATCGACATCAACCCGGCGGACGTGCGCGTGGACACCTTCCGCGCCTCGGGTGCGGGCGGCCAGCACATCAACAAGACCGATTCGGCGGTGCGCCTGACGCACATCCCCACGGGCATCGTGGTGCAATGCCAGGACAGCCGCTCGCAGCACAGCAACCGCGACGTCGCCTGGCGGCGCCTGCGCTCGCGCCTGTACGACTTCGAGATGCGCAAGCGCATGGAGGCACAGCAGAAGCTGGAGGACTCCAAGACCGACGTCGGCTGGGGCCACCAGATCCGCAGCTACGTGCTGGACAACAGCCGCATCAAGGACCTGCGCACGGGCGTGGAGATCTCCAACACGCAGAAGGTTCTGGACGGCGACCTGGACGCCTTCATCGAGGCGTCCCTCAAGCAGGGCGTATGACGGCGGTAGCGACGCTGGTGTTCGACATGGACGGCACCCTGGTCGACTCCATGCCGGCGCATGCCAGGGCCTGGGAGGTCTTCACGCGCCGCCACGGCATCGACCTCCCGGTCGATGAAGTCCTGCGCCGCACCACCGGCCGCACCGGCGTCGAATGCATCCGCGTGCTGATGGGCGACGACGTCCCCGACGCGCGCGCGCTGGAACTCATAGGCGAAAAGGAAGCGCTCTACCGTGACTTCTTCGCGCGGGACTTCCGGCCCGTCGCCGGCATCCGCGAGTTCGTCGCGCAGGCGCACGCGCGCGGCCTCAAGTTCGCCGTGGCCACGGCCGGCGACCGCGAGAACTTCGAGTTCGCCCTCGGCCGCCTGCAGCTCGCCCACGCGCCCGACGCCGTGGTGCGCGGCGACGAAGGCATCGCCGGCAAGCCGCAGCCCGACCTGTTCCTGGAAGCGGCGCGCCGCACCGGCACGCCGCCGGCGCAGTGCATCGTCTTCGAGGACGCGCCCTTCGGCATCGAGGCAGCGGGGCGCGCCGGCATGCGCGCGGTCGCGCTCTGCACCACCCACACGGAAGAAGAACTCGCCGGCGCGCACGTCGTCGCCCACGCGCGCGACTTCCGAGAACTCATGAACCAACACTTCCTGGAGAGCCTGCATGCGTGAAGGAACATCCAAGGTGATCCACCGGGCGGACTACCAGCCGCCGGCCTTCTGGATCGACACGGTCGAACTGGTGTTCGACCTCGACCCGGCCAAGACCCGCGTGCTCAACCGCATGCGCCTGCGCCGCAATCCGGAGGTGGTGCCGCAGCCCCTGCGCCTGGACGGCGAGGAGCTGAACCTGGCCCGCGTGCTCGTGGGCGGCCAGGGCACCTCGTTCAAGATGGAGGAAGGCCAGCTGGTGCTGGAGAACCTGCCGGAGGGCAACGAGCCCTTCGACCTGGAGATCTTCACCACCTGCGCGCCGGCGAAGAACACCAAGCTGATGGGCCTGTACGTCAGCAACGATTCCTTC
The DNA here is from genome assembly GCF_054956735.1 of Ramlibacter sp. bp-362. Taxonomy (NCBI): domain Bacteria; kingdom Pseudomonadati; phylum Pseudomonadota; class Betaproteobacteria; order Burkholderiales; family Comamonadaceae; genus Ramlibacter; species Ramlibacter sp. bp-362. The sequence continues at coordinate 232,194 of NZ_JBUDXE010000007.1, forward strand.
TTCACCCAGTGCGAGGCCGAGGGCTTCCGCCGCATCACCTACTTCCTGGACCGGCCCGACGTGATGGCCAGCTACACGGTCACGCTGCGCGCGGACAAGCGCAAGTACCCCGTGCTGCTGTCCAACGGCAACCTGGTCGAACAGGGCGAGCTGGACGACGGGCGCCACTACGCGAAGTGGGTGGACCCGCACCGCAAGCCCAGCTACCTGTTCGCGCTGGTCGCCGGCGAGCTGGTGTGCCGCGAGCAGCGCATCGCGTCGCGCCTGGGCAAGGACCACCTGCTGCAGGTCTACGTGCGCCCCGGCGACCTGGACAAGACCGAACACGCGATGAATTCGCTGATGGCCTCGGTGGCCTGGGACGAGGCGCGCTTCGGCCTGTCGCTGGACCTCGAGCGCTTCATGATCGTCGCCACCAGCGACTTCAACATGGGCGCGATGGAGAACAAGGGCCTGAACGTCTTCAACACGAAGTACGTGCTGGCCAGCCAGGCGACGGCCACCGACACCGACTTCGCCAACATCGAGTCGGTGGTCGGCCACGAGTACTTCCACAACTGGACCGGCAACCGCGTGACCTGCCGCGACTGGTTCCAGCTGTCGCTGAAGGAAGGCCTCACGGTCTTCCGCGACCAGGAGTTCAGCCAGGATCTCGCGGGCGACGCCTCGGCGCGCGCCGTCAAGCGCATCGAGGACGTGCGCGTGCTGCGCACGGCGCAGTTCCCCGAGGACGCCGGCCCGATGGCGCACCCGGTGCGGCCCGACCAGTACCTGGAGATCAACAACTTCTACACCGTGACGGTGTACGAGAAGGGCGCCGAGGTCGTGCGCATGATGCAGACCCTGGTGGGCCGTGAAGGCTTCGCCCGCGGGCTGACCCTGTACTTCCAGCGGCACGACGGTCATGCCGTCACCTGCGACGATTTCGCCCAGGCGATCGCCGACGCCAACCCCGGCTCGCCGCTGGCGCAGCGCCTGGAGCAGTTCAAGCGCTGGTACAGCCAGGCCGGCACGCCGCGCGTGCGGGTGCAGACGAACTTCGACGCCGTCTCCGGCATCTACACCGTGGCGCTCTCGCAGTCCTGCCCGCCGACGCCGGGACAGGAGCAGAAGGAGCCCTTCGTGATCCCGATCGCGCTGGGCATGCTGGACGCCGAGGGCCGCGAGCTCACGAGCGGCATGCACGTGCTGACGCAGGAAAGCGAGACGCTCACCTTCCCCGGCTACGCCGCCGAGCCCGTGCCTTCGCTGCTGCGCGGCTTCAGCGCGCCGGTGATCCTGGAATACGACTACACGGACACCCAGCTGCTCACGCTGCTGGCGCACGACAGCGACCCGTTCAACCGCTGGGAGGCGGCGCAGCGGCTCGCGACGGCGCGCGCCCTCGCCTGCATCCGCGGCGAGACCGAGGTGCAGCTGGACGCGCCCTACGTCGAGGCCATGCGCACCGTGCTGCGCCACCCGGCGCTGGACGCCGCCTTCAAGGACCTGGTGCTGACGCTCCCGGCCGAGACCTACATCGCCGAGCAGCTGGACGTGGTGGATCCGCAGCGCGTGCACGCGGTGCGCGAGGCGATGCGCGCGCAGCTGGCGCAGGCGCTGTTCGCCGACTGGGAATGGGCCTACGAGGCGCACCGCGAGAACGGCGCCTACCGCCCCGACCCGGTGTCGAGCGGCCGCCGCGCCCTGGCCGGCCTGGCGCTCACGCACCTGTGCCTGGCCGCGCGCACCTCGGGCGACGCCGTCTGGCCCGGCAAGGCCTACCAGCGGTTCAAGGACGCCGGCAACATGACGGACCGCTTCAACGCGCTGGCGGCCCTGGTCACCAGCGGCCACGAGCTGGCGGCCCCGGCCCTGCAGCGCTTCCACGCGCTGTTCAAGAACGAGGCGCTGGTGCTGGACAAGTGGTTCGCGCTGCAGGCGGGCGCGCCCGACCGCGGCGGCAACATCCTGCCCCTCGTGAAGCAGCTGATGCGGCACCCGGACTTCAACATCCGCAACCCGAACCGGGCGCGCAGCGTGATCTTCAGCTACTGCAGCGGCAACCCGGGCGGCTTCCACCGCGCCGACGCGGCCGGCTACCAGTTCTGGAGCGAGCGCGTCATGGAGCTCGACGGCATCAACCCGCAGGTGGCGGCCCGCCTGGCGCGCGCCCTGGACCGCTGGAAGAAGCTGGCGGAGCCCCAGCGCAGCGCCGCGCGCGAGGCGATCGCCCGGGTGGCCGCCAAGCCGGATTTGAGCAATGATGTCAGGGAGGTGGTCTCCCGCGCGCTCGCGGACTGAGGCCGCCGCCCAAGGAGGCGTGCGATGGCGGGGAAGAAGAACGCGTTCTATGCCCAGTCCGGCGGGGTCACCGCGGTCATCAACGCCTCGGCCTGCGGCGTCATCGAGGCCGCGCGCGCCCACGCCGACCGCATCGGCACGGTCTACGCGGGGCGCAACGGCATCATCGGCGCGCTCACCGAGGACCTGATCGACACGGGCCGCGAGAGCGCGTCGGCCATCGCGCTGCTGCGCACGACGCCCGCGGGCGCCTTCGGCTCCTGCCGCTACAAGCTCAAGTCGCTGGAGGCCAACCGGCGCGAGTACGAGCGGCTGATCGAGGTCTTCAAGGCCCACGACATCGGCTACTTCTTCTACAACGGTGGCGGCGACTCCGCGGACACCTGCTTCAAGGTGAGCCAGCTGTCCGAGGCCATGGGCTATCCGATCCAGGCGATCCACGTCCCCAAGACCGTCGACAACGACCTGCCGGTCACCGACTGCTGCCCCGGCTTCGGCTCGGTGGCCAAGTACGTGGCGGTCTCCACGCTCGAGGCATCCTTCGACGTGCGCTCGATGGCCAAGACCTCCACCAAGGTCTTCGTGCTGGAGGTGATGGGCCGGCACGCCGGCTGGATCGCCGCGGCCGGCGGGCTGGTGGAGGACCAGGGCATCCCGGTGGTCGTGCTGTTCCCCGAAGTCCCGTTCGACCAGCAGAAGTTCCTCGCGCGCGTCGATGCGCTGGTGAAGAAGCACGGCTTCTGCACGATCGTGGTGTCCGAGGGCGCCCACCACCCGGACGGCACCTTCCTCGCCGAACAGGGCACGCGCGACGCCTTCGGCCACGCGCAGCTCGGTGGCGCCGCGCCCGTGGTGGCCGGCATGGTGAAGCAGGCCCTGGGCACCAAGTTCCACTGGGCCGTCGCGGACTACCTGCAGCGCGCCGCCCGCCACATCGCGTCGAAGACGGACGCGCAGCAGGCCTACGAGGTGGGCGCGGCCGCCGTGCAGCTGGCGCTGGATGGGCGCAACGCCGTGATGCCCACGATCGAGCGGCTGGCCGACGCGCCCTACCGCTACCGCATCGGCACGGCGCCGCTGGCGGAAGTGGCCAACCGCGAGAAGTTCATGCCCCGCGACTTCATCAGCGACGACGGCTTCGGCATCACCGAGGCCTGCAAGCGCTACCTGCGCCCGCTGATCGAGGGCGAGGACTACCCGCGCTTCGAGGGCGGCCTGCCGGTGTACGCGACGCTGGAGAACGTGGCGGTGGCGAAGAAGCTGCCGGCCTTCGATCTGCACGGGGCCGCATGACACAATGGCGGCAATGACCGCCAAGATCTCCCTCACCCGCTACCTGGTCGAAAAGCAGCACGCCGGCGACCGCGTCCCCGCCCAATTGCGCCTCCTGATCGAAGTGGTGGCGCGCGCCTGCAAGGGCATCAGCCACGCCGTGAACAAGGGTGCCCTGGGCGGCGTCCTGGGCACCGCCGGCAGCGAGAACGTGCAGGGCGAGGTGCAGAAGAAGCTGGACATCATCGCCAACGAGGTGCTGATCGAGGCCAACGAATGGGGCGGCCACCTGGCCGCCATGGCGAGCGAGGAGATGGAAGGCATCTTCGTCGTGCCGCACCGCTATCCGCAGGGCGAATACCTGCTGCTGTTCGACCCGCTGGACGGCTCGTCCAACATCGACGTCAACGTGAGCATCGGCACGATCTTCAGCGTGCTGAAGAAACCCGAGAACGGCCACGGCCAGGCCGTGACCGAGCAGGACTTCCTGCAGCCCGGAACGCAGCAGGTGGCGGCCGGCTACTGCATCTATGGCCCGCAGACCACGCTGGTGCTGACGCTGGGCGACGGCGTCGCCATGTTCACGCTGGACCGCGAGCAGGGCAGCTTCGTGCTGACGCAGGAAGGCGTGAAGATCCCCGAGGACACGAAGGAATTCGCGATCAACATGTCGAACATGCGCCACTGGGACGCCCCGGTGCGCCGCTACATCGACGAATGCCTGGCCGGCAAGGAAGGCCCCCGCGGCAAGGACTTCAACATGCGCTGGATCGCCTCCATGGTCGCCGACGTCCACCGCATCCTCACCCGCGGCGGCATCTTCATGTACCCCTGGGACAAGCGCGAGCCCGGCAAGCCGGGCAAGCTGCGCCTGATGTACGAGGCCAACCCGATGAGCTGGCTGGTCGAACAGGCCGGCGGCTCCGCCACCAACGGGCGGGAGCGGATCCTGGGGATCCAGCCGAAGCAGCTGCACGAGCGGGTGTCGGTGATCCTGGGGTCGAAGAACGAAGTGGAGCGGGTGACGGCCTACCATGCCAGCTGAGCCGCTATAATTGCGGGCTTCGCCGGAGTAGCTCAGTCGGTAGAGCAGCTCATTCGTAATGAGAAGGTCGGGGGTTCGATTCCTCTCTCCGGCACCACAATGAAAAACGGGGGTGGCTGTCACGGTCACCCCCGTTTCCACGTAGCCGTTTCGTAACCGCTACCCATTATCTCCAGGTCGAGCAGGCCCAGGCAAGCCCTGCACTCGCCCGCCCTGCCCTGCGACCCGTCCCCGCTGCATCGGTCGCGCCAGTCGGCCTTACGGCCTTGCCGCTTCGCTCTGGCACGCCCGCTGCCCGTCGCGGGGACTCCCTCCGGAAAAAGCCGGCTCGCCGCCAGACCTCGAAGACTCCCCCGTTGACCCCGCACGCGAGTGAGGGGCGCAACGGGGGAGTCTTTTTTTCGAGGTCCGGCAGCAAGCCGGCTTTTTCTTGACGCGCCACCAACCCACTCCCCCCCGCCCCTCGCCCTGCGAGGGGAGCGAGGAAGCGGCTGCTGAAGGAGCCGTCTGATGATCGCCAAGAACTTCCTGCGCTTCCCCTCTGCCATGGCACTCCAGCTGCCGCTGCCGTTCGGGACCACGCTCAAATGGGCCACCAAACGGCCCGGCTCGCGCGTGCTTCGTGCCATCCGTGCAGCCCGTGCGCGCGCCTTCAAGGCGGCCGGTCGCATCCGCCCCATCACCAAGCCCGTGACCCCGCAGTGGTGGCAGGACAGCGGCCGACGCGCCCGAGAACTCGCGGACCACGTGAAAGCGAATCTCATGGAGTTCGCTCACGTTGCGGGATTTGCGCATGCGAAACGACCGGGGTAGCGCGTGCGCCCAACAGCGCATCCAAGCGCGCCGCCGCAAGCTGCAATCCTTCCGGCGCAACATGCGCATAGCGCTCCACCATTGATTGCGTCTTCCAGCCTCCGAGCCGCTGAAGCTCATGGGTCGGCGTGCCCGCCTCCCGGTGCCAAGTGGCGAAGGTATGCCGCAGGTCATGCCAGCGGAAATCCTCGATGCCCGCGCGCTTGAGCGCATTGCGCCAAGCCTTCGTGTTCACCTGGACAATCGGCTTGCCTTCGTAGCTGAACACGTGGGTCGGGTGATCGCCCGCCCGCCGTAGCAGCACCTCCATGGCCATGTCGTTCAGCGGCACGCCGTGCGGCTGCCCGTTCTTGTGCTGGTCCGCTGAAATCCAAAGGTGCCGGCGCTCCAGGCTGACTTGCTTCCATTGCAGCTTCGTCACATTGCCCTGCCGCAGGCCGGTCGCCACCGAGAACACCGCCATGTCGCGCAAGTGCTCCGGCAGCTCTCCCACCAGCCGCGCGAACTCGTCCCGATTCAGCGCCCGAATCCGCCCGCCGCGATCGCGCATCATGCCGACTTTAGGCACATGGTCCAGCCATTCCCACTCGTAGCAAGCCCGGCGCAGGATCGCTCGCACCAGGGCCATGTAGCGGTTCACCGTTCCAGGCGTTACGCCCTTTGCGCGCTTCCCCCTGACTTCATCGAGCAGGGCCCGGTTAATGTCTGCCAGGGCTTTCCCCCCTAGGTGCGGGTGGAACCACCGCAGCATGGACTTGTCCCAGGCTTGCGTGCGCTTGTGCGAAGTCTCGGCCAGAAAGCGCTCGGCCGCCTCGTCCCAGGTCTTGCGAGGCTTCGCGCCAAGGTGGTTCTGCTCCCAGCGCTCCCTCTGCATCTTGTCGTGCAGCTGCTGCGCCTGCCGCTTGTTACCCGTTCCAGTGCTGAAAACCAGAGGTTTCAGCTCTCCCTTGATCGCCGGCAGCTTCGCCCACCAGTAGGGCGAGTCCTTCCGCTTGTAGAGGCTCATGCCGGCGCTCCCCGCTGCTGCCAGTCCAGCATTCCCGGATTGCGCTGCACGTGGTAGCTGTAGGGGTCGATACGAGCCGGAATGCCAGGGCGCTTCAACCGGTTGACGACCTCGGCATAGTCGCCGCCGACAACCTCCAGCAGCAGGTTCACCAGCTTGCCTGCGTGCTGCTTGGCGGTCTCCACCGCCTTATCGAATGCCACCTGAGCACTCTTCGTCACGGTCTTGATGACCGACTGGACCTCGCTCACGAACGCCAGACACGGATAGGCTCCGGCCAGGTAGTGCCCTGGGCGCGTGAGGATGTCATAGGGAATGTGGCGGTCCTGAGCGCGCCATTCGACCTCGACGCGCGTCCACTTGCTCACCGCGTCGCCGAGCTGCTTGCCCTTTTCGTAGATGCGCGCGTACTTGCCGCTGGCGCGATTGCCAATGGCCAGTGTGCGGCCCTTCGTTGACTGGTCACCATCCAACCAGTCGCCATAGAGCGAGTGCGACGGTTTGCGCCCGCCAGCGTTGAACCCGCCTTGCCTGTACTGCTGCTCTGCCCAGGCGATGCTGACAGCCCTGCCCTCAAAGTCGTCATACGCGGCATCGGCGCGCTTCAACACGGCCCGATGCTTCTCCAGCCACGCCTGAAGGCCGGCCCAATCGCTGACCAGGGCACACCCTTTGCCCATCAGGCTGAAATACACCCGGCCGCGCTGCGAGTCTCCACCCCATGCGACCAATCCTGCACCATCACCGAAGCCCGCAGACGAAGCGAAGCCAAAGAGGCCGCGCCGCATCTCCAGGCGCTCGATGGGCAAGAACCGCTGCATCTGCTGGAGCAACCACGTATAGGAAAGCTCCGCAGGTGGGATGACCGAAAAGGCAACGGCGTCAATGAACGCGCCTTCACGCGGCGCAGCTTCGACAGTGGAAAGATGCCGCACGGCAGTCACCCGCCGCCCCGCTGCGACGATCTGCACATCCTCGCCGGTGTCCTGGTCGACTCCCCACCACGCAGCCCCTGCGGCTTTGGCGTTCTTTCTCCCCGTGGTTACTACACGGGGTTCGTGCGGCGCGGCGCGTGCGGCGCTGCGCTGGCCCGGCCGCGCCGCGCCACCCTCGGCAAGTCCAAATGAAAGCATGCGAACTCCAATCGAATGGGGTTCGCTGTCGGAAGTGGTGAGACACGCCGCAGCGAACCCGGGTTAAGGGAGGTTCGCAACAGCATTCGGTTCTGATGCCGCGCCTCAGCCCACTTGGAGGCTCGCGAGGATTCACGGCGGGCGTTTTCGTGACCGGGACGCCATACCCGTGAGTTGCAGGCCGAATGCTACCGCGACCTACTCACTCAGCGCAAGCAAATCCAGCCGGCATCCACGCCATCTGGCGAAACATCGTCCACTGCCCGGAATGAGAAAACGATTTTTCGCATCGGCGCATCGAAGCGCACCAACACCCGGAAGCCCTCGCCCAACAGTCGGTCGAGGCCCTGCTCGCGCGCCATGCGCTCGCCTTCGCGCAACAGCTCCATACGAACGCGCGCCGGAAGTCGAGGCGGCTTCATTGCGCGCCCTCAGACCGCCGCATCCCACGGAACTCGGTTCCCACCGCCTCAACGGCGCGTGCCAGGCGCTTGGATGCCTCCAACCATACGAGAGCGTCACCGCGCCCTGCATCACACGACAACGACGCCAAGGCCTGAATTTCTTCGGCCAGCGCCTCCAGCTCAATCAACGATTCCATACGTAGCTCCGACGTAGCTTCTGACAGCTCATCGGCTACGAAACGGGGCATCGCCTTCGAGAGAGAGGTCTTCCCGGTGGCCTTCGTAATGAGAAGGTCGGGGGTTCGATTCCTCTCTCCGGCACCAGGACCACAAGGAAAGCCCGCCACGACGCTCGTGGCGGGCTTTTTGTTTCCCGAGCCCGGGCCAGAATGGGGCCATGCACCGACGGCTCCTGACCTTCGCGATCGCCGCCTGGCCCGCCGTGCGCTCGTTCGCCCAGCCGCAGGCGCCGCGACCGCATCGCAAGATCCCGGCTTCGCAGCTGTTCGAGGCGCTGTCTGCCCGCTTTCCCCTGCGCCTCACCGCGCCTGGCCTGCTGCAGCTCGAACTCAGCGCCCCGGCCCTTCTGCTGGCCCCGACGCGCAACAAGATCGGCGCCGCCTTGCAACTGGAGCTCGCGGGCCCTGCCCTGCGCGACCGGGTGCGCGGGCAGGCGGACCTGCTCTTCGCCTTGCGCTACGAAGCGTCGGATCGCACGCTGCGGGGAACGGACCCGGAGGTGGACAGCGTGCGGCTGCCGGGACTTGCGCCGGACGTCGCCGATGCCATCGAGAGCATGGCGCGGCCCCTGCTCGCCGGCATCCCCGGCGAGGTAGTCCTGCACCGCTTCACGCAACGCGAACTCGCATTGCCCGACACGATGGGACTGGAGCCCGGCACGCTGACCGTGCTCGAGGACGGCGTCGAGATCGAATTCCGCCAGAAGCTACGGCCCTGAGGCCGCGCGCCTCAGCCGGCCTTCGCCGCCAGCCGGATCAGCGGCTTCTCTTCGTCCGCCATGGCCAGCGGCCGCAGCTGGCCGAGGATGGTGGCCCCCTGCTGCATCTCCAGGGCCGCGTACTGGACGTCGCCCTCGATCCTGGCGCGGGACTGCAGTTCCAGCACTTCGCGCGCCTCCACGGGGCCGTTGACCGTGCCGTTGATGATGACGTGGTCGGCCTTGAGGCCGCCCTGCACCACGGCGCCCTCGGAGATCACCAGCAGGCTGCCGCCGCCGCCCTTGCCGTGGATGGCGCCGAGCACCTCGCCGTCGACCCGCAGGCCGTCTTCGAAGCTCATGTCGCCTTCCACGCGCGTGCCTTGCGCGATCAGGCTCTTGATGGCGGTATGGTCTTTCTTGCCGAACATTGCGGATGACTCCTTCAGGTGGGGTCCGCCGAGGCGGAGCAATGAAGAGCATCCTGCGCCGCCGGCAAGCGGCATGGAGTCAGCCATGGCGGAACCTGGCGTCGGACAGCGGCTGAACGTGCTCTGCCGCGGGGCCTGGCAGGGCCCAGCCCTGCTTCACGCCTGCTCGACGGGCAGGAGGTCGCTGGCCCACCAGCCGTCCGTGGCCGGGACCACGAAGAGCCGGGCGTTCCGGCCGGCGGCGGCCACGGCCTCCTTCGCTCGCGCGCCCACTTCGGCGGACCGGAGCTCGGCATCCAGGATGTACGTCCCTTCGGGCAGCCACCGCTCGCCCGAAGAGGTCCACGGGCACGAGCGCGCGAAACCCCGATCCTGCATCTGCCTGTGCAGCTCTTCGTCGATGGGACGGGCGTCTGCGCTCGGGGGGTCGATGAGTTCGACCCGGACGACGAACTTGGTCACGGTAGCTCCAGCGAATGGCGGCCGGCCAGCTTAGGGCCTGCGTGCCGTGCGGTCCCGTCGATCCCGCGATGTCCGGACGCCAGGGGACAAATCCGCGCATCTCGGACGCCAGGCACCCCGCAACTAGGTCGCCGCCGGCCCAGGCACGAACACGTCGCTGAAGAAGTGATGCGGGTCCAGGCCCCGTTCCTCCACGCACACCTTGCGCACGGCCGCCACCATCACGGGCGAGCCGCAGCAATAGACCTCGTGCCCGGCCAGCGAGTCCGGGGCCTGCGCACGCAGCGCGGCGTCGACCCGTCCATGAAATCCGCCCAGCGCCTGCGCATCCGCGGCGTCCTCCACCACGGGCACGAAGCTGAACTGCGGCCACAGCTTCTTCCAGCGCTCCACCGCCGCCGGCAGGTAGATGCCGTCGCGGTTGCGGCCACCCCAGAGCAGCGTCACCGGCCGGCGGACGCCCTTCTTCACCATGTCGTCCAGCAGCGACTTCACCGGGGCGAAGCCCGTGCCGCCCACCACGCACAGCATGGGTGCCGTGGACTCCTCGCGCAGCTCGAAATTGCCGAAGGGCAGCTCGAGCTGGAGCGTGTCGCCGCTCTTCAGGCGGGGAACGATCTGCGTGAACTGCCCGCCGGGCACGTGGCGGATGTGCAGCTGGATCGTGTCGCTCTCGTGCGGCGGGTTCGCCATCGAGTAGGAGCGGCGGCTGCCGTCAGGCAGCGCCACCTGCAGGTACTGGCCCGCCTTGAACTTGGCGCGCTGCCCCGCGGGCAGGCGCAGCTGCAGCACGCTCACGTCGGGCGCCGCCAGCGTGTTGCGGAACACCTTGGCGGTGAAGGTCTTGCGTGCCGCGGGGTCGAAGCGGTGCCAGGCCTCGGGCACGATCTCCAGGTCGCCTTGCGGCACGCACTGGCAGTAAAGGACCTGGCCGGCCGGCGTCGCCTCGCTGGGCGGGCACTGCACCTCGCCCGCGCGCACGCCGCCGGCGCAGTTGCCGCAGACGCCCTTGCGGCAGGAGTACGGCATCTCGATGCCCGCCTTCAGGGCGGCGTCGAGGATGTTCTGCCCGGGGTCGCAGGCAAAGCGGACGTCGCTGTCCGCGATGTGGATGTCGAAAGCCATCGTGTTCTCAGGAGATGCCGCCGACGAGGCGCAGGCTGCGCAGCAGCGCGTCGGGGCGCGCCGTGCCGGTGCCGGCGATGTCCATCGCGCTGCCGTGGCCCGTGCTGGCCAGCAGCACGTCGGCGCCGATCGACATCGCGCTGGCCGCCTGCGGCGCCAGCAGTTTCACGGGGATGTGGCCCTGATCGTGCAGCATGGCCACGTACAGGTCGTGCCCGCGGTCGGCCAGCAGCACGTCGGCGCCCTGCGGGCCGGTGACGTCGAGGCCGGCTTCGTGCAGCACGCGCACGGCCGGAACCACGCGTTCGGCGTCCTCCGGTCCGAACAGCGTACCCTCGGACGCGTGGGGATTGATGCCGAACAGCGCCACGCGCGGCTGCGCCAGGCCCATCATGCGGCAGCCGCGCACGCCCGCCTGCGTCGCCGCGGCGACCAGCTCGGGGGTGATGCGCGCCAGTGCGGTGGCCACGCTCTCGTGCAGCGTCACGTGCACGATGCGCAGGCCTCCGCCGACCAGCAGCAGGAAGACGCTGTGTTCCGGCTGGCCGCAGACGCGCGCCACCAGCGAGGGGTAGCCGCTGAAGGGAATGCCGGCCCGGTGGATGGCCGTCTCGTGGTGCGGGCCCGCGACCACCGCGTCGAATTCGCCGGCGCGGCAGGCTTCTATCGCCGCCGTCGCCGCCGCCACCGCGCTCGCGCCCGCCTCGGCGTTCACTTCGCCGAAGCGCCTGGCGCCCGCCGGCAAGGCACCGGCCGGACGCAGGTCGATCGCACGCAGCACGTCCTGCGTGCCGGTCGCGGCGGCCGCCGCCTCCAGCACCTCCGGCGGACCGAAGACGGAGATGCGCAGGCTGTCCTCGCCGCGCAGTTCGCGCAGCGCCTTCAGCACGATCTCCGGCCCGATGCCGTTCGGATCGCCGGTGGACAGCGCGATGCGGCGGACGGGCGGGGTCACAGCGGAAGGGCCAGCAGCGTGTCGGTGACGTTGCTGTCGCAGATCGCGACGCGTTCGGCCAGCAGCAGCTTGCCGCCCTCCTTCACGAAGCGGTCGCTGTATTCGCCCGTCGCGAACAGCATGGTCTCGCCGGTGGCCATGATGCGCGCCACCATGAAGGGCGTGCGCGCGGTCGCCCCCTTGTCATCGGCGGACTCCACCAGCGGGATGCCCAGCAGGTGGCGGTAGCGGTGGCGCTCGTAGATGTTCGCCTCGCGCAGCGCGGCGACGCGGTCTTCCAGCATGGCGCGGGAGTCCGCGTAGACGATGCCCGCGGGCAGGCCTTCGCGTTCGTTCTCCACGTTGGTGATGCGGTAGCGGCAGTCCGCGGCGAAGAAGGCCGGCCATTGCTCCAGCGCATCGGTGTCGATCGCGCGCGCATAGGCGGCGTTGAAGGCGCACAGCGCCAGGGTGTCGATCATGCTCAGGCTCCCATGTGCGCGCGGTAGGCCTTCCAGAAGCCGCGCACCGAAGTCTCGGTGGCACGCCCTTCGCTGGACTCCACGCCGTCGCCGCCCATCTCGATCACCGCCTCCAGCCCCTGCGCGCCGGCGATGCCGCGCTGCACGAAGCCGCCGACGGCGCCGTCCTCCATGGAGATGAAGCCGGCCGGCCCCACCAGGTTCAGCTGCTTCAGGCGGATGGCACGCTGCTCGGGCGTGTCGTCGGCATAGCCGATGTAGGTCCAGTTCAGCTCGGTGCGGTCCAGGTCCTTGGGCAGCACCTGGCGCACGGCCAGGCAGTTCTGGATCTGCTGCAGCACGAAGCCGGGGAAGACCGAGAGGATCTGCAGCGTGACGCCGTCACCGAACTCCTCGAAGCCAGCCAGCAGGCTCGGATCCTTCAGCCGGTAGTTCTCGGTGTCGGTGCGCAGGCCCTGTTCCTTGTACGAGGCGTCGGCCGCGGCCGGATCGATCATCGAGAAGCTGACGTGGTGGCCGCCGCTCTCGTCGACGATCACGCCGCCCTTCTGGGAGAGCCGGTTGAGCTCGAAGGTCGTGAAGAACAGGTGCAGCAGGCTCGCGTGGTAGCTGTCCCTGACGTTCTCCACGTACAGCTTCCAGTTGTTCGGCAGCGCCTGCGTGAAGCGGCCGATCACCTGCACCGGCTTGTGCAGCACGCGCTCGATGCGGGTGCAGATCTCGTCGCCGAGGTATTCCTCGATCGAGGGCACGTCGTCGCTGAAGCTGCCGAACACCAGGCCGCAATACACCGCCACGCGCAGCTTGCGCGGGCCGTGTTCTTCCTTGCAGAAGCTGGCGGGCATGCCGCCCTTGCCCTTGACGCCCTTCTCGAAGGCCACGCCGGTCAGGTCGCCCTGCAGGTTGTAGCTCCAGGCGTGGTAGACGCACTGGAAGTTGTCCGCCCTGCCCGACTTCTCCAGCGCGATCAGCGCGCCGCGGTGGGCGCAACGGTTCTCGAAGGCGTAGATCTCGCCGTCGACGTCCTTGACCACCACCACCGGGGTCTCGCCGACGAAGGTCGTGCGGTAGCTGCCCGCCTCGGGCAGTTCCGCGTCGAGGCACAGGTAGTTCCAGGTCGCGCCGCGGAAAACGCGCTCCTGCTCCTGGCGCGCGACGTCGCCGTCCGTGTACAAATCGAAGGGAACGCGGGTGAGTTCCGGCCCGCGCCAATGGATCGTCTGTTCCTGCATGCTCATCCCACAGTCACGTTCGCCGTCTTGATGACGCGGGCCCACTTGGCCGATTCGCCGCGGATGAACTCCGCCGTCTTCTCGGGCGCCCAGCCGCCGGGCGTGGCCCCCTGCTCCGCGAACTTCTGCCGCACGTCCGGCGCCTGCAGGGCGGCGGCGAAATTCCTGTACGCGTAGTCCACGGCTTCCTTCGGCGTGCCGGGCGGCGCGACGATGGAGAAGAAGGTCACGGCGACCATGCCGGGGATCTTCGATTCGACGAAGGTCGGCACGTCCGGCAGCAGGTGCGAACGCTGCTCGTCGGCCACGGCGAGGATCTTCACCTTGCCGCCCAGGTGGAACTGCGCCGACGAGGCGATGTTGTCGAAGAAGACGTCGACGTTGCCGCCCACCAGGTCCACCAGCGCCGGCGCGGTGCCCTTGTACGGCACGTGGAGCATCTGCGTGCCCGTCAGCTGCATGAACATCGAAGCCGTCAGGTGCGACGTCGAACCGTTGCCCTGCGAGGCATAGCTCACCTTGCCCGGATTGGCCTTGAGGTAGGCGACGAACTCCGTGACGTTGCTGACCGGCAGCCCCTTGCGCACGGCCAGCACGTTCGGCACGGTGGCGATGACGGTCACCGGGACCCACTTGACCGGGTCGAAGCTGAGCGACTTGTAGAGGTGCTGGTTGATGGCGATCGGGCCGGGCGGCGACGCGAGCAGCGTGGTGCCATCGGGGTCCGCGTGGGCGACGAACTCCGCGCCGATGTTGCCGCCGGCGCCGGACTTGTTCTCCACCACGATGCCCGCGGGATAGGCGCTGCGGATCTTCTCCACCAGCACGCGGGGCAGGATGTCGGCGGTGCCGCCGGCGGGATACGGCACGACGATCCTCACGAGCTTGGCCGGTTGCTGCGCGAAGGAAGCCGTGGTGGCGGCGCCGCCCGCCATGGCGGCGGCGTAGGCGAGCACGGTGCGGCGCGAAACGGAATGGGTCATGGAATATCTCCTGGGCAGGTCGATTTCTGCGGGACACCCCAGTGTGCGTGCGCTGGGCCCGCGAGACCAGCGAGAATTGCGCGATGCGCAAAAATGGAATCCAGCAGACGGACGGGCCGGCGGCGGCCGGGGACAAGGATTTCGTCACGGCGCTGCACAAGGGCCTGCAGGTGCTGACCTGCTTTGGCCACCGCGCGAGCAAGCTGACGCTGTCCGAAGTGGCCCGGCTGACCGGAAGCTCACCCGCATCGGCGCGGCGATCGCTGCACACGCTGCTGGCGATCGGCTACCTCGAGAGCGACGGCAAGCGCTTCTGGGTGGGGCCGCGGGCGCTGCTGGTCGCGCATGCCTACCTGTCCTCCCGGCCGACGCCGCAGATCGCCCAGCCGCTGCTGGACGCCCTGTCCGAGCGCACGCGCGAGTCGGCATCGCTGGGCAAGCTGCTGGACGACGACGCGATCATCATCGCCCGCTCCACGGCGCGCAGGAGCCTCTCGACCGGGATGGGGATCGGCACGCGGCTACCCGCCTACTGCTCGGCGATCGGGCGCGTGCTGCTGGCGAGCCTGCCGCCCGAGGAAGCGGCGCGCCGGGTGCGCGCGATGCGTCGGGTCCCGCTGACCCCGCGCACCGTCTACGCGGCCGATGAGGTGCTGGCCCGCGTGCGCCAGTGCCGCGAATCGGGCTGGGCGGGCAACGACGGCGAGCTGGAGATGGGCGTGCGCTCCATGGCCGTGCCGGTCATCGACCGCGACGGCAAGACGGTCGCGGGGCTCAGCATCTCGGTGCGCGCGGAGCGCATGAGCTTCAGCGAGTTCCGCACGGCGATGCTGCCCACGCTGATGAACGCGCGGGACAACCTGGCATCACGCCTCGTGCGGGAGTAGCCCTGCTGGCTATTCCGCCTTGATGTTCGCCGCCTTGACGATGCTCGCGTTCGCGGCGTACTCCTTCGCGATGGTCGCGGCGAACTGCTGCGGCGTGCCCGTGCTCACGACGTTGTCGAGCTTGCGCAGCTGCTCGCGCACGTCCTTGTCCGCGAGGACCTGGTTGACGGCCGCATTGAAGCGCTGCACGTGCTCCGCCGGCATCGAGGACGGCGCGTAGAAGCCGAAGTGGGAGGTGAGGTTCGCCTCCGGATAGCCCAGCTCCGCGAGCGTGGGCACCTTCGGCATCGCGGGCAGGCGGCGCGGGCCGGTGACGGCCAGGACGCGCAGCTTGCCTTCGGCGATCAGGTTGTTGATGGGCGCGAAGGGGTTGGCGACGAACAGGTCGAACTGGCCGCCCGCCGCATCGGTGATCAGCTGGCTGCCGCCGTTGTACGGCACGTGCGTCAGGTCGGCCCCCGACTTGCGCCGGATCTGCTCGATCATCACGTGGCCCAGGGTGCCGTAGCCGGAGCTCGCGATGCTCACCTTGCCCGGCGCGGCCTTGGCCATCGCGATGGCGTCGCGGAAGCTCGCGCCCTTGAACCGGGGCGTCGCCATCACGTACACGGGCGAGTACATCACCGACGCCACCGCCACGAAGTCCTTCAGCGGGTCGTACTGCACCTTCATCACGTGCGGGTTCAGCGTGAGCGGGCTGACCGCCGCGAAGGCGAGCGTGTGGCCGTCGTCCGCCTTCGCCACCGCATCCATGCCGATGGTTCCGCCGGCGCCGGCGCGGTTGTCCACCACGATGGCTTGCCCGAGCAGCGGGCGCAGGTGTTCGCCCAGCATGCGCGTCACCACGTCGTTCACGCCGCCGGCCGGATAGGGCACGATGATCTTCAACGGCCGCGTCGGCCACGGTGCCTGCGCACGGGCCGCCTGCGGCAGCACCATGGCCGCGATGGAACCCAGGCCCAGCTGCAGGGCCGCTCGGCGGGATGTCATGGGGGATCCTCCCTTCGGATGTTGTCGTCGCTCTCGAACCAGCGCCGCACGAGCAGCTGCCAGAAAGCCGCGCCGGGCGCGAGGATGTCGTCGTTGAAGTCGTAGGCCGGGCTGTGGAGATGGACGACGGGCTGGCCGGCCGTGCCGTTGCCGATGAACCCGTAGGCCCCCGGCACCCGCTCCAGCATGAAGCCGAAATCCTCGGCCGTCATCGCGGGCGCCACGTCGGCGTGCGCGTTGGCCGCGCCGACCGCCTCGGCCATGACCCGCGCCATGAACCTTGCCTCGTGGGGATGGTTCACGGTCGCCGGATAACCCGGCTTGATGATCACCTGCGCGGTGGCGCGATGCGCCTGCGCCATGAAGGTGCTGATGCGCTCCAGGCCTTCGACCAGCAACTGCTGCGTCTCCGGGCGCAGCGCGCGGCAGGTCCCGTAGATGACGGCCTCGTCGGGAATGACGTTCTCCACCGAGCCGGACTCGACCTTGGCGACCGTGAGCACCGCGCTGTCCAGCGGATCGACGGCGCGCGAGACCAGCGTCTGCAGTTCGCCGACCAGGGCGCAGGCGACGGGAATCGGATCGACGGTGGTATGCGGCTGCGCGGCATGTCCGCCCCGGCCGCGGACGCGGATCTCGAAGCGGAAGGTCGCGGCCATGATGGGGCCGACCCGCACGCCCATCTGCCCGGCGGGCAGCATCGGCCAGTTGTGCAGGGCGAACACGGCGCGCATGGGGAAGCGCTCGAGAAGCCCGTCCTCCATCATCCTGCGCGCCCCGGCGCCGCCCTCCTCGCCGGGCTGGAAGATGAAGTGCACGGTGCCGTTGAAGTCCGGCTGGCTGGCCAGCAGCGTTGCCGCGCCGAGCAGCATCGCGGTGTGGCCGTCATGGCCGCAGGCGTGCATGCGGCCGGGATGCGCGCTGGCGTGCCCGAAGGTGTTCGCTTCCTGCATCGGCAGCGCATCCATGTCGGCGCGCAGCCCGATGGCGCGCGCGGGGTCGTCCGCATCGGGTCCGTCCCCGCGCAGCGTCGCGACCAGCCCGGTGCCGCCGAGGCCGCGCTCCACGGGGAGGCCGAGCGCCTGCAGCCAGGCCGCCACCTCCCTGGCCGTGCGGTTCTCCTCGAACTTCAGCTCGGGATGCGCGTGGAGGTCACGACGCAGGCGAACGAGCTGGCCGATGGTGGGCGAGAGCGGGGAGATCATCCTGCGGGACGCCGGCTCATGCCATGTGCTTCGTGGCGCGGCCCTGGCTGTGCACCGACAGGATATCAAACACGGCGCGATTGCATGGCGTGGCGATGCCCAGTTCGCGGCCGCGGCGCACCACGTCGCCGCTCAGCCATTCGACTTCCAGCGGATTGTGCCGCTCGAGGTCGCCATGCATCGACGAGCTCATGCTCGCAGGCAAGGTGTCCACGAATGCGAGCCGCTTGTCGGCGAAATCCGGTGCCAGGTCCACGCCCTGGGCCCGTCCGACCTGCACGACTTCGTGCATGAGGTCGTGCAGGAACGCGCGTGCGCGGGGATGGTCGCGAACGGGACCGATGGGCGTGCGCGCCAGGCTGGTGGCGCCGGAAAGGCCCACCAGGAACACGTACTTCTCCCAGATGGTGCGCCGGATGGAGGCGTCCACGGCCGCATCGATCTTCGCGGCCAGGCAGGCTTCCAGGAAGGCGCTCGTGCGCGTGCTCGGCCTGCCGTCGTATTCGCCGAAGATGAGCTTCTGCATGGTGCCCGTGTGGCGGATCAGGCCGGGCTCGGCGATGGTCGCCGCGATGTAGCAGACGCCCCCGATCACGTGCCCGGGACCCAGGATGTCCGTGAGGATGTCGTCCTTCACCACGCCGTTCTGGAAGGAGACGACGGCCGTGTCCTCGCGCAGCACCGGGCGCAGCATGCGCCCGGCCTCCTGCGTGTCCCAGAGCTTCACGCCGAACAGCACGAGGTCGACGGGACCGAAGTCGGCCGGGTCGCTGGAGACCTGGACATGCGGAAGATGGATCTCTCCGAGGAGGCTCTCGACCCGCAGGCCCGTCGAGCGCATGGCTTCCAGGTGGCGGCCGCGTGCCACGAAGGAGACGTCGCAACCCGAGCGCGCCAGGCGCGCCCCGAAATAGCCGCCGACGCCGCCACTGCCCATCACCAGAATCCGCATCGTCATCTCCTTCGCGGACGACTGTACGGCGGCCCCTGTGTCCGGGCGTCCGGATCAAGTGTCCGGTTGTCGCGCCATGGTCGACGAGCGCCGCGGGCCTGGCGCAGGAGCGAAGCCGCGCGCTACATTGGGCCGATGCGAAAGACACCGGGGCCACGGCATGCAGCCTGAAAAGTGGGACGCGATCGTCATCGGGGCCGGCCAGGCCGGGCCCGCCCTCGCGGCGCGCCTGGCGAAGGCCGGCCAGCGCGTGGCCCTGGTCGAACGCCACCGGCTGGGCGGCACCTGCGTCAACACCGGTTGCACGCCGAGCAAGACGCTCATCGCCAGTGCCTCGGTGGCGCACCTGGTCGCGCGGGCGCGCGAGTTCGGAATCGGTGCCCCGACGGTTGCCACGGCGGATTTCCGGGCGGTGCAGGAACGGGTCCACGCCATCGCGGACGAATCGCGCGCGAGCCTGTCCGCGTGGCTGGCCGGCATCGATGGCCTTTCCGTCATCCACGGGCATGCACGTTTCGTGGACGCGCGGACCGTTGCGGTGGGTGAGCGCCAGTTGCGCGCGCCGCGCATCTTCCTGAACGTGGGCTGCCGGCCGGTGGAGCCATCCTGGGCGCGCGAAGCGGGCGTGCCCTTCCTCACCACCGACTCCTTCTTCGACCTGCGGGAACTGCCGTCCGACCTGCTGGTCGTGGGCGGTGGCCCGGTCGGGCTGGAACTCGGACAGGCGCTGCAGAGGCTGGGCAGCCAGGTCACCATCGTCGAGCGCGCGGCGCGGCTTCTTCCGCGCGAGGACGAGGACGTCGCCCAGGTCATCCAGGATGCCCTGGTGGACGACGGCGTGCGCTTCTTCCTTTCCGCCGATTGCTTCCGTCTCGAACAGGGTTCGTCCGGCCCTCGCCTGACATTCGAGCGGGACGGAGAACGTGTCGCGGTCGACGGAAGCCACGTGCTCGTGGCGGTCGGCCGCCAGCCGAACACGGAGGACCTCGGCCTGGAGCATGCGGGCGTGGCGGTCGACGAGCGCGGCTTCATCCGCACGGATGGCCAGTTGCGGACGACGCAAGCCGGCATCTGGGCGCTGGGCGACGTGAACGGCCGGGGCGCGTTCACGCACACCTCGTGGAACGACTACGAGATCGTCGCCGGCACGTTGCTGGACGGCGAAGAGCGCAGCGTGGAAGGCCGGTCCGTGCGCTACGCGGTGTTCACCGATCCGCCGCTCGCGCGCATCGGCGCATCGATGCAGGACGTCTCGGGCAAGCGCGAGGGCGTCCTCGTCGGGACCATGCCCATGACCCGCGTGCGGCGCGCCGTGGAACGCGGCGAGACCCGCGGCTTCATGCGCGTCCTCGCCGATGCGTCGACCGACCAGGTCCTGGGCGCCAGCTTCGTCTGCGCCTCGGCCGACGAAGTGATCCATCCCCTGGTCCATGCGATGGGCGCGGGCGCGACGGTGAAGCAGCTCGCGGCCACGCCGGCCATCCACCCGACCATCAGCGAACTCGTGCCGACGCTGCTGCAACAGCTCGAACCCCTTGCACCCCCACCCTCTCCCGCCTGAGCCGGCCGCCGCGCCCGGCAACTTCCTTCGCCAGGCAGTCGAACGCGATATCGCGGCCGGCACCTGGTCGTCGCGCCACTGGGGTGGCGGTCCCGGCGACGCGCGCCATCATGCGGACGGCGCGCCGGACTGGGCACGCATCCGCACCCGCTTCCCGCCGGAGCCCAATGGCTACCTGCACATCGGCCACGCCAAGAGCATCGTCCTGAATTTCGGGCTGGCGCGCGACTACGGCGGCGCCTGCCACCTGCGCTTCGACGACACGAATCCCGAGAAGGAAGATCCCGAGTACGTCGAGAGCATCAAGGATGCGGTGCGGTGGCTGGGATTCGACTGGAAGGCAGGCGGCACCAGCCATCTGTACCAGGCCAGCGACTACTTCGATTTCATGTATCGCGCCGCCGAATACCTCATCGAGGCCGGCCTCGCGTACGTGGACGAACAAAGCGCGGAGCAGTTGCGCATCCAGCGCGGGGATTTCGCGCGCCCGGGCATCGCCAGCCCCTTCCGCGACCGCAGCCCGGCGGAGAACCTGCAGCGCTTCCGGGACATGCGCGACGGCAAGCTGCCGGAGGGCGCCGCCATCCTGCGGGCCCGGATCGACATGGCGAGCCCCAACATCAACCTGCGCGATCCGGCCCTCTACCGCATCCGGTACGCCATCCACCACAACACCGGCGACCGGTGGTGCATCTACCCGATGTACGCCTTCGCGCATCCGATCGAGGACGCGCTGGAGAACATCACCCACAGCATCGCCACGCTGGAGTTCGAGGACCAGCGGCCGTTCTACGACTGGGTCCTCTCGCACCTGGCCCAAGGCGGCCTCGTCAACACGCCGCCCCCGCGGCAGTACGAGTTCGCCCGGCTGAACCTCACGCACGTGGTGACCAGCAAGCGCAAGCTCCGACAGCTGGTCGACGAAGGTCACGTCGCGGGCTGGGACGACCCCCGGATGCCGACGATCGTGGGTTTGCGGCGCCGCGGCTACACGCCGGGCGCGCTGCGGCTGTTCGCCGAACGCATCGGGGTCAGCAAGGCGGACAGCTGGATAGCCCATGCCGTCCTCGAAGGCGCCTTGCGCGATGACCTGGAACCGGCGGCCGCGCGCGCCATGGCCGTCATCGATCCCGTTCGCCTGACCATCACGAACTGGGACGCGCTGATGGGCGCGGGCCACCTGGAGCCGTGCACGGCACCGCTCCACCCCCACGCGCCGGAGCGGGGGGAGCGCAGCTTTTCCTTCGGGCGGGACCTGTGGGTCGAACGCGCGGACTACGCCGAGACGCCCGGGCCGGGTTTCTTCCGCCTCTTTCCCGGCAATGTGGTGCGGCTGAAGTACGGGTACGTGGTGCGGTGCACCGGCGCGGTCAGGAGCAGCACCGGCGAGTTGGCCGAGATCCACGCGGAAGTCCTGCCCGAAACGAAGAGCGGCACGCCCGGTGCGGCGGCCGTCAAGGTCAAGGGGACCATCACGTGGGTGGGCGCCGCCGATGCTGCGCAGGCCGAAGTGCGCCTCTATGACCGGCTGTTCACCGTTGCGCAGCCCGGCGCGGGCGACACGTCTTTCCTGAGCGAGCTCAACCCCGCGAGCGTGCAGGTGGTGAAGGCCTTTGTGGAGCGTTCGGTTCGCGATGCGCAGCCCGACACCCGCTTCCAGTTCGAGCGCCTGGGCTACTTCGTGGCCGACCGGGAAGACCATCGCCCGCAGGATGGCAGGCTCGTCTTCAACCGGATCACCTCCCTGAAGGAGACGTCCACCCGCCGCTGACCGGCGCCAGGCCGTCCGGCACCCCGCCCGGCTGCGGGTCGCGCGCGCCCGCCAGGGTGAACAGGGTGGCGAGGAGGGCGAATCCGCCGTAGCCGAAAGCGATCTGCGGCAACGAGAAGCTCTCGGACAGCCGGCCCGAAATGAGACTGGGAAACGCGGCGCCGCTGTAGCAAAGCAGGTAGATCGCGCTGAAGATCGGCGCGCGCTCGGCGAGTGCGCCGCCGTGCAGCAGGCCACGGGTCGCGGCGCTGATGGCGATGCCCTGGCCCGCGCCCGCGGCGATGGTTCCGATGATGAACAGCGCGAGCGTGCCGGCTTCGATCGCCGTGATGATGCCGACCATTCCCGCCAGGAAGACGATCATCCCGATGCGTTGCGCCGCCGCGGACGTGAACCGGCCGCCGATGGGAGCGCCCAGAACGCTCGGGGTCATGTAGGCGGCGAACACGAGCCCGAGGACGAGCGGGCTGCGCGTGTGGAGCTGCTCTTCCACCAGCGCGGGGACGAACGCCTGGTAGAAGGCTCCCGTCGCCCAGGTGGCGAGGAACACCGCCGCCGCGACGGGAAGCAAGGGCTTCACGCGGGCCGGCACGCGGAACCGGGGCACGAGCGATCGCCAGACGCCCGGCATCGGCGGGGCGGTTTCCGGGCTGAAGACGATGAGCGCGGCGGACAGCAACAGCAAGCCGACGCAAACCAGGTAGATGAGTTCGCGCGGCCACGGACCGAACTGGACCAGCGCGCCGGACGCGATGGCGCCGACGGTGAGGCCGAGCATCGGTCCCTGGCTGGAGGCGACGGTGGCCAGCCATTCCGGCTTGCCGGGCGCCGCGTCGACGATGTAGGCGCTCAGGCTGCTGCTGGCCAATCCCGTCCCGACACCCACGAAAACGCGCCCGGCCAGCAACATCCCGATGGCGTGCACGTCCAGCAGCAGCAGCAGGCAACCCACGAGCACCAGGGCGAGGCTCGCGATCGCCGTGCGCCGGCGGCCCAGGTGATTGGACAGGCGACCCAGCACCAGCAGCGCGGCGATCGTGCCTGCGGCGTACGCGACGACGGCCAGCGAGATGCCTGCGTTGGTGAAGCCGTCCTCCGCCCGGTAGACGTTGTACAGCGGGATCGGCGCGGCCGCCGCGGCGAACGCGACCACCAGGGAAACGACCGCGGACAGGAAGGCCCGCCGAAGCGGCGTCACGAACGCACGCGGATGATCGTCTTGCCCGAGCGCCGCTCCTTCGAATTGAAGGCGGCGACGGCCTCGGCGAGGGGCGCCACGATGCCGATGTTCGTCCGCAGCCTTCCGTCGCGCACGCGCTGGACGATTTCGCCCAGTTGGGCGCGGTCGGCCTCGACGACGAAGTCGACGGCCAGGCCTTCGGCCGGCCGCACCTCCACGGGTCCGACGATGGAAACCAGCGTCCCTCCGGGTCGAACGAGGCGTGCCGAGCGTCTTCCGACTTCGCCGCCGATGAGGTCGAACACCAGGTCGACGCGGCCGACGTCCTCCAGCGACTCGTTGTCGAGATCGACGAACTCGTGCGCGCCGAAGTCGAGGGCCTTCTCGCGGTCGGCGGCGCGTCCGGTGCCGATGACGTGAGCGCCGGCCAGGCGCGCGAGCTGCGCCACCATGGACCCGACCGCGCCGGCCGCGCCGTGCGCGATGACGCTCTGGCCCGCGCGCAGCCGGCCGTGATCGAACAGTCCCTGCCACGCCGTCAGCCCCGAGATCGGCAGGCTGGCGCCCACCGTGAAGTCCACGTCGCCCGGCAGCGGCGCGAGGTTGCGCGCCTCGACGGCGGCGACCTCGGCGAGGCTGCCGTCACGGTACCAGTCCGTGATGCCGAACACGCGCTGCCCGATCGACAAACCGGTCGTGCCGTAGCCGAGGGCCGTGACCACGCCGGCCACCTCGTGCCCGGGGATCGTCGGCGTCCGCGCACCGCCCGCGCGGTTGGCCCAGGTCGAAGGCCAGCCCAGTTCGGTGCCCACGAAGCCCGATGCATGCACGCGGACGACCACGTCGTTGATGGCCGCTTTCGGCTCCGGCCGTTCCACCAGCTTCATGCCGGCCGTTCCCGCGGCCTCGTCGGTCACAACGATGGCTTTCATCGCGCGCTCTCCTTCTTCGGCAGCACCCAGTCCGGGCGGATGTAGTGGCAGGTGTAGCCATCGGGCAGCCGCTCCAGGTAGTCCTGGTGCTCGGGCTCCGCCTCCCAGAAGTCCCCCGCCGGCACGACCTCGGTCACGACCTTGCCCGGCCACAGGCCGCTGGCGTCGACATCCGCGATGGTCTCTTCCGCGATGCGCTTCTGCTCTTCGCTCGTGTAGAAGATCGCCGAGCGATAGCTCGTGCCGACGTCGTTGCCCTGCCGGTTCTTCGTCGATGGATCGTGGAGCTGGAAGAAGAATTCCAGCAGCTCGCGGAATCGGAGGCGATCGGAATCGAAGATGACTTCGATGGCTTCGGCGTGGGTGCCATGGTTGCGGTACGTCGCGTTCGGGACGTCGCCGCCCGAATAGCCCACGCGCGTGGAGATCACGCCATCACGGCGGCGGAACAGTTGCTGCATTCCCCAGAAGCAGCCACCGGCAAGAATCACGCGTTCCTTTGTCATCGTCGGAATGCTACGCGCCGCCGGAGGCTTCGGCGATGCGCGGAATGAATTTCAACCAGGCAGATCCTGAATCAATGCCGGGGTCTCCAGCGGGTCCCTCGCGAGTCGGTCGAGCAGGAATTCGGTCAGCGCGCGCGCGGCAGGCTTGGCCTGGCGGCCGAGCGCATAGACGGCGTGGAGGTCCACGTCACCCAGGTCCCAATCCTCGAGCAGGCGCACCAGGCTGCCGTCCGCCAGCTCCCGCGCGCAATTCACCGAAGGGGACATCACGATGCCCATGCCCGCCACCGCCGCGGCGATGCGGCCCTCGTCCGTCGACGCGCCCATGCGGCTGTCGACCTTCACCGAAACGACCTGGCCGTCCTTGCGAAGCGTAACCCCGCCCGCGCTGTTCGCGGGGCCGGCGAAGACCTCGAAGCTGGCGAGATCAGCCGGACAGCGGGGGACGCCCGCGCTGGCCACGTAGGAGGGCGCCGCGGCGGCGATCCTCGGCCAGGTGTGCAGCCTGCGCGCCACCGCGCAGGAGTCCTCCAGCGCGCCGAAGCGCAGGGCCACGTCGATGCCCTGTGTCACGAGATCCTGCCGATGGTCGTCGAGCAGCAGGCTGACGCGCAGCCGGGGATGCGCGGCCATGAAGGCCGGCAGGGCGGGAATCAGCACACGCTGGCCAAAACTCGAGCAGGTCGCGATGCGCAGGGTCCCGCTCAGCACCCCTGATCCGCGCACCACTTCCGTTGCTTCGTCCAGGGCGTTGAGCACGCTCTCGACACGGGCGAAGTAGTCGGCACCGGCTTCGGTCAGCACGACGGCCCGGGGATTGCGCGCGAACAGCGCGACGCCCAGTTCCTTCTCGAGCCCGGCGATCGCGCGGGAGACCGTGGGTTGGGAAATGCCGCGCTCCCTTGCGGCGACCGAGAAGCTGCGCGTGCGGGCCACCCGGATGAACAGGCTGATCGCTTCGATGCGGTCGGTCATCTACAACACGGGCGCGACGGCGTCGCGCGCCAGGCGCAGCCCGCTGAACTGCCACCGGCTCGCGGGAGGAAAGAAGTTGCGATAGGTGATGCGCGTGTGGCCCCGCGGGGTGGCCAGGCTGCCTCCGCGCAGGACCATCTGCCCCACCATGAACTTCCCGTTGTATTCGCTGACGGCTCCCGGCCAGGGCCGGAAACCGGGATACGGATCGAACGACGACCGGGTCCATTGCCAGGCCTGTCCCGTCAGCTGCCGGATGCCGGGAAGGCCTGCGGCCGACTCCCACTCGGCTTCCGTGGGCAGCCGCGCGCCGGCCCATAGCGCGAAGGCGGCCGCTTCGTAGAAGCTCAGGTGGCTCACCGGCGCCCCCGGATCCATGGCCTGGACGCCGTCCAGGCCGAACACCTGCCGCCGTTCGGCGGGTGCCCGGGCATCACCCGGCGCGATCCAGTAGGCCGGCGCCCGCCAGCCCTGTGACTGGACGAGAGCCCACCCTTCGGACAGCCACAGCGACGGCGTCTCGTAGCCGCCGTCCGCGATGAAGTCCGCGTACTCTCCACAGGTGACCAGGCGGTCCGCGACCTGGAAGGGCGCCAGCCAGCGGCGATGCCTCGGGCCTTCGTTGTCGAACGCGAAGCTTCCGCCCGCATGGCCGATCTCGACCAGGCCGCTGGGGCCGTCCAGCCAACGGACCGGTGGCGGCGGCTGGACGCGCAGCGGCCCTTCTCCGGCGTTGCGGTAGGCGGGGAGCAGCGGATTGCACGACAGCAGGTGCAGCGCATCCGTGACGATGAGCTCCTGGTGCTGCTGCTCGTGCTGCAGGCCCAGGACGACCAAGGATCCCGCGGACTGCAGCGTGTCCCTGTCGGCCTCCGCGATGAGCCGCAGCACGGCGGCATCGACGTGCTCGCGATACCGGCGCACTTCCGCCAGCGCCGGGCGGGTGAGCAAGCCCCTTTGCGCCCGCGGATGGCGGCTGCCCAGGGACTCGTAGTACGAGTTGAACAGGTGCGACCAGGAGGCAGCGAAGGGTTCGCAGGCCGTGTGGGGCCTCAGAACGACGGCCTCGAAGAACCAGGTCGTATGCGCCAGGTGCCACTTGGTCGGGCTTGCATCCGCCATGGACTGCACGCACTGGTCCTCGGCGCTCAGGGGACGGGCCAGCGCCACGCTGGCGGCGCGCACCTGCGCGTACTGCGCCGCGAGCGCCTCGCGGTCCCGCGGATCCGGAGCGAAAAGCTCCGCGGGCGGCTGCGTACAGGAGGTGTTCAACGATTTCAGTAGTCGGGTCCCGCCCGGGTGGGGCGTTCTCCAACTCTAAGAGGGGGCCGGTGTTCCGGCGTCCCGAAAAAGTCGCAGAGCGTCGCGCGGCCCGCGCCGGCGGGCACTTGCTGCTTACGATCCGGATCCGGCACTCTCTCCCCAACCGAAACAGGAGCTCGCTCATGGCCACCAGAGGCTTCATCGGCCGCCGCGTCGATCCCGCAACCGCGGCACGCCTGCCGCCCGGCCAGCATGTGACGCAGGACTTTCCGGTGCTGTCGGCGACACCCACGCCGCGCATCGCTGCGGCCGACTGGAAGTTCACGCTGAGGCAGGGTTCGCGGCCGATCGCCAGCTGGTCGTGGCTGGAGTTCAACCAGCTGCCGCGGACGACGTGGAAGGGCGACATCCACTGCGTGACCTCCTGGTCCAAGTTCGACACCGCGTGGGAGGGCGTTTCCATCGACGACCTGCTGGCCGCCGCCGGCGTGGGCGAACTGACGCCCTTCGTCCTGGCCGAGTGCCATGGCGGCTACACCACCAATGTTCCAACCGCGGACCTGCTGGGAGGCAAGGCGATGGTGGCAACCATGTACGGAGGGCAGCCCTTGTTACCGGAGCACGGCGGTCCCGCACGGCTGCTGGTTCCGCACCTGTACTTCTGGAAGAGCGCGAAGTGGTGCAAGGGCCTGAAGTTCACCGAACGCGACGAAGCAGGCTTCTGGGAACTGCGCGGCTACCACATGCGCGGCGACCCCTGGGGCGAGCAACGCTATTCCGGCGACCGTTGAAGCGATGAAGCGGATCGAGTGGTCGTCGGCGAAGGTGCGGTCCAAGCGCCTGCTCACGCCGAATGCGACCAGCCTGCTGCTGGAGAACACCATCGGCGACTACGTGGCCGGCCAGCACGTCGACGTGCGCCTGGTCGCCGAGGACGGGTACGAAGCGCGGCGCAGCTATTCGATCGCGTCGGCCCCGGGCAGCGCCGAACTGGAGCTCCTGGTCGAGCGCCTCCCGGATGGGGAAGTGTCGCCCTTCATCGCGGACGAACTCCAGCCTGGGGACACCCTGGAGATCCGCGGCCCGATCGGCGGCCATTTCACGTGGGCGCCTTCGGAGCGGCGCCCGGTCGTCCTGGTCGCCGGCGGCTCCGGCATCGCGCCGCTGATGTCCATGATCAGGCATCGCTCGCTCACCTCGGAGCGCGCGGGTCCTGCCCTGCTTCTCTACAGCGCCCGGACCTGGCTGCACATGGCTTTCGCCGGCGAACTGGAGAGCCTGGCCGCGCGGGACGCGCGTTTCTCCTTCGTCGCGACCACGACGAGGGAGCCGGCGCGCCGCATCGGCGACTTCGACCGGCGCCTCGATCCGGAAATGCTGCGCGAGGTGCTCGCGCCACTGGGCCCGCCAAGCGAGATCGCGTGCTTCGTTTGCGGGGCGACCGACTTCGTGGAAACGGCGGCCACGGCGCTGGTCGACCTGGGCGTGCCGGCCGATTCGGTGAAGACGGAGCGGTACGGAGGTGCGTAGGTCCTCTTCCTGCGCGGACCGCGGCTCAGGCGACGGCTTGGATCTTCCAGGTCCGTCCGCGGAATTCGACGTCGTCGCCCGCCATGGCGCCTTCCAGCGCGCCGTAGATCGGAGCCTCGGTGGAGATCCCCATGTACGTCTGGCCGTCGCACACGAACGCCTGCGTGGCGACGCCGACCACGTACCAGCGGTCATCCACCTGCACCGCGGCGCCCTCTTCCACGCGCGACTTCGGCCCGAAATCGATGGATTGCAGGCGCTTGAGCGCCGCCTCGTGCGTCCGGGTCGGCCCCTCGAAGTATTCCGCCAGTTCGGCGTTGCCGAATTCCTGGGAGGCCTGGTCCTGGTCGACAGGCTCGCTGCGGTCGCGCCTCGCGCCGGCGAGATAGGAAGCATAAGCCTCGCGCGACTGCCGCAACTGGGCTTCCTGGAGGTGACGGATGGTGTTCTGCAGCGAAGTCTTGCTCAGCATGATCGGCTTTCCTTGGGGAGTTCTGTTTCGAAGTCGGGGAGCGGAAGGTCGCCAGGAACCAGTGCCTGGCTTCGGTAGTCGCGCGGATCCATGCCGTAGGCCTTGCGGAAGGCCCGGACGAAGCCGCTGTTGTTCGCGTAGCCGGCGGCCTGGCCGATCTGCCCGATGGAGACGCCCGTGACGCGCAGCTGCCGTGCGGCCTGCCGCATGCGCAGGTCCCTGAGCACGCTCATGGGAGACCGCCCCACCAGCTCGCAGAAGCGTGCCATGAAGCTCGACCTGCTCAGGCAGGCCGTGCGCGCCAGGCCCTCGACCGTGTGCGCGGCGCCGGGCTTGGCCACCATCGCCGCGAAGGCCCTGGCGATGCGATGGTCCCTCAGGATGGCGAAGCGCTCGACCCAGGGGCTCGGCGAAGTCAGGGAACGGCGCAGCAGCAGCACGATCGCCTGCTTCAGGAGCAGCGAAGTCATCGCCGCGCTGCCGGGCTGCCGCCCCTGGAACTCGGCGAACGCGAGTCTCAACCTGGCCTGGAGGTCATCCCCCTCGGCAAAGCGCTCGACGATGGGCAGGGAGAGGCCGTCGAACATGTCCACGACGCCGCCGAACGCGGCATGGAAGCGGCCGCACAGGATACGCCCGTTCCCGGCCAGCGTCGCGAGGCCTTCGCGCGTCGACGCCGCCACCGGCGGCACGACCACCAGGGTGTGCGGCGCGATGGCCATGGACAGGCCGTCCGCGATCGTGAGCGACGCGGAGCCGCAGATCCCGCAATACAGCCGCGTCATCGCGTCATGGCCACGCTCGAACCGGCGCTCGTTGCGAAGCACGCACTCCTCGAGTTCGGCCCTGCGCACCTCCAAGGCGCCGATGAGGACATCCAGTTCGGCCGCGGGGATCCTCAGGATGGGGCGATCGAGCGGGGCGACGACGCGCGCATCGCCTCTTCGGGAACACATGGATAGGGGACCGTCGAACATCATTCCTGGGTGACCCCGGGGCGGGGGATCCGTCCCGGGGGCCCGGATGCTCCCAGATTCCCGGCCGGCGAACATCCACCGCGGGAACATAGAAGCTATTCAGCGGACGCATGAGTTCCATGGCTAGGATGGCCTGACGCGCCGTCCGATGACAGATTCCGTCACCCTCCACGCCATCGCGCCGATGGTCCTCATCCTGTCGCTCGGCCTGGCAGCGGCCACCGCCAGCAAGCGGCTGGGGCTGAGCCCCATCGTGGGCTACATCGCGCTCGGCATCGCGTTGAAGGCCTTCCATCTCGAGAAGATGTTCGACGCGTCCGTCATCCACCTGCTCTCGGAGCTGGGGGTGATGTTCCTGCTCTTCGACCTGGGCCTGCGGTTCTCGCCGGGGCGGGCGAGGCGCGACGCGGCGAACATCTTCGGCCTCGGCCCGCTGCAGGTGGCCGTGGCGACGGCCGTCTTCTCCGGCATCTCCCTGCTCCTGGGGTTCGCGCCGTCGCAGGCGCTGCTCATCGGCCTGGCGCTGGCGCTGTCGTCGACCGTGGTGGTCGAGCGTCTCATCGCGGAGCGCCAGCAGGTCCATTGCCCGGTGGGCGTGGCGGCGAGCTCGGTCCTGGTCTTCCAGGATCTCGCCGGCATGTTCGTCCTCATCGTGCTGCAGGCGCAGCAGGCGGGCGAGCCGCTGCTGCGCGTCGCGGGACAGACGATCGCCAAGGCGCTGCTGGCCATGGCCCTGGCACTCGTCGCTGCGCGGTGCCTGGTCCGACCGGTCCTCGGCGCCATCGCGCGGCACCACAACGAGGAAGCATTCACCACCACCGCCCTCCTGTTCGCGCTCGCGGCCGGATGGGCGACGGGCCTGGGCGGCCTCTCCCTGAATTTCGGCGCCTTCCTGGGGGGCGTCGCGCTGGCCGACTCGCCGTATCGCCCGTTGATCGCGGCGGAGATCCGGCCTTTCCGCGGACTGCTGCTGGGATTCTTCCTCGTGAGCACCGGCTTGTCCCTCGACGTGCAGACGCTCGGCGACTCGTTCCCGGATATCGTGCTGGTCACGCTGGCCATCCTGGCTGCGAAGACGCTGGCCAACATCGTGGCCAGCCGGCTGTTCGCGTGGTCGGTTGCGGGTTCCACGCAACTGGGATTCCTCCTGGGCCAGGGCTCCGAGTTCGCCCTCGTCATCCTGGCCCTGCCTCCGGTTCGCGAAGGCATCGGCAGCGACAAGGCTTCCCTGCTCATCGTCGCCGTCTCGGTGACCATCGCGGCAGCGCCCAATTTTGCGGAGCTGGGACGTTTCATGGCGGGGCGCTTGCGATTGCGGGCGACGCTGGCGCGACAGGCCGAGCTCCAGCCGCTCGTGCGCGCCGCCCCCGTGGTCATCGTCGGGATGGGGAACGTCGGACGCGGGCTGGCCGACGCCCTGCGGACCTTCCACATACCGTATTTCGCGCTGGAGCGCGACCCGCAGCGCCTTCGTCTCGCGCTGGCGGACGGTTACGAGGTCTCGTACGGGGATGGGTTCGACGTGCGTCTCTGGGAGTCCATCGACCTGCACGAGCGGAAGCTGAGCGTGCTCACGGCACCGAACTTCTGCGCCTTGAGCCAGACGGCAATGCTGATCCGCCAGAAGTACCCTGCCCTCCGGCGATACGCGGTGGTCAACAACGACCGGGAGGCGAACCTCTTCCGTTCGCTCGGAATGTTTCCGCTGCGCGACCAGGACCCCATCCCAGGTCTGGACGTCGCGGTCGTGGTGCTCAAGGAGTTGGGCGTGTCCCGGACGGCGCTGGCGGCATGGGTGGATTCCCACAGGCGCATCGCGCCGAAAGTCCTCGAACCCACCCAGGCCGCCTGAGCCGAACCGCCTCCGCCGGATTCCAGGAAGCCGGGACACATCCGGCGGATTGCCGGGCGCGGGGAACGCCGTACCTTTGGGCGCTTTCCAGGAGGTATTCCATGTCACCCCAACCTGCCGACATCGCCCAACGTCGCCGCGCCTTCCGCGCGCTGCACCAGTCCGGGTGCTTCGTCATGCCGAATCCCTGGGACCGCGGCAGCGCGCGCTACCTGCAAGGCCTGGGGTTCAAGGCCCTGGGAACGACCAGCGCCGGCGCGGCCTGGTCGCGCGCGCGCGCGGACGGGGACCTGTCGCTCCACGACGTGCTGGAGCACCTGCAGGACATCGTCGAAGCGACCGCCATTCCCGTCAATGCGGACTTCGAGTCCGGCTTCGCGCAAAGCGCGGCGGGGATCGCGGACAACGTCCGCCGGGCCGTGGACACCGGCGTCGCCGGCATCTCGCTCGAGGATGCCAGCGGCATCGCTTCGAATCCCGTCAGGGACATCGGCTCCTCCGTCGCGCGGCTGCGAGTGGCGCGGGCCGTGCTCGACGAATACGGCCCCGATGCGCCGCTCCTGGTGGGGCGCGCCGAGAACTACGCGGTCGGCCATCCCGACCTGGAGGACACCATCGCACGCCTGCGGGCCTATGCGGACGCGGGCGCCGACGTCCTCTACGCGCCCGGGGTCGCCACGCGCGAGGAGATCGCCGCGCTGGTGGACGCGGTCCACCCGAAGCCGCTGAACGTGCTCGTCGGGCCGGACACGGTCCTGACCCTGGACGAAATCGCCGCCCTGGGAGTGCGCCGCATCAGCGTGGGCCCGGCGCTCGCCCGCAGTGCCTGGGGCGGCTTCATGCGCGCCGCGCGCTCCATCGTGGAAGGCGGCCGTTTCGATTTCGGCACGCCGGCGAGCGGCAGGGAGCTGGACTCCTTCTTCCGGCTCAGCACCGAGGCGCCCTCCAAGGTGACGGCGAACATCGTCGGGCGTGTCGAATACCGGCTGGGAGAAGGGCCGCTGCTCGAAATCCGGCAGGGCTGGGTCGAGATCACGTTCTCCCCCGGTGACGCCGTGTTCGCCTGGTCGGAGGGCAACTGGCGCGAGGAGGCGGTCATGCCCTTCGCCAACTTCTGCCGCTACGTTTCCGCCGGCGCCATCGTCATGGCGGAGGCCTGACGGAAGAAAGGTACCGGATCACCGCGTCACGGTCGGTGGCCGTCGCCAGGGAGAACGCCATCTTCGTGCCCGGCGCGACGGACTGCGGATCCCGCAGCCATGCCTGCAGGCGGCGCGCATCCCAGCGGCCGCCGACACGCTTGAGGGCATCGGAGTAGTCGTACCCGGCGACGGAAGCGACCTTGCGCCCCACGACGCCGCGCAGCATGGGGCCGACGCGATTCGCGTCGAGGGAGTGACAGGCCGCGCACCTGGACGCGAACAAGCTCGCGCCGCCGCTTGTGCCTGGGACGCCTTGCGCCCCGGCCGGCAGCGGCAGGGCGCAAAGGCTGGCCAGGAGCACGGGGATGCCGGCCGCCGGCGAATGACCGCGTCGCATGCGGGTCACCCGAACAGGTAGGCCTTGGAGCGGATCTCCAGCCCTTGCGCGTTGTTCAGCGTCGCCCAGTGGACCGCTTCGTCGGCGGCGAGATTGGCGAACAGCTGCGCCAGCTTCGGGTCGCCCAGCGCGCGGACCTGGCCGACGTACGCGCTCGCCGCTCCCTGCTCGAGCCGCGTCGCGAGCGCCACCACGTCGCCTTCGGTCTTGAGCGTGCCCAGGTCGAGCGCCTTGACGTACTGGGCGTCCGACTGCGGCTGGACCGGCTTGCCGCCCGCCTTGGCGACGAGCGAGGCCAGCGAGTCCCGGTGCTGCTCGTGATGGCCCTTGAACACGTTCGCGATCCTGAGCGTGCCGGGCTTGAGCAGCCCGCTGGCGCCGGCGAGCCGGTAGGCGGCGATGCCCTCGTGCTCCAGGGCGAGCGCCACCTGCAGGACCGAAACGTCCCGGGATGCGTCCTTCGCCTGGGCGCCTGCGAGCGCGGGTGTGGAAGCGGCGACGAGGCCGAGCCCCGCCAGGCCGAGGAAGATCCGCCGCGGTTCCTGCCCGATCCGCTGGTTCACGTTGGAAGACATGTCTGGCACTCCTTGGATGAATGGATGTCCGCATCGCACGCGTGCGCCGGATGCGCACCCGCCTGCCAGTGCAGGTTAGCGGCCATGGTTCGTCCTTGGACGAACCATCGCGTGGAAACGGATGCGGGAGTGCATTTGCAGGACTCCAGCGCGACCGGTGTCAGTCGGCGCCGTCGCCCTGGAAGCGGTCGCCCGTGATGCGCCCGGCGCAGATCACGGCGAAATAGCCGTCCGGGTCCGACCACAGCGCGGTCGTATCCCATCCTCCGGCCCTGAGCAGCAGCCCGATGTCCCGGGCGGTGTACTTGTAGCTGTTCTCGGTGTGGATGGTCTCGCCCTCCTTCATCGAGAAGCGGCGATCGGCCACGCGGAATCGCACATCCTGACGCGCGAGCAGGTGCATCTCGATCCGGCTGAGCCCTTCGTTCCATCGCGCCTGGTGCTGGAAGGCCGGCACCGGGATGTCTCCGGCGAGTTCCCGGTTGATGCGATGCAACAGGTTGAGGTTGAACCTGGCGGTGACGCCCTGCGGGTCGTCATACGCCGGCAGGAGGATCGCCGGGTCTTTCAGCAGGTCGACGCCGAGGAGCAGGATGGCTTCGGGGCCGAGCGCGTCCGCGAAGCTCCTGAGAAGGTCGACTGCCGCCGCCTCGCTCAGGTTGCCGAGCGTGGAACCGGGAAAGAAGCCGACGGCGCCCCGCTGCCGCACCGTGCCCGGCAAGCGCATCGGGCGCAGGAAATCCGCCTCGACAGGCCGCATCGGGATGCGCGGGAACCGCGCCTGAAGGGATGCGATGGATTCGCGCAGGAACGCGCCGGAGATGTCGATGGCGATGTATTCCGACAGCGCCGCTTGGGCGAGCAGCTCGGAGGTCTTGGTGGCGGATCCGGCGCCGAACTCGACGAGCACCCGTCCCTGCCCCAGGAGGTCCGCGATCTCGCGGATGTGCGTCGCCAGGATCTGGCGCTCGCAGCGCGTGGGGTAGTACTGCGGCAGCCGGGTGATGTCCTCGAACAGCCGGGATCCCTCGTGGTCGTAGAACCATCGCGGCGGAATGGCCTTCTGGCCGCTCGCCAGGCCCCTGAGTACGTCGCGCAGGAATTCGTCGGGTGCGTTCAGCGCGGAGACGCCCGCGAGCACCGGGAAGGAGGGATTTCGCATCGGAGGGCATCGATTGTTCCCGGCGCGCGCCGCACCGGTCAACGCGCCATGTGCTCGCCCGTCCGGCAAATGCATCCCGGAGACCGGAATTTCGTACCATCGGGGTTCCGGACGCGCTGCTGCAGCCGTCCCCTGGAGCCGCCAGCTTGAACGAACACCCGGTCCTGCGCATTTCTCCCGCCGATCTCGAGAGCCTGCTGGGAACGCTGGAGGTGAACTTCGTTGCGCTCACCGAGTGCCTGGTCGACATGGGCTACAGCCTGGAGCTGGGCGGCGTGAACGCGCCGGGCATCCACTACAACCTGGTCGGCCACGGCCGCGCGATCGTGGACGACGGGGACCCCATTCCCCTGGAGCCGCACACGCTGATCGTCGTTCCGGCGAAGTCGCTGTTCCGCATCGAGGTCGAGGGGCGCAACGGCTATTCGGGCCTGCTCACCATCAATGGCCGGACCCCGAACCGGTCGCCGGACACGGTGCGCAGGGTCACGGCAGGCGATGGCGAGCCGTCGCTCGTCCTCGTGTGCGGCTACTTCCACGCGACCTATGGCGCGTGCGCGGACCTCTTCGCCGGCTTGACCGAGCCGATCCACGAGCAGTTCAGCCCCGAGGACCACGTCGACACCAAGCTGCAGGCGGCGCTCGCCGAACTCATGGCGCAGGAGATCGGAAGCGGCGCGATGAGTGCCGCCTTGTTGAAGCAGGTGGTCGTGCAGCTGCTGCGCAGGTCGCTCGTTTCGATGAATGCGTGGGTGGAGCGCCTCTCCGTCCTCGGTGACCCCCTGGTCGCGCGCGCCTTCGCCGCGATGGCGATGCACCCGGGCGACGACCACTCCCTGGAGAGCCTGGCCCAGCTGGCTTGTCTCAGCCGCTCCGCTTTCGTGGCGCGCTTCACCGGGTCCGTCGGCAAGCCGCCGATGCAGGTGCTGCGGGAACTCCGGCTGCGGCAGGCGATGTCGCAGCTGAAGGCGGGCAACCAGGCCATCGAAATCATCGCCCGCGACGCCGGCTATGCGAGCCGCAGCAGCTTCATCAAGGCGTTCCGGAAGATGTACGGCATGGAGCCTTCCGAGGTGCGACGGAGCGTGCAGGCGCAGGCTTGAGCCTTCAGCCCGCGCCTCGCGGCACCACCGACACCCCATGCCCCGCCAGCGCAAGCCCGACGGTCTCGCCCGGCGCATGCCGGACCGACAGGTCGGGAGACACCACGAACAGCTCCCCCAGCGGCGTGTTCACCACGTACTCGATCACGCTGCCCAGGTAAGCCGATTTCACCACGGTCGCCGCGAGCGCCGCGCCATCCGGCGGCTTGATCAGCCAGGCCTCCGGCCGCACGGCCACCTTCACGGCGCCTGGCGCGAAGCGGCTGCCCGGCGACACGACCAGGGGACCCAGGCGCACGCTGCCGTCGGCGTGCGCGGTCGCGTCGAACAGCATGGCCTCGCCCATGAAGCCCGCCACGAACTCGGTGGCCGGGCGCTCGTAGAGTTCCTCCGGCGTGCCGCGCTGCGCGATCACGCCGTGGTCCATCACGATGATCTGGTCGCTGACGGCCAGCGCCTCGCTCTGGTCGTGCGTGACGTAGGCGACCGTGAGCCGCAGGCGCTGCTGCAGCGCGCGGATCTCCTCGCGCATCTCGCGGCGCAGGCGCGCATCGAGGTTGGACAGCGGCTCGTCGAACAGCAGCACCGCGGGCTCCAGCACCAGCGCGCGGGCGAGCGCGACGCGCTGCTGCTGGCCTCCCGACAGTTCGCCGGGCGAGCGTTCGTCCAGGCCCACCAGGCCGACGTTCGCGAGCGCCTCGCGCGCCCGCTGTGCGGCGCGGGCCCGGGGCACGCCCGACATGCGCAGGCCGTAGCCGACGTTCTCGAGCACGCTCATGTGGGGAAAAAGCGCGTAGCTCTGGAACATCATGCTCACGTTGCGCTCGGCCGGGCCCAGCGTGGTGACGTCGCGGCCCGCGATGAAGATGCTGCCCGCCGTGGGCGACTCGAGCCCGGCGATCATGCGCAAGGTGGTGGTCTTGCCGCAGCCGGAGGGACCGAGGATCGTGGTGAGCGTGCCTTCGGGCACCTCGAAGCTGATGTCCTTCACGGCGAGCGGCCCGGCCGGGTCGCTGCCGTAGCGCTTGGCGACGTTGCGGAATTCGATGCCGTTCATGCGAGGGCCTCGCGGACGACGGGAACCTTGCGCCGGCCGAGCCGCCGCTCGCCCACGGCCAGCTGGATCAGCGCGATCGCGATCGACATGAGCACGATCAGCACGGTGCAGTAGGCGAGCGCCACGCCGTAGTCGCCGTTGCCGACGCGGCTGATGATGTAGGTGGTGGCCAGGTCGTTCTCCGCCGTCACGAGGAAGATCACCGCCGAGACCGTGGTCATCGCGCGCACGAAGCTGTAGATCAGGGCCGCGACCAGCGCGGGCTTCAGCAGCGGCAGCACCACGTGCCGGAGCGTCTGCACCGTGGAGGCGCGCAGCATCACCGAGGCCTCGTCGAGCGCCCGATCCAGCTGCCGGAAGGCCGCCGTGCCGGCGCGCACGCCGACCGGCAGGTTGCGGAACAGGAAGCACAGCACGATGATCAGCCCGGTGCCCGTCAGCTCGAAGGGCGGCACGTTGAAGGCCAGGATGTAGCTCACGCCCAGCACCGTCCCCGGGATCGCGAAGGCGAGCAGCGCCGCGAACTCGAACAGGCCCTGGCCGCGGAACTGCGTGCGCGCCAGCACCCACGCGATCAGCAGTCCCAGGCCGGCCGTGAGCGGCGCCGAGATCGCGGCGAGCTTCAGGGTGGTGAAGAGCGAGTTCCAGGCGGTCCCCGCCCACACGATGCCGTACGCGCCCCACTCCAGCGCGAACGCCCGGCCGAAGTGGGCGAGCGTGGGCGTGTAGTTGCGGCCCCAGGTCTGCACCAGGCCGCCCAGGAAGGCGAAGAGGTAGATCACCACCGTGAACGCCAGCCAGGGCACGGCGATCGCATGCACGGCGCGCCGCACGCCGTCGGGCAGCGGCATGGGCAGGCCCGAGTCGCCCTTGCCGCTGACCGTAGTGAAGGACGTGCGCCCGAGCAGCGCGCGCTGCAGCGCGAACACCGCGAGCGCGAACAGGGTGAGCACCCAGGCGAGCGATGCGGCGCGGCCCTGGTCGTTCTGCGCGCCCACGATGGCGAAGAAGATGTCGGTGGAGAGCACCGCGTACTGGCCGCCCACGACGACGGGGTTGCCGAAGTCGGCGATGCTCTCGATGAAGCCCACCAGGAAGGCGTTGGCCAGGCCGGGCTTCAGCAGCGGCAGGGTCACCGTGAAGAAGGTCCGGGTACGGTCCGCGCGCAGCGTCTGCGCCGCCTCTTCCAGGCTGGGCGCCACCCCCTGCACCACGCCGCGCATGATCATGAAGGCGATGGGCGTGAACGCGAACAGTTGCGCGAGCCAGAGACCCAGGAGGCCGTAGAACCAGCGCGTGGGCTCGATGCCGAAGGCCCACTCGAGCAGCTGGTTCACGATGCCCGCGCGGCCGAACAGCAGGATCAGCCCCAGGCCCACCACGAAGGGCGGCGTGATGATGGGCAGCAGCGCCAGCACGCGTAGCGGCCCCTGCGCCCTGGGCGGCCCGCGCTCGGCCAGCAGCGCCAGCAGCGTTCCCAGCACGGTCGTGCCGGCCGCCGTGAGCAGCGCGAGGAACAGCGTGTGCCAGGCCACGCCGCAGCGCACGCCACCGGACAGGCAGGCGAGGCCCCACACGCGTTCGTTGCCGATGCGGTCGTACAGCGCGAGCAGCGACCAGTGGCCCTGCTCGTCGAAGAAGGCGGCGGAGAGCGCGCGCGCCACCGGATAGGCGATGAACAGCAGCAGCAGGAAGCCCGCGCCGAGCACGCTGGCCGCCACGAAGGGATCGGCTCGGAAGAAGCCCAGGCGCGCGAGGCCGATGCCCGTGAGCACCGTCAGCGCCGCGAGCACCACGAAAGCGCCGGCGCCCATGCCGAACTGCTGCAGGCCCAGCTCGCCCAGCGCGCGCTCCAGGAAGCCGAAGGACCAGCCGCGCGCGCCGATCAGGAACCCGCTCGCGACGAGACCGACCAGGCCGACCGCGCCGCCCGTGACGAGCCACCGCCCCTGCTTGCGACCGGGCGGCTGTCCCAGGGCCGCGGCCGCGAGCACCAGCCCCGCGACCCCGAGCAGCAACCACTTGCGCCCATGCACCAGTGCCTGGACGATGCCGTTCGCCGTCTCCGGCCCGCCGAAGACGCGGGGGACCGCCTGCCACCAGCCGGCGTCCTGGATGGCGTACCAGGGAAGGGCGACGTAGCCCAGGAGGCCGACCGCCACCCACGCGCGGATGGCGGAGGCCGCGTCACGCCGCATCAACGCGGCAGCGAATTGACTTCCTTCTCCCAGCGCGCGATCAGGCGCTTGCGCTCGGTGCTGGAGCCGTACTTCGCGTAGTCGTAGTCGATCAACTTGATCTTCTTGAAGTCCGGCACGTTCTTGTCGACCTTGGCCGCCTTGTTGCTCGGAAGCTGGTACTGCTTCGCCGCGGCCGCGAGCTCCTGCGCGCCGGGCGTCAGGCAGAACTCGTAGAACTTCTTCGCCGCTTCCAGGTTGCGCGCGCCCTTGATGATGCTCATGGAGCCGATCTCGGCGCCCGTGCCTTCGGCGGGCGTCATGGTCTCCAGCGGGAAGCCGGCCATCTTCTCCTGCGGGCCGTCGTGCACGAAGCTGATGGACACCGCGGTCTCGCCGCGCGCCACCGCCTTGATCGGCGCCGTGCCCGAGCGCGTGTACTGGCTCACGTTGCGGTGCAGGCCCTTGAGGTACTCGAAAGCCTTGTCCTCGCCCATCAGCTGCACCAGCGTGGCGATCATCGTGTAGGCGGTGCCGCTGGACGCGGGGTTGGCCACCTGGATGTCGCCCTTGTATTCGGGCTTCAGCAGGTCGGCCCAGGCCTTGGGCGCGGGCAGCTTCTTCTTCGCCAGCAGCTCGGGGTTGTAGCCGAAGCCGAGCGGGCCCGAGTAGATGCCCACCGTCTTGTAGCCGGCCTGCTTCGCCTGCTGCTGGGCCCAGCCGTGCAGCTGCGCCAGCGCGGGCGACTTGTACTCGAGGGTGAGGCCTTGTTCCGCCGCCTGCAGGTGCGGGTCCCCGGTGCCGCCGAACCAGACGTCGGTCTTGGGGTTCTCCTTCTCGGCGTTGAGCTGCGCGAGCGCCTCGCCGGAGCCCTTGAGGGACATGTTCACCTTCACGCCCGTGGTGCGGGCGTACACCGTGGCCAGCATGTTGCACCACTCGGCCTGCACGGAGCAGATCAAGTTGACCTGCTGTCCATGGGCGGCGGCGGAGGCCGCGAAGAGCGCGGCGAGGAGGACTTTCTTCATGGCGTGGTGTCTCCCGAGGTTAGGTGGAAAGCATCACTCGGGAGGGTAGGCAAACCGGGACGGAGCGGACTTCGGGCAAACCCGCGTGCGCGGCGCCCCCCTTCAGAGATCCAGCACCAGGCACGCCGACTTCGCCCGGGAGCAGCAGGGCAGGAACTGGTCGTTCGCCGCCTGCTCCTGCGGGCTCAGGTACAGGTCCCGGTGATCGGGCTGCCCCTCCAGCACGCGCGTGAGGCAGGTGCCGCAGACACCCTGCTCGCAGGAGGTCGGCAACACGACCCCGACCTCCGCGAGCGCCGCGGTCACGGACTGGTGGGCGCCCACCCGGACTACCCGTGCCGAGCGCGCGAGCCTGACCTCGAAGCTCCCGTCCCCGTCGCGTTCCGCCGCCGCGCCGAAGAACTCGCAATGCAGTTGGTCTTCCGGCCAGCCGCTGCCGCGCGCCGTGGAAAGCACGGCATCCATGAAGCCCCTGGGCCCGCAGGTGTAGACGTGGACGCCGTCCCGCGGCGTGCGCAGCAACGCCGCGAGATCGAGCTTCTGCGTTGGCGCGCCTTCATCCATGTGGAAGTGCACGCGCCCTGCGTACGGCGACTGCGCGATCCGCTCGCGGAACGCGGTCCGCTTCGCGGAGCGCGTGCAGTAGTGGAGCGTGAACGCCTGGCCCAGCGCGGACAAGCTCTCGGCCATGCACAGGAGCGGCGTGATGCCGATGCCGCCGGCGAGCAGCAGGCTTTCCCGCGCCTGCGGCGCGAGCGGGAAGAGGTTCCTGGGCGCGCCGATCGGGATCACGTCGCCCGCGTGCACCGCCTCATGCATCGCACGCGAGCCGCCGCGGCCCGCCTCCTCCTTGAGGACGGCGATCTGGTAGCGGTGCGACTCGCGCGGGTCGTTGCACAGCGAGTACTGGCGCGCGATGCCGCCAGGCAGGTGGACGTCGATATGCGAACCCGCGGAGAACGGCGGCAGCGGGCGGCCGTCCGCGCTTGCCAGTTCGAACAGCGCGATATCCCGCGCGAGGGGAAGCTTGCGCGCGATGCGCACGCGCAGCAACTGCGGCGTGGTGGTCATGGGTGGTCCTGGTCCTTAGAATCCGCGCATGCGCAAGGCTGCACGTGTTCCTCTTGAAAGCAGAATTTCCTACCGGTGTCTTTCGGTCGCGGCGCGCATCACGCGCCACCTCGCGCCCCGGTGGAAGAACGAATACGGGCTCACCGTGATCAGCTGGCGGGTGATGGCCGTGATCGGCCGCTTCGAACCGGTCTCGGCCAAGCAGGTGGCGGCGCGCACCAGCACCGACGCATTCTTTGTGGGGCGCGCCATCGAGAAGCTGCTGGAACAGGGCTACGTGACGAAGGGCGTGGACCCGGAAGACCGCAGGCGCCTGCGACTGAGCCTCACGGCCGCGGGCCGCAAGGTGCACCGCGAAGTGGAAGGCATGATCAACCAGATCGAAGCCGACCTGCTCGCCGGTGTTTCCGCCGCGGATGCCAAGGTGTTCTTCCAGGTCATGTCGACGCTGGAGGAGCGGGCGGCCACGCTGGGCCAGCCCGCACAGGACGCCGACTAGTTGTTCATCGTGATCCCGGCCTTCCGGATCACGCTGCCCCAGCGTCTGTATTCCGCCTTCAGGTAGGTGTCGAACTCCTCCGGCGTGAAGCCGCGGCCCTCGACGCCGAGTTCC
Source organism: Ramlibacter sp. bp-362 (assembly GCF_054956735.1). Taxonomy (NCBI): domain Bacteria; kingdom Pseudomonadati; phylum Pseudomonadota; class Betaproteobacteria; order Burkholderiales; family Comamonadaceae; genus Ramlibacter; species Ramlibacter sp. bp-362. The sequence continues at coordinate 274,114 of NZ_JBUDXE010000007.1, forward strand.
TTCAGCTTGTCCTGCACGTCGCGCTGGGCGAGGATGCTGGCCATCTCGCCCGCGAGCTTGTGGCGGATCTCGACGTCGGTTCCCGCGGGGCCGAGCACCGCGAACCATGGGCCGGAGACGATCTCGGGGTAGCCGGCCTCGGCGAACGTGGGCACCTCCGGCAACACGGAACTGCGCTTCGCCGAAGCGATGGCGATCGGCCGCAGCTGGTGGGCGCGGATCCGCGGCACGAGGTTGATCGTGTCGCCGATCATCATCCCGACGCGGCCCGCGAGGACGTCCGTGAGTGCCGGCGGGAAGCCTTGGTACGCTACGTGGGTGAGTCCGATGTCCGTCTGCTGGTTGATCAGCTCGCCGGTCACGTGGCCCGTGGTGCCGACGCCCTGCGTCGCGAACGTCATCTTCTCGGGATGGGATTTCGCGAAGGCGCGCAGCTGCGAGAAGTTCGAGACCGGGAACTCCTGGTTGGTGACCAGGACGTTCGGCGCCTCCGCCACCACCGTCACGGGCGCGAAGGCCGTTTCGGCGTTGTACGGCAGCCGCTTCATCAGGAAGGGATTGAGCACCAGCGGGCCCTGCGCCGTGAACAGGAACGTGTAGCCGTCCGGCGCGGCCCTGGCGACGACGTCGGCGCCGACGGTGCCACCGGCGCCCGTGCGGTTCTCGACCACGAAGGACTGGCCCAGGCGCGTTTCGAGATGCCGGCTCATCAGGCGTGCGAGCACGTCGATGGAGCCGCCCGCCGCGAACGGCACGATGAAGCGGACCGGCTTCGTCGGCCACGCGTCCTTGCCCTGGGCCTGCGCGCCGAAGGCGCAGGCCGTCACCAGTAATGCCGCGGCGATCCGGCCGAACTTCCTAAGCGCTTGCATTGCATCTCCTTGTGGATTGGGGGTGGCGGCGGGTGCCGCCGCGAGCGGATCAGGCGCTCGCAACCGTGGCCGGATGCGCGCCGGCCTGCTCCGCCGACACTTCCTTCGGCAGCAGCACGGCGACGGCGCGGCGGCGATAGAGCTCGCCCTGCGCTGCGGCCACCGGGACCGTGCCGTCGGCGACGAACTTCTTCGCCGACTCGATCAGGCGCCGTCGGCACTTGACGATCGCGGTGTCCGAAGTCCCGAGGTGCTCCTTCGTGCGGTCGGCGATCGCGCCCTGGCTCTCCTGCACCGCGAGGTCCTGGAGCTGCGCGCTGGGGATCCCGGTGAACGAGTCCTTCTTCTGCTGGCCGCGGTCCAGCAGGTAGTCGTTTGCGCGATTGCCCTCCGGGATGTAGCTGCCGGGGATCAGCCGCGCGTAGTCCAGGCTGCCCGTCGTGTACTCCGCCAGTTCGTCGCCGGTGAGCGGGCGTCGGACGTGGTAGCGGACGCGGTACCACCAGCAGTTCTCGTCGTCGATCGGGATGAACAGGTTCGCGCGGCACACCAGGTCCTCGGCCGTCGGCACGAGGACGTAGTTGGGCATCAGCCACTGCGTGATGCGCCAGTAGTAGGTGTCCTTTCCGCCGTCCCGGCGCGCCGAGATGCGCATGCCGTAGTCGGTGTCCTCGCAGAAGAAGCGCGGAGCGCCGTCGGAATCTCCGTATGTCTGCAACTCGCCGACATTGAACACGTCCTTCTCCATCGGCGCCATGGAGCGGTGCAGGAAGGTCAGGTGGGCGGTGTCGATGCTGCCTTCCAGCGCCTGCTGGTAGTTGCACTTCATCAGGCACTTGGACGCGTAGACGTTCTCCGCCGGCAGGCCCAGGAACTCCAGCTCCGGGAAGGCGGGCACGGTGTCCTGCGGGCCGATGTAGGCCCACACGATGCCGCCGGCCTCGCGCACCGGGTAGGCCTTGGCGCGGATGTTGGGATTGCAGCGCATCGGGCTGCCGGCGGGCTCGCTGGGAATGTCCAGCAGTTCGCCCGTGACGCTGAACTTCCAGCCGTGATACACGCAGCGCAGGCCGCCCTCCTCGTTGCGGCCGAAGTACAGCTCGGCCAGGCGGTGCGGGCAGTGCGCGTCCAGCAGGCCCACCTTGCCGCTGGTGTCGCGGAAGGCGACGAAGTCTTCGCCCATCAGCCGGACCCGCACGGGGGCGCAATCCGGCGCGGGCAATTCCTCCGACAGCAGCGCGGGCTGCCAGAACTGCCGGAACAGACGGCCCATGGCGCTACCGGGCCCCACGCGGGTCAGGATTTCATTGTTTTCGGAACTCAACATGCGCGATCTCCCGCAAGGAAAATACTTGCGATTCGCCATTATCTATCCGGTTTTTGACCCATGTCAACGACGCGCGCAACGGCAAGGCCCCAGCTTCCTTGCCAGATTGCGCCGCGTGCGGCCCGCTCTCCCGCGCATTCGCCTAGACTCGGCCGCATGACGCACCTGTCTTCCCGCGATCCGCGCGCCCTCGCCTTCCCGCCCCCCATGGCGCGGGTTGCGCGTGCGTGCGCGTTCGGCGCGGCGAAGGCCCGCATGCGGCGCACGCCAGCAGATTCCTGAGCCCGGCGGCCGTCCCCTTTCCCTTTCCAGCGCACCACCGACCGCCGGGCCCCGCCTGAAGCGCGCCCGCGGGCACGAGCATCCGCCTCGTCCCGCTCCTGAAGGAGTGCCCCGATGCATGCCATTTCCCTGGGCGAGCGCAAGCTCACCGAACTCGACGCCGTGCGGCTGCGCAGGTTCACCGCGGCCGGCGTCCTGCCGCACCTGAGCGATCTGCTCGACGAGGCCGACACGATCGCGCCGCGGGCCATCCCCGCCGACGTGATCACGATGTACGCCCGCTTCACCATCCGCGACCTGCAGACGCAGGAGCGCCAGTCGCTCGCGCTCTGCTATCCGCGCGATGCCGACGCGGCGCGCGGGCAGGTCTCGGTGCTGTCCCCCGCCGGCATGGGCCTGATCGGCCATTCGGTGGGCTCGATCGCGCGCTGGACCGCCCCCGGCGGCGAGGAACGCGCCGTGCGCGTCGAGTCCATCGAGTTCCAGCCCGAGGCCACCGGCGACTACATCACGTAGCCGCCCTCGCCTGCCCTGCCGTTTCCTCGAGCTGCCTGCCGCGCGCGGGCGGCCGACTCCTGGGAGAAGAAAAAATGAAGCTTCGAACGATCCTGGTCGCGACCGACCTGACCCGGCGCGAGGCCGCCGCCGTGGAACGCGCGGTGCAGCTCGCGCGCGCGCACGACGCCAGGCTCCGCCTGATGCACGCGCCCGCCTCCGGCCGCACGCCGCACCCCGACGCCGTGGCCCGGCTGGCCCGCGCCGCGGCGCCGCTCGCCACCCGCCTGGACTTCCGCGTGGAGACCGTCCCGGTGCGCCCCGGCGACACGATCGAACGCATCGCCGCCGAGGCGCGCAACGCCGACCTGGTCGTGCTGCCGCACCGGCGCGAACGCAGCACGGCCGCCTTCTTCCGCGGCCAGCCCGTGGTGCGCCTGCTGCGCGAGGCCGGCCGGCCGGTGCTGGTCGTCCGCCGCGCGGGCGGCGCGCATTACCGGCGCATCCTCGTCGGCGTGGACTTCACGCCGGCGTCGCAGGCCGTCGTGCAGCTCGCGGCGCAGCTGGATCCGCTCGCGCAGCTGGAGCTGTTCCACGCCGTCGACACGCGCGGCGAGGCGCACTTGCGCGCGGCCGACGCGACGACGGAAGCGATCCGCGCCTACCGCGCGCAGTGCGTGCAGAAGGCGCGGCAGCAGATGCTGTCGGTGACGGACTCGTTCGCCGCGCGGCGCAACCGCGTGCTCGCGGCGATCGGCCGCGGCAGCCCCGGCCGGCAGATCGTGATCCAGCAGGAGCATGCGGAGGCCGACCTGGTGGTCGTGGGCAAGAGCGAGAGCAGCGCGTGGCTGGACTTCCTGCGCACGAGCGTCGCGCACCGCGTCCTCAGCTGGGGGACGAGCGACGTGCTGGTGGTGCCGGAAGCGGCCGCCGCGGGACGGGTCCCCGCGGGCCGGCGCATGGCCGCGCCGGCCTGAATCAGTCCGATGCGGGCGCGGGCAGCGCTTTCTGCAGGCGCCGGATCCGCGCCCACAGCTGCGCCTTGCTGACGGTGTCGATGCGCAAGGCCTCCATGCATTCGTCGAGCCGGTGCGGCCGCTTGCGCAGCGCCTCGATCGCGGCCGCGAGCGAACCGCGGATCGAGGCTCCATAGGCGACTTCCGCCTTCGCACATGCGGCATTCAGCAGCGCCGGGGCGGCGCCCTGGCAGGCGAGGTCGACCAGGTCGCGGCTGAAGACCGCATCGTCGTTCCACCGGTCGGCGTTGGCCAGCAACTTCTCTGCCGCGAGGTCGAGCGGGGTGAGGGCGGCGAGGCCGCAGATCGCATCGGTGGCTTCCGGCCGTTCCAGGGCGACGCGTGCTTCGAGCACGATCTCGAACTTGATGATGGCGCCCCCGCTGCGGACGTGCGTACGGATGCCGTACTGGTCCGTCCGCAGCTCGCGCACGCGCTCCACGGCCATGCCCGGCCGCAGCAGCGGATCCAGCCCCGCCACGCCGCCCAGCATCTGGCGCAGTTCGCGGTAGCCGGCCAGGTCGGAGACCAGGAAGTCGATGTCGAGCGACTCCCGATACTCTCCGTAGCGCAAGGCCATGGCCGTGCCGCCGCCGAACCAGCAGCTTCGCTCCGCCAGCACCCGGGGGTCCAGCGCCTGCAGCACGAGCGCGACGTTGCGGTGGTGTTCGCGCTCAAACAAGCAGGCGCCCTCCTCCGATCGAACGCGTGAGCGTGCGGATCAGCGCGAGCTCCTCGGGCGACAACGCTGCCGCGTCCAGGTGGCGCCAGTTGCGCTCGTACAGCTGCAGCGCCTCCTTCGGCGACACCTCGTCGACAGCGTGCAGCTGCCATGCGAGCGCCTTCAACTGCGGATACGCATCGAGGCCGATCCGCTCCGGCAACGCGTCGGCCTGCGATGCAGCGTTCGGGTCCACCAGGGCGAGGTTCAGGCCCAGGGCATTCGCCAGCGCGACCCATGCGCCGGCCGTCACGCTCGGCTCGCCTTGCTCGATCCTGTGCAGGGTGACACGCGACATGCCCGCCGCTTCCGCCGCGGCGACGGCGCTCACCTTCTGTTCGCGGCGCACCCGCCTGAGCAGCTGGCCGAGGCGGCTCAGCTGCTCACGGTCAGCGGCGGCGACAGGGGGTGTTCTGGCGGGCATTCGTTTCTCATTATGGACATCTTTATGTTATTGTCAATAATGAGAAACAAAAGAGGGGCGCGACCCGAAGGCTGCCGGATCACGCCCCCCGCCCCCGGAACCGCCGCCCCGCCAGCGCCGCCAGCAGCACGAGCGCGGTCGAGATCAGGATCATGATGATCCCCAGCGCGGACAGCTTGCCCCACAGCCCGTCGTCCGCGAAGCTGAGGATCTGCACGGCCAGCACTTCGCTGCCCGGCCGCGACAGCACCACCGACACGGTCAGCTCGCGCAGGAACATGGTCGCCATCAGCGTCCACGCCGAGATCACAGCGGGCGCAAGCAGCGGCACGACGATGCGCCGCAGCGTCGCCATCGGGCTCGCGCCGCTCACGAGCGATGCCTCTTCCAGCTGCGGATGCAGCTGCACGAAGGCGCTCGCCAGCGGCCGCACGCCATAGGGCAGGTAGGTCGCGATGTAGCCGAGCAGCAGCGTGGTGAGCGTCGCGTACAGCGGCGTGCGGACGAAGAACCACAGGAAACCGATGCCGATCACGATGCCGGGGAAGGAGAAGCTGAGGAAGCTCAGGAGCTCCAGCAGCGCGGCGGCGCGCGTGCGCACGCGCACCACCACCCAGGCCACGAACACCGACAGCGCCACGCCCAGCGTCGCGCCCACGGTCGCCAGGAACAGGCTGTTCTTCAGCGCCAGCATCGCCACCGGGTCGGCCAGCACCTCGCGCCAGTGCTTCAGCCCCATGGCCGCGAAGGCGCGCGCGCCGGGCACCATCGAGTACGGCACGAAAGACGTGTAGAGCAGCACCACGACCGGCAGCACCACGACCAGGAAGGACAGCACGCCGACCAGCGTGAAGAGCGGCAGCCGGGCGCGCCCCAGCGCGACCGCCGCGGGCCGCCACGCACGGCCCGAGATGGTCACGAACTTGCCGCTTTCCGAGGTGAGCGCGCGGTACAGCACGATCAGCGCGATGGACGCGGCGAGCACGCTCATCCCCAGCGCCGCGGCCTGACCGTAGTCCGGCGAGAAGCCCGTGGCGATCATCTCGTACAGGCGCGTCGCCAGCACCTGCACGCGGCCCGGCGTGCCCAGCACCTGCGGCACGGCGTAGGAGGCCAGGCTGCGCACCACCCCGAGCACGAAGGCCGCGAGGATCGCGGGGCGCAGCACCGGCAGCGTCACGCGCCACAGCGTGCGCCAGGTGCCCGCGCCGGAGACGCGCGACGATTCCTCCAGCGACACGTCGAACGAGGCCATCGCCGGCGCGATGATCAGGTAGCCGATCGGCATGTTCAGCAGGCCTTCCACCAGCACCATCCCGCCCAGCGAGTAGATGTTGAAGGGCGCCTCCTGCAGGCCGAAGGCCTCCATCAGCAGGAGGTTCAGCAGGCCGTTGGAGGGGTTGAGCAGCAGCGCCCAGCTCACCGAGAACAGCACGTGCGGGATCATCATCGGCACGATCGCCAGCACGGTGAACAGGCCCTTGAACGGGATGTCGGTGCGGGTGTTCAGGTAGGCCAGGAACAGCGCCAGCACGGTCGACAGGATCGAGGAGCCGAGCACGAACACCACGGTGTTGAACACCACGTGCAGCAGCGCCGGGTCGCCGTAGACCGCGAGGTACTTGTCGAGCGTGAACGCGCCGAGGCCGGTCAGGCCGCGCGAGAAGCTGCCCAGCGCCAGCATGAACACCGGGCAGAGCGTGAGGAAGCCGACGATGGCGATCAGCAGCCACGTCAGCCGGGAGGCGGAACGGTGCATCGGTGGGCGGCCCTCAGGCGGCGACGAGCAGGCAGTGCGCCGGGGCCACGCTGAAGCGCACCGGGTCGCCCTGGCGCACGGGCTGGTCGGGATCGATCCGCGCCAGGATGCGCTCGTCGCCCACGCGGATGTCCGCCTCGTAGACCTCGCCGACGAATTCCAGCGCTTCCACCCGGCCTTCGACCGTGTTCGGTCCGTCGCCGCCGACGCGCACGAACTCGGGGCGGATGCACAGCGTCGCGCGGCTGCCCGCCGGCAGCGCGCGGTGCTGGCAGCGCAGCGTGCCGAGTCCGCAGTCCACCACGGTGGCGCCCTCTTCCTCGCCGCGCACCGTCGCCTCCACGAGGTTGGCGCGGCCGATGAAGTCGGCGACGAAGCGGTGGTCGGCGTCGAAGTAGATCTTCTGCGGCGAGCCGATCTCGACGATGCGGCCGGCGCGCATGACGGCGATGGAATCCGACAGGGCCAGCGCCTCCACCCGGTCGTGCGTCACGTACACGCCGGTGATGTCCAGGCCGGAGAGGAAGCGGCGCAGCTCCTTGCGCGTTTCCTCGCGCAGCTTGGCGTCGAGGTTGCTCAGGGGCTCGTCGAACAGGATCACCTTGGGCTCGGCGACCAGGGCCCGCGCCAGCGCCACGCGCTGCTGCTGGCCGCCGGAGAGGCGCGTGGCGGAGCGCTCCTCCACGCCTTCGAGCTGCACGAAGCGCAGCGCCCGGCGCACGCGCTCGCGGATTTCATCGCGCGGCGTGCCCCGCACCTGCAGCGGGTAGGCCACGTTGTCGAACACGCTCAGGTGCGGCCAGATCGCGTACGACTGGAACACCATGCCCAGCCCGCGCTTTTCCACCGGCACGTTGATGCCCTGCGCGCCCGACCAGACCACCTGGCCGCCGATGCGGATCTCGCCGGCGTCGGGCGTCTCCAGCCCGACGATGCAGCGCAGCAGCGTGGTCTTGCCGCAGCCGCTGGGGCCCAGCAGCGTGAAGACCTGGTTGGCCGGGATGGTGAGGTCGACGTGGTCCAGCGCCTGGACGGTGCGGCCTTCGGAGACGTAGTTCTTGCAGAGCCCCTCGATGCGGATCTCCATCGTCAGCGGGCCGCGAACAGCGTGCGGAACTCTGCCCCCCACTTCTGGATTTCGGCATCGGACAGGTCGCGCACGGGCAGCACCTTGGCCTGCTCGATGTGCTTGATGGGCGGGTACACGCCGGGCGCGAGCACGTACTCGCCGACCTCGCGCGCCAGCAGGCCCATGGCCTTGCGCGAGAGCCAGAAGTCCATGAACGCGCGGGCGGCGGCCGGATGCGGCGCGCTCGCGGCCACGCCGATCGCGCGCGGCTCGCCCAGCAGCGGCTGGCCGCCGCGCGGGCCCCACGCCAGCGGCGCCGGCGCCTTGGTGACGATGTACTTGGGCATGGAGATGCCGATCAGCTTCTCGCCGCTTTCCACCGGCGCCGGCGTGGGCCCGAAGGACGCGACGAACATCGGGCGGTTCGCCGCCAGGCCCTTCACGTAGGCGAGCCAGTCGGACTCCGACTTGAACACCATCTCCTTGAGCCCCACGAGCCAGGCGATGGTGGACGAGTGCGTGGCCGGGTTGGCCATCACGATCTTGTCCTTCCAGCGTGGGTCGGCCAGGTCCTCGTAGCGCTTCGGCGCATCGGCTTCCTTGACGCGCTCGGTGTTGTACAGGTAGGAGACGTATTCGATGCCGAACAGCGTCATGCGCGGATCGCGCGTGGCCCACTCGGGATAGCCCGCCGCCTCGGGCGACTTGTACGGGGCCAGGACCTTGTGCGCGTTGAGCAGGTCCAGCATGGGCCGGGGTGCCTGCACCACGTCGGCCAGCAGCTTGCCCGCGTTGAACTCGGTCAGGATGGTCGGCAGGAACTTGGTGCTCGACACCCGCGTGTAGATGCCGCGGATGCCGGTCTCCGCGTCGAAGGCCTTCATCAGCGGGTCGACGGCGGTGATGTTGGCGTAGAACACGGCCTGCCCTTCGGCCTTGGCCTCGGCGCTGACGGCGGCCTGCGCGGACGGCAGCAGCGAGCCGAATCCGGCGGCGCCGGCGAGTTGCAGGAAATGGCGGCGGTCCACGGCGTTCATCCGATGTTCTCCTTGGTTTCGTTCTGGCGACGGTCGCGTCGAATCCTGCCATGCGGCCGGCGCGCCGCCACCGGGCGAAACCCGCAGCGGGCGCGGCCCGTCAGGCTCGCGCCAGCACCGCCCAGACGATCACGGCGCCCAGGCCCAGGCTCGAAGCGCCGATCCCGGCCGTCAGCGCCGCATGCGCGCGGCGGGCATGGGCGGCGCTCCAGCGCAGGGCAGGACGATCGCCACCGACAGCAGCGCCATGCCCAGGATGGATCCCGCGCCGAACAGCGCGATGTACAGCAGCCCGAGTTGCCAGGACTGCACCGCGCCCAGGCTCAGGACCACCAGCGCCGCCGAGCCCGCGGTGCCGTGCATCAGGCCGACGGCCAGCGCGCGCAGCGGCAGCGCATGCGCGTGCGCGTGCGCCGGGCCGGCTTCATGCGCATGCGCATGCAGGTGCCGCACGCCGCCTTCGTGCGCGTGGGCGTGCACGTGGATCTTCTGGCGCAGCAGCCGGCGCAGCACGTCCGCCCCGAGCAGCACCAGCATCAGGCCGACCGCGAGTTCCAGCACCTGCTGGAACCATTCCGGCAGCGCGCTGCCCATCGCCAGCACCGCGCCGCCCAGCAGCAGCAGCGTGATCGTGTGGCCCAGGCCCCAGGCGACGCCCAGGCGCACGGTGTGCCCCAGCGACTGCTGGCGGGTCGCCAGGCTCGCGACCGCCGCCAGGTGGTCGGCCTCGGTGGCATGGCGCATCCCCAGCAGGAAGCCGATGAAGAGGATGCTCCATGTCGTCATGCGCCTGGCTCCTTGTGCCTCGCCCGGATGGGCTGCATGGCCGCATCGTACGCGCGGACGCGTCAGAGGCAGGGCGGCGCCATGAAGACCGGCAGGGTTTCCCAGACGATCGCCAGCGCGGCGAAGGCGGCGAGGCCCTGGCCCACGTGCTGCGCGAACGGCCGCCGCGCCTCGCGCGACGCCGCGCGCCGCGCGCCGAGAACGAGCACGGCGAGCAGCGCGATCGCCACCACGCCGCCGATCGCCACGCCCCACGCGACGATGCCCGCATCCACGCCGGGACGCGCGCACACGACGCCCGTGAATCCGTAGATCGCGAGGAAGTGCAGCGCCCACACCACCGGCCCGGCGACCAGCAGCAGGAGATCGGATACGACAGGCAGGCGGGGCATGTTCACGCCACCAGCCGCGGGAACCCATGCACCAGCGCGAGCGCCAGCAGCCCCTGCAGCACCGTGTAGTGGCAGAACAGCATGGTGTTGTCGAAGGTCGCGCGCCGCTCGCGCGACAGCAATCCGCAGGCGCCGCGCGCCGCCGTGTACAGGCCCATGCAGGTCGCGAGCACGGCGAACAGCCCCTGCAGCACGACGCACAGGTACACCGTGGCGCCGTAGCCGCTCTGCCGGGGCGACAGGCCGCTGGCGCCTTGTGCCCGCAACTCGACGCCGAAGGCCCCGCACAGCAGGACGACGGCGGCCACCATCCCCAGCGGGAGGATCCAGCCGACCCGCCCGGCCCGCAGGCGGCGCCCGCAGAACCACACCAGCGCCGAGGACGCGAGCAGCATCGCGGCCGATGCCAGCGGCCATGCGAGCGAAGGCAACCGCGCCGCGCCGTCCACCCAGGCCTGCGGCTGCACCGTCCACAGGAACAGGTAGGAGAACACGGCGGAGCCGAAGATCGCGCCGGACACGAGCAGCAGCACGATCATCGCCCACCAGGAATGCGACTCCGGGCCGTTGCACACCACCGGCAGCGTGATGCCGCCGCCGACGTCCACGGGCGGGTGGTAAGGCCCCGGATCGCTCTGCCACAGCCAGTGCACCACCGAGACGATGGCCAGCACGCCGGCCGCAAGGGCCAGCCACACCAGCTTCACGGTGAGCAGCAGGAAGAAGCCCGCCGTGCCCAGCGCCCCGAGCAGCGGCGCCCAGCCCGGCCCGGGCATCGCCAGCAGGTACTGCGGCCGCGCATCGAAGGCGCTCGTGACGATGGTCTCGCGCCGGCCCGTCGCCGACCGCGGCAGGTACTCGCGGCCGGCCTCCACGTCGCCCGCCAGTTCCGGCTGGTCCCACAAGGGTTCGCGGCTCGTCACGTGCGGGATGCTGCGCGTGCCGTAGTTGCCCGTGGGCAGCCATTCCAGCGTGCCGGCCTTCCACACGTTGCCGGCGTTGCGGCTGGAGACGCGCAGGTGCAGCGCGAAATCGATCACGACCAGCAGCACGCCGGCGGCGATCACGTAGGCGCCCACCGTGGACAGCATGTTGAGCCCGCCCCAGCCCAGGTCCGCCGGATAGGTGTACACGCGCCGCGGCATGCCGAGGAGTCCGGTCAGGTGCATGGGAAAGAACGCGACGTTGAAGCCCGCGAACATCAGCCAGAACGCCCATTTGCCCAGCCGCTCCGACAAGGGCTGCCTGCTCACGTAGGGCGCCCAGTAGTAGAAGGCCGCGAACAGCGGGAACACCATGCCGCCGAACAGCACGTAGTGCAGGTGCGCCACGATGAAGTAGCTGTCGTGCGCCTGCCAGTCGAAGGGCACCAGCGCCACCATCACGCCGGTGAGCCCGCCCAGCACGAAGATGAAGAAGAAGCCCAGCACGAACAGCATGGGCACCTTCAGCGGCCGCATGCGGCGCGCCGCGGCCACGGTGGCGATCCACGCGAACACCTGGATGCCGCTGGGCACCGCCACCGCCATGCTCGCCGCCGAGAAGAAGCCCACCGAGGGCTGCGGGATGCCGGTCGCGAACATGTGGTGCACCCACAGGCCGAAGCTGAGGAAGCCGGTGGCGAGCAGCGCCAGCACCACGAGGCGGTGGCCCACCAGCGGCCGCCCCGTCATGGCGGGCACGATCATCGACACCATGCCGGCGGCCGGCAGGAAGATGATGTAGACCTCCGGGTGGCCGAAGAACCAGAACAGGTGCTGCCACAGCAGCGGATCGCCGCCCTTGGCCGCCACGAAGAACGGCCACTGGAAGGCGCGCTCGATCTCCAGCAGCATGGTGGCGAGGATCACCGCCGGGAAGGCGAAGATGATCATGCCGGCCAGCACCAGCATGGCCCACGCGTACACCGGCATGCGGTCCAGCGTCATGCCGGGCGCGCGCGTGCGCAGCACGCCCACGACGATCTCGATCGCGCCGGCGATCGCCGAGATCTCGATGAAGCCGATGCCCAGCAGCCAGAAGTCGGCATTGACGCCGGGCGAGTAGCCGTAGCTGGTGAGCGGCGGGTACATGAACCAGCCGCCGCGCGGCGCCAGCTCGAAGAAGATGCTGGTGAAGAAGACCAGGCCGCCGATCGCATAGGCCCAGAACGCGTACACGCTCAGGCGCGGGAAGGGCAGGTCGCGCGCGCCCACCATGTTGGGCAGCAGCAGCACGCCCATGGCCTCCACGGCCGGCACGGCGAACAGGAACATCATCACCGTGCCGTGCATGGTGAAGAGCTGGTTGTAGGTCTCGGGGCGCAGCAGGCCGTTCTCCGGCACGGCGAGCTGCGTGCGCATCAGCAGCGCCAGCACGCCGGCGAGCAGGAAGAACAGGAAGGCCGTGCCGACGTAGAAGAGGCCGACGTAGTTGTTGTTGACGACCGTGAGGAAGCGCACGCCCGAGGGCGGCTGCCAGATCGCCTCCAGGTCCTTCAACTCCTTTTCCGTGCCGGCCGCGATGCTCATCGGAGGCTCTCCAGCCACGCGGCCAGCGCCCGCAGGTCCTCGCCGCCGAGGCCGGGGTAGGCCGGCATCAGGCTGCCCGGCTTGAGGTGCTGCGTGCCCGCGATCCAGCCGGCGAGGGTGCCCTGGTTGTTGGGCAGCGTGCCGGCCGCGATCGCGATGCGGCTGCCGACGTGCGTGAGGTCCGGCGCGAGCGTGCCCCGCGCGGCCGTCCCGCGCACCGTGTGGCACACGCCGCAGCGGCTGCGCTCGAAGACGGCGCGTCCCGCCGCGTGCCGGCCATCCGCGGACGGCGCGGCAGGCTGCGCCTGCGTCGCCAGCCAGTCGCGCCAGGGCTGCGCCTCCATCGCCACGACGTGCAGCGCCATGCGCGCGTGCTGCGCGCCGCAGAACTCCGCGCACTGGCCGCGCCACGCGCCGGCCTCCTGCGCGCGAAGCCGCAGCCGGTTGACGCGCCCGGGGATCGTGTCGAGCTTGCCGGCGAGGTTGGGCACCCAGAAGGAATGGATCACGTTGTCGGACTTCAGCGCCACCTCCACCGGCAGCCCGACGGGGATGCGCAGCTCGTTGGCGGATTCGAAGAGCGGGCGACCCGCCGCGTCGAGATAGCGCACGCGCCACCACCACAGTTCGCCGGTGACCTCGATGCGCGCGGCCGGCTCCGCGCGCAGCGCGGGCGCCGCGAAACCTTTCTGGAAGCTGTAGACCAGCAGGCCCGTGAGCACGAGCACCGGGAAGGCGATGCCGCCACCGAGGATCCAGCCGCGGTGCGCCAGCCGTCCGCGCGCGGCCGCCGGCCCGCGCAGCGCGAGCCAGCCCAGCAGCATCACGGCCAGGAAGATCACGCCGCCGCCGATGAAGAGCACGCGCGACAGGTCGAGGATCTGGGCGGCCTGCTCGCCCTGCGCCTGCAACGCCGACTGCGGCGCCACGAAGGCGGAAGCGGCAGGAACGGCGGGTGCGAAGGCCATGGCCGCCGCATCATTCCACCGATCCGCGCCCCCGGGGGGCGCGGATCCGCCGCAGAATGCCCCGCGACACCGCGACCGCATGCTGCACCACCGACTTCCTCCGCTCCTGCTGCTGGCCACGGCCGCGCTGGCGCTCGCCGGTTGCGGAGCGAAGGAGCGAGGCCTCGCGATGGCCGGCGGCGCGGCCGATCGGGGCAAGGCGCTGGTCGCAAGCTACGGCTGCGTCGCCTGTCACGCCATCCCCGGGATCGCCGGGCCGCAGGGCAACGTCGGGCCGCCGCTCATGCACATCGGCAAGCGCGCCTATCTCGCCGGCGTCCTGCCGCACACGCCCGCCGCCATGCTGGCCTGGCTGCGCGACCCGCCGGCCGTCGACCCCGCCACCGCGATGCCGCGGCTGGGCCTCTCCGAGCAGGAGGCACGCGACATCGCGGCCTACCTGTACGAGCAGGACTGAGCATGGCAGTGCCCCGCACGATCCGGCTGCGCATGGTGCTCCTGTGGGCGGCCGGCCTGGGCGTGCTCGCCGCCGCGTTGGCCGCGGCCGTGGTGGCCAGCGGCTTCTACAACGTCTCCGCCACCGACCAGCACACGGCGCCCGTCTACCGCTTCCTCGACTATGCGATGGCCCGTTCGCTCAAGGTGCGCACCGACACCGTGCAGGTGCCACCGCTGCAGGGCGAACAGCGCCTGCGCAGCGGGGCGGCGCTCTACGCCGCCTACTGCCGCCAGTGCCACGGTGCGCCCGGCGTCGCGCCCGACGCGCTCGCGCTGGGCATGCTGCCGGCGCCGGTCAACCTTGTCGCGACGGCCCGGCAATGGCAGCCCAGGGAGCTGTACTGGCTGATCCGCAACGGCCTCAAGATGACCGGCATGCCGGCCTGGGAGCACCGGATGACCGAGGCGCAGATGTGGGACGTCGTCGCCTTCCTCGGCCTGCTGCCCACCCTGTCGCCCACCGCGTACGCCCAGATGGCCGCCACCCTGCCCCCGCCCCCGCCCCCGCGTCAGGCCGCCGGCCCGGCCACGCGGCCCGGCGACGCGCAGGCGGGCAGGCGCGCGCTGCAGCAGTACCTGTGCGCGACCTGCCACCGCATCCCCGGCATCGTCGGCGCGACGCGCGACGTGGGCCCGCCGCTGGCCGGCATGGGCACGCGCACGCTGATCGCCGGCGTGCTCCCCAACACGCCGGAAAACATGGAGCGCTGGCTGATGGAACCGAAGGCGATCGCGCCACGCTCGGCGATGCCGGACCTCGGCGTGACGGCGCAGGACGCGCGCGACATCGCGGCCTTCCTGGCCACGTTGGACGCGCTGCAGTAAAGGGGCGAGCGCGTGGCGGACTGGATCCTCGGCGTCGTGCAGGAAACGGGCTACCTCGGCATCGCGCTGCTGATGCTGCTGGAGAACGTGCTTCCGCCGATCCCCTCCGAGATCATCATGCCCTTCGCGGGCTTCGCCGCGAGCCAGGGCAAGCTGCATCCGGTGGGCGTGGTGCTGGCGGGCACCTGCGGATCGCTGCTCGGCGCCGTGCTGTGGTTCGCGCTCGGCAAGCGCGTCGGCGGCGAGCGCATGCACCGCTGGGTGGAGCGGCATGGCCGCTGGCTCACGCTGAGCGTGGAGGAAGCGGACCGCGCGCAGGACTGGTTCCGCCGGCGCGGGCGGATGGCCGTGTTCCTCGGCCGGCTGGTGCCGGCGCTGCGCACGCTGGTCTCGGTTCCGGCCGGCGTCGCAGGCATGGCCTGGCCGGCCTTCCTGCTGTGGTCCGCGGCGGGCTCGGCGCTGTGGAACGCGCTGCTGATGGGCATCGGCTATGCGCTGGGCAACCGCTACCAGGAGGTCACGGACGTGATCGACTGGATCACGCGCATCGTCCTGGGCCTGCTCGTGCTGCTGTACCTCTGGCGTGTCGTACGCCCCGCGAAGAAGCCGGAATCGTTATGATTTTTTCACCATGACTGCGGCTGCACGCGAGCGCGGCGTCGTCGTCGCGCACGTGCCCGATCCCGCGGACCACGCCAGCGCCCACGAACGCATCACGCTGCTGGACTTCGCGCGGCGGCTGGCGGCCCTGCGCGGCGAGGACATGGCCGGCATGCACGAGCCCGGCCGCACCTACCCGGGTCCCGTGTACTTCGTCCCGAGCAGCACGCTGACGACGGAGCAGGCCGAGGCGCTGGGCATCCGCGGGCCGGGCGACCTGTTCGGCGGCGTCGTCCCGCATGCGATGGTCGGCACCAAGGCGATCAGCCATCCGCTGGTCGCGCCCGATGCCGCCAGCGCGCCCGGCTGGTGCGCGGCGTTCGCGGACCACGCGGACGACGCCGTGCTGGACGGCCACGTCGCCTTCGACGCCGGCGATGCGCTGCGCGCCGGCGAGCGCCTGCTGGCCGCCGGCCCGCTGCGCCTGAAGCCCGTGCGCGCGAGCGGCGGCCGCGGCCAGGTGTCGGTGCGCAACCGCGGCGAGCTGCACGCGGCGCTGGCCGGCGTCGACCCGCAGGAGCTGCGCACGCACGGGCTCGTGCTGGAAGAGGACCTGGACGAGGTCCGCACCTTCAGCGTCGGCCAGGTGCAGGTGGCGGACCTGGAGGTCACCTACTACGGGTTCCAGCGGCTCACGCGCAGCAACGAAGGCGAGGACGTGTTCGGCGGGTCCGACCTCGTGCTGGTGCGCGGCGGCTTCGACGCCCTGCTCGCGACGCCCTTGCCGCCGGAGATCCGCCGCGCCGTCGAGCAGGCGCGCCGCTACGATGCCGCGGTGCAGTCCTGCTTCCCCGGCTTCTACGCATCGCGCCGCAACTACGACATCGCGCTGGGCCGCGACGCCCGCGGCCGCTGGCGCTCGGGCGTGCTGGAGCAGTCCTGGCGCGTCGGCGGCGCGAGCGGCCCCGAGATCGCGGCGCTGGAGGTGTTCCGGCGCGAGCCGCGGCGGCAGCAGGTGCGCGCCTCCGGCTTCGAGGTGTTCGGCGACAGCCCCGAGCCGCCGCCGCACGCGAGCGTGCACTTCCGCGGCGACGACCCGCAGATGGGCCGCCTGACCAAGTACACCGTGGTGCATCCGGATGGCGACGCGCGCTAACACCATCGACATCCCCGTGGACGGCAAGCACCTGGCCGGCACCCTGGTGGGCCCGGACACCATGGTGCCCGGCGTGCTGCTGGTGCACGGCTGGGACGCCAGCCAGGACCAGTACATCGCCCGCGCGCACGAGATCGCCACGCTGGGCTGCATCTGCCTGACCTTCGACCTGCGCGGGCACGTGCGCCACCGGGACGAGCGCGAGAGCGTCACGCGCGAGCAGAACCTGCACGACCTGCTGGCCGCCTACGACGTGCTGGTGGGCCATCCCGCGGTGGACCCGGGCGCCATCGCCATCATCGGCAGCAGCTACGGCGGCTACCTCGCGGCGATCGCGACCACGCTGCGCCCCGTGCACTGGCTGGGGCTGCGCGTGCCGGCGCTGTACCTCGACGCGGACTGGCACACGCCCAAGAACAAGCTGGACCGAGAGGTGCTCGCGGCCTACCGCCGCAGCAAGATCGAGCCGGCGGACAACCGCGCGCTGGCCGCCTGCGCCGCCTTCCGCGGCGACGTGCTGATCGTGGAGTCGGAGCACGACACGCTTGTCCCGCATCCGGTGATCGAGAACTACATGGCGGCCTGCAAGGGCGCCCGCTCGCTCACCTACCGCGTGATCGCCGGGGCGGACCACGCGCTGTCCGAGAAGGAATGGCAGCAGACCTACACCTCCCTGCTGGTCACGTGGATGACGGAGATGGTGCTCAGCGCCCGCGCCGGCAAGACCGGCGCGGCGGCGCAGGCGCCGCAGGCGGATTCGATCCAGCGCACGCCGCGCGGGACGGACTGAGCTTCAGCGGCGCGGACGCGCGCGCGCACGCATCCGCGGGAGCGCCACGGCCGCCGTGGCGAGGGGCGGCGGCGGCGCGGCCTCGGCCTGGCGCGCGGGGATCGCCTCGGTCCAGGTCGCCACGTCGGAGCGCGTCATCGTGCTGGCGGGCGTCAGCCGGCCGTCGATGTAGCCGAGTTCCTCCACGTCGTGCAGGTACTGCTCGCGCGACAGCAGCGTGCCGGCGCAGATGCGCAGGTCTTCTTCCGGCGGATCGTCGGTTTCCGCGGCCAGCCGCGCCATCAGCTGGTGCATCACCCAGTCGGGCACGCGCTGCCGCTCGCCGGCGTAGATGTAGCCGAACAGCGTGAGGTGCGCGAGCAGCACGCGCCAGTGCGGACCGAAGCGGTCGATGAGGCCCTGCCAGTCGATCCGTTCCGCGTTGGCGCGGAGCGTGTGCGCGACGTCGGCGCCGTCGTAGCGCTCGCGCTCCATGATGAAGGCCTTCGACAGCAGGCTGTCCTCCATGTTCGCCACGCGCACCGGCACGCCCAGGATTTCGGCCTGCGCGTTGTCGCGGAACCAGCCGTCGTCCACCGCGGCCACGCCGTTGCCCGAGTTGAAGATGAGGTCGATGAAGTCCTCGCCCGCGTACACCTTGGCGAGCCAGTGCGGGTAGGCCATCTCGGTGCGCCAGCCCTGCGCCTGCATCAGCGAGGCGACGCGCTCGAAGTCGCCGCGGCGGATGAACAGGTCCAGGTCCTTGGTGCAGCGGCGGATGCCGGTGAAGCAGGCGTGCGCGAAGGCCCCGCCCACCAGGAAGGGGACGTCGGCGTCCACCAGCGTGCGCAGGGCGCGCCGGTAGAAGTCGGCCGTGGGCGGCGCGACCTCCTCCTCGAGCGACGGGGCGAGCGGTACTGTGGAGCACATGCAACCCAAGGTACGCATCGCCTCGCGGATGTCACCTCGGCGGGGAGCCTGAAAAGCGCAGGACGTGCAACCGCACGCAGCGTCAGCCCCGGCCTACAGGACCGGCGGCCCGGGCGCGGCAGCATGCATGTCTCATCCAGGAGAACGATTGCCCATGGCCAAATCCGAGAGCACCGTGCGCTTCGCCGCGGTCGGCGACCTCCACGTGCGCAAGGAGTCCGCCGGGTCGCTGCGCGCCTTCTTCGCCCAGGCGACGGAGCACGCCGACGCGCTGCTGCTGTGCGGCGACCTCACCGACTACGGCACCGAAGAGGAAGCGCACGTGCTCTGCGACGAGCTGGCGGCGGTCAAGGTGCCGGTGGTGGCCGTGCTGGGCAACCACGACTACGAATCCGGCGCGCAGCAGGCCGTGTGCCAGGCGCTCACGCGCGCCGGGGTGACCGTGCTCGATGGCGAGGCCTGCGAGATCGAGGGCATCGGCATCGCCGGCGCCAAGGGCTTCGCCGGCGGCTTCGGCCGCGGCTCGCTGGGCGCCTGGGGCGAACCGGCGATCAAGCAGTTCGTGCAGGAGGCGCTGCAGGAAGCGCTGAAGCTGGAATCGGCGCTGGCCAAGCTGCGCACGCCGCGGCGCATCGCGCTGCTGCACTACGCGCCGGTGGCCGCCACCGTGGTCGGCGAACCGGCCGAGATCTTCCCCTTCCTGGGCAGCAGCCGGCTGGAGGAGCCCCTGCTGCGCTATCCCGTGGACGCCGTGTTCCACGGCCACGCGCACCGCGGCACGCCGGAAGGCCGCACGATCAACGGCGTGCCGGTGTTCAACGTGGCGCGGCCGCTGTTGCAGCGCCTGCACCCCGACCAGCCGCCCTTCCGGCTCTTCGAGCTGCCGCGCGAGGCGCCCGACGCGCCGGTCGCGGCCGAACAGGCGGCCGCAGCCGCGGAGCAGGCGGCCGCCGCCGCGACCGCCAACTAGGAGCCCGGCTTCGCTCCCTCTCCCGCTTGCGGGAGAGGGCGGGGGTGAGGGCGCTCCGCTCGCCGCCTCACCGCCGCCGCGTTCACCTCCTCCTGCTGCGCGCGGATCGCCGCGGGCCACTGCGCCTTGATCCAGGACAGCACGGCGACGATGTCGTCGTCGCCGAGCACCCCCTCGTAGGCGGGCATGGCGGAGTCGTAGTCCTGCAGGTTCGCGGCCTTCGCCACGCCGTACTTGGTGATGCGGAACAGCACCTCGTCGGGGTGGTGCCAGGTGTGGCCGCTGGCATCGTGCGGCGGCGCCGGCAGGCGGCCGCTCGCGTCGCGCTCGCGCCAGCGCGGCTGGCCTTGCAGCTGCGCGCCATGGCAGGCGGCGCACTGCTGGCGATAGATCGCCTCGCCCTTCGCGAGCACCGCCGGGTCGTCGGTGGCGAGCCGGATGGTGCCGGGCGGCGGCGCGCCGTCGCAGCCGGCAAGCAGCGCGGCGAGGCACACGGTCAGGGCGGCGAAGCGGAATTTTTTCATGTCCGGGATGCGTGCGCGCGGCGCTGTCAAGCACCTTCGCGTCGGCCGCCGGCCGGCTGCCTGCGGAATGGTCATTGCGTCGAGCGCCAGTGCTGGCGCGGGCTTGGCCACTTGGTCCCTTGCTTGTCCACAGGCTTCTCCACCGAACCTGTGGGAATCATCCTACGATTGGTTGCAGGTGGCCGACGGCCGCTTCGCGCCGCAGCGGCGGCTGGACGGCCTCGAGGCCGCCGAGGAACAGGTCGGCGACGACGGGCGCCATGTCGTCGTACGCGAGCGCGCCGTCCGGCTTCATCCAGGTGAACATCCAGTTGACCATGCCGAACAGCAGCATGGTGAGCGGCTTTCCCAGCGCCGCCTGCTGCAAGTCGGGCCGCAAGGTCGCGACCACGCGCGCGAAGGCGGCGACCACCTCGCGCTCCTTGCCGAGGATGCGCTCGCGGTCGGCGTCGGCGAGGAACTTCACGTCCTCGGTCAGCACGCGGTGCTCGTTCTGCGCGCTGGCGTATTCCTCCACCAGCCGGCGCACCAGCGCGCGCAACTGGCCGGCCGGCGTGGCCTCCTCGGCGAGCGCCGCGCCGACGATGCCCTGCAGGCGCGTGACGTGGCCCTCGGCGATGCTCACCAGCAGCTCGTACTTGTCGCGGTAGTAGTGGTACAGCGTCGCCTTCGACAGGCCGCAGGCCTGCGCGACCTGGTTCATCGAGGTGCCGGGATAGCCGCCGCGCGCGAACAGCGCCGCGGCCTTCGCGAGGATCAGCTCGCGCTGCCCGTCGTAGCCGGCGTGGCGTCCGCGTCCCATCAGCGTTCGTCGAAGGAGAGCACCACGCGCTCGGTGGTGGGGTGCGCCTGGCAGGTCAGCACGAAGCCGGCCGCCACCTCCTTCTTGTCCAGCGCGAAGTTGCGCTCCATGCGCACCTGGCCTTCGACCAGCTTGGCGCGGCAGGTGCCGCACACGCCCGAGGTGCAGGAGAACGGAACCTCCAGGCCGGCGGCCGAGGCGGCGTCGAGGATGCTGGGCTGCTCGCGCGAGAAGGCGATCTCGCGCTGCAGGCCGTCGCGGATGATCGTGATGCGCGCCCGGTCGGCGTCGCCCGCCTGCGCCTGGTGCACGACGGCGCCGACCGTGCCCGTGGCCTGCTGCGCGATGCCGAAGCGCTCGATGTGGATGCGCTCCTCCGGCACACCGGCGGCCAGCAGCGCGGCCTCGGCCTCGTCGTTCATCTGGAAGGGGCCGCAGATGTAGGCATGGGCGATGCTCTCCGCGGGCACCAGCGTCTCGAGGAATTCGCCGATCTTGCGGCGGTCCATCACGCCCATGTTGATCTCCGAGTCGCTGTGCTCGTCGGAGAAGACGTGGTGGATCACGAGCCGCGCCATGTAGCGGTCCTTCAGGTCCTCCAGCTCCTCCTTGAACATGGTGGAGCGCAGCTTGCGGTTGCCGTAGATGAGCGTGAAGCGGCTGTGCGGCTCGCGCGCCAGCACCGTCTTCATGATGGAGAGGATGGGCGTGATGCCGCTGCCGCCGGCGATGCCCACGTGATGGCGTTGCGCCTGCGGCTCGATCGGCACGAAGAATCGGCCCTGCGGGGCCATCACGCTGATGGTGTCGCCGGGCTTCAGCTCCTCGTTGATCCAGTTGGAGAACACGCCGCCCGCCACCTTGCGCACGCCGACGCGCAGCTCGCCGTCGTCGACGCCGGCGCAGATGGAGTAGGAGCGGCGCAGGTCCTGGCCGCCGATCTCGCGGCGCAGCGTGAGGTACTGGCCCTGGGTGAAGCCGAACACCGGCCGCAGTTCCTCGGGGACCTCGAAGGAGACGATCACCGCCTCCGCGGTGTCGGGCTGCACCGAGCGCACGCGCAGCGGATGGAAGATCACGCTCATAGGGGCTTGAAGTATTCGAAGGGCTCGCGGCAGGCGCGGCAGCGGTAGAGGGACTTGCAGGCCGTGGAGCCGAAGGCGGAGGTGCGTTCGGTGTCGGGGCTGCCGCAGTGGGGGCAGGCGATTTTTTCTTCCGGCTGGCGCCGGAAGATGTGGATGGGGGAGCCCTGGGTCCCCGCCTTCGCGGGGATGACGGAGGGAGCGGGGATGACGGCTCCCGGTGGCGCGATGCCGTACTCGCGCAGCTTGCGCCTGCCGTCCTCGCTGATCCAGTCGGTGGTCCAGGCCGGGGCGCGGCGCAGGGTGGCGCGGGCGGGGCCCAGGCCCTCGGATTCGATGGCGGAAAGCACGTTCTGCTCGATCATCTCGGTGGCGGGGCAGCCGGAGTAGGTCGGCGTCAGCACGACTTCCAGTTCCTCGCCGTGGTCGATCACGTCGCGCACGATGCCCAGGTCGCGCACGGACAGCGCGGGGACTTCCGGGTCCAGCACGCCGCCCAGCACTTCCCAGGCGCGCTCGGTGCGTGTCACCACACGCCTCCGGGGTAGGCGCGCTGCAGGTACTGCAGCTCGGTGAGCAGGAAGCCCATGTGCTCGCTGTGCACGCCGGTCTTGCCCGTGCTGAGGAAGGCGACCGCAGGCGGCGCGGCGAGGCCGGCTTCATCGAGGATGTGCGTCATCTCCGCCATCCAGGGCTCGCGCAGCTCGCTCCAGCGCGGGCCCAGGCCGCTTTGCTGCGCGTAGTCGTCCACCGCGTCGGCGGCGAACAGCTCCGCCGAATAGGGCCACAGCTCGGCGAGCGCCTTCTCCACGCGGCGGCGCGATTCGTCGGTGCCGCCGGCCAGGCGCAGCAGCCAGTCGGCCGCATGCTGCTGGTGGTAGCGCGCTTCCTTCACCGCCTTGCCGGCGATGCCCGCGACCTCGGCGTCGGCGGAATGCGCGAGCCGTTCCCACAGCAGCTTGAAGAAGGTCGCCATCATCGCGTTGCGCAGCGTCGTGAAGGCGAAGTCGCCGCGCGGCAGCTCCGCGAGCGTGACGTTGCGGTAGTCGCGCTCCTCGCGCAGGAAGGCGAGCTGGTCCTCGTCGTGGCCCGCGCCTTCCAGCGTGCCGGCGTGCGCCAGCACGGCGCGGCACTGGCCGATCAGGTCCAGCGCCATGTTGGCCAGCGCGATGTCCTCTTCCAGCACCGGCGCGTGTCCGGTCCATTCGGCGATGCGCTGGCCCAGCACGAGCGCGGTGTCGCCGATGCGCAGCAGGTACTGCACCTCGGGGCTGGAGCTGACCTGGATGGATGCCTGCATCAGCCGCGCCTCACATGTGGTCCACGGACTCGGGCAGCTGGTAGAAGGTCGGGTGCCGGTACACCTTGTCCTCCATCGGGTCGAAGTACATGTCCTTCTCGCCCGGGTCGCTCGCGACGATCTGGTCGGAGCGCACCACCCAGATGCTGGCGCCTTCCTGGCGGCGTGTGTAGACGTCGCGCGCCAGCTGGATCGCCATCTTCGGGTCGGCCGCGTGCAGGCTGCCGCAGTGCTTGTGGTCCAGGCCGCTGCGGCTGCGGACGAAGACCTCCCAGAGGGGCCATTCCTGTTTCGTGTCGCTCATGCTGCTTCCTTCATGGCTTGGTCCTGCTTGCGCGCATACGCCAGCGCCGCCTCGCGCACCCATTCGCCGTCTTCCCAGGCCTTCACGCGCGCGCCCAGGCGCTCGCGGTTGCAGGGGCCGTTGCCGGCGATGACGCGCCAGAATTCGTTCCAGTCTATGGCGCCGAAGTCCCAGTGCTGGCGCTCCTCGTTCCACTTCAGTTCCGGGTCGGGCAGCGTGACGCCCAGCACCTTCGCCTGTTCGACCGTGGCGTCGACGAACTTCTGGCGCAGGTCGTCGTTGGAGACGCGCTTGATGCCCCAGCGCATGGACTGCGCCGTGTTGGGCGACTGGTCGTCGGGCGGGCCGAACATCATCACGGAGGGCCACCACCAGCGGTTCACCGCGTCCTGCACCATGGCGCGCTGCGCGTCGGTGCCCTTTTCCATCATCGTCAGCAGGCTCTCGAATCCCTGCCGCTGGTGGAAGCTCTCCTCGCGGCAGATGCGGATCATGGCGCGCGCGTAGGGTCCGTAGGAGCAGCGGCAGATCGGCACCTGGTTCATGATCGCCGCGCCGTCCACCAGCCAGCCGATCACGCCGACGTCGGCCCAGGTGAGCGTCGGGTAGTTGAAGATCGAGCTGTACTTGGCCTTGCCCGTGTGCAGCGCCTCGAGCATCTGGTCGCGCGAGGTGCCCAGGGTCTCGGCGGCGGAATAGAGATAGAGGCCGTGGCCGCCCTCGTCCTGCACCTTGGCCAGCAGGATCGCCTTGCGCTTGAGCGTGGGCGCGCGCGTGATCCAGTTGCCCTCCGGCAGCATGCCTACGATCTCGGAGTGCGCGTGCTGGCTGATCTGCCGCACCAGCGTCTTGCGATAGTGGTCCGGCATCCAGTCCTTGGGCTCGATGAACTCGCCGGCGGCGATGCGCGCCTCGAAGCGCTCTTCCTGCTGCAGGTCCTCGGCGGAGCGCACCGGCTTGCGGGCGTCCGGGTCGCGGGCCTGGGTGTCCATGGCTTGGGTGTACATGGTCTCTCCTGAGGTCTCTAATATTTACCGACCGGTCGGTCGAATATATCAGGAGAAGCGCCGGACAGGGAGGGCGTCGCCCGTGGCCGGCTCAGCTGAACAGGGCGCGGGCGTAGAGCGAGCGCTCGTTCGGCGGCATCGCGAGCAGGGTATCCAGCAGCTCGAGTGCAGCCCGGCAACGGGCTTCCGGACCATGCCTCGGGGAGTCCAGGTGCGTGATGACACCGGCGGCCTGGGGCTTCATGCGGGCGAGGATACGCGCCAACAGGGAGTGGACCTCCGCGTCGGTGAACCGGTGCACCTGCGCGGCGGAACTGGTCTCCACGATCGCCAGCAGGACTTCCTGCTCGTGCGCCCGGATGGATTTGGGTACGAGAGAACGAAATTCCGGCAGCGGCGTCGCCGAACCCAACACCAGGCCCGCGCAAGCCTCGGGCGCCCTGTCGCTCAGGGCCGTGGCCTTCTCCGCCAGAAGGTAGAGGTAGGACCCGAGCGTCGCGTCGTCCACGCCCGGCAGCAAGCTCCTGACGGTCGAAGAGACCTCGGTGCGCAGTGCGGCAAACAGTTCACGGTCGGTTCGATGCGCCTGGACGGCCCGCCAGCCGACGTCCACGAGGGCGTCGAAACGCTTGGGGTGATGGTCCTGCAGCGCCTTGTGGATGGGCACCTTCAGGAGTTCCGCGGCCATGACGGCGCGCGTCCGGATCCCGGTGGCCAGTGCCGCGGTTTCGCCGCCTTCGCTCAGGCGCGTGAGGACGCCCTCGCGCAGCAGCACGCGGTGGTCCGGATACCAGATCGTCCGCGGTGGAGTGGCCCGGACCCGGTCGATGAACTCCGCGCTCAAGCCGGCGGGCGCATAGACCTGGTGCTCGTTCTCGCGCACATGCGCGAGACCGCCGACGCCCCGGAACGCGTGGAAGCCGAGGCGCGCCTGCGGGTCCGCCGCGCGGTCGCGGCCGGCGAGGAAGGCGATCGTGCAGGCCGACGAACACTCGGTCTCCACGTAGGTGTCCAGCCCGTGCCGGGAGATCGTGCTGGCGATCTCCTGCCCCCGCGCGGTCCAGCCGCCTCCGGACTCCAGCACCAGCACGCGGACCCCTGGCGCGCGTTCCAGCGCCGCCTCCAGCGCTTCCGCCGTGTCGTCGTTGATGCCGCCCGCCATCAGGAGGGATCGGCCGTCGGCGCGCAGGACGAACTGGACCGGCGCCCCGGGTTGCGCGCCCGCGGCGACCCACAGGTGTTCGCCCAGCGCGGGCAGGAGCGGGATCAACTCCCTGGCCTGGCCCACGACACCGAACACGATCGACAGCTGGGCCAGCACGCCCCAGAACTCGCTGCCTCCCCGGCGGGCGTGCTTGTTGGCGGACGCCCAGGTTCCCCGGATGGCCCAGATCGAGAGCGCCACGGTGAAGAGGATCGCCAGCAGGGCGGCCAGCGACACATAGCGCGCCTTCCCGTGGGCGGGAAACGCCGCAACGGCGCCCATC
The DNA here is from genome assembly GCF_054956735.1 of Ramlibacter sp. bp-362. Classification (NCBI taxonomy): domain Bacteria; kingdom Pseudomonadati; phylum Pseudomonadota; class Betaproteobacteria; order Burkholderiales; family Comamonadaceae; genus Ramlibacter; species Ramlibacter sp. bp-362. Next base: position 300,026 of record NZ_JBUDXE010000007.1, read on the forward strand.
AGGATCAGGTTCGCCAACGCCGACAGCAGGACGTTGTGGACCCAATAGGAGCGGGCAAGGCCATAGTCGCCGCGGTAGTGTCGCCGCACGAATCCCGCGAGGCCGCGGTACTCGGGGGCCGTGAAGGCGTCGTGGACCAGGCCGCGTTCGACCAGCACCTCGCCGAGCGCGGCGGACTGCTCCGGCGTGAGATCGATGCGGTGGCCGGCGAGCTCCTGCAGCCCGGCCGCCGGCAGTGCGCGATAGCTCCACTTCCAGTGCGACACCTCGTCCAGGTTCACGGTCTGCGCGTCCAGCATCGTCGTCCCGCTCCTCGGCGCAGCCTAAGCCAGCACGGCGGGAGCTGCCCTCCGCCAAAGAGGGGAGCCGCCGCTCAGCGCGCCAGGCGCTTCCGGGGCGCCGTTCCGGGCGGCGGCTCCAGCGGCAGCCGCGCCTCCGCCTTCACCTCCTTCAGCACCACGCTCGATCGCACGTGCGTCACCCCCGGCAGCTTGAACGCCGTCTCGTGCAGGAAGGCCTCGTAGCTCTTGATGTCCGGCACCAGCACCTTGATCACGTAGTCGGCCTGGCCCGTGGTCGCGTAGCAGCTGACGATCTGCGGCGCGGCGGCCACCGCCTGCTCGAAGCGGCGCACGTCGTCCTCGTTGTGGCGCGTGAGGTTGACCTCGGCCAGCACGCACAGCGTGAGCCCCACCTTCTCGCGGTCCACCAGCGCGGTGTAGCCGCGGATGATGCCGGCGGCCTCCATCTCCTTCACCCGCTTCCAGCAGGGCGTGCTGGACAACCCCGCGGCGGCGGCCAGCTGCTGCACGGTCTGGCGCGAATCCCGCTGCAGCTCGGTGAGCAGGGCGACGTCGTGGCGATCGAGTTGGTTCATTCCTGTCAAGGCGTTTTATGGGGAATCCCATTCTCCCCCAACCGGCTTCAGGGAGGAAAACAAGAAGCATATTCCCGCCGTCGCGGCCTAAGCTTCCCTTCCCAAGGAGCGCCCGCCATGTCCGAAGTCCTGTCCCCCGAGCAGCCCGCCATCGTCCGTCCGAACTACCGCCTGGAAGACGGCCTGTGGGCCACCGGCGGCGCCATCTACCTCACCGGCACGCAGGCGCTGGTCCGGCTGATGCTGATGCAGCGCCAGCGCGATGCGGCCGCCGGGCTGGACACGCGCGGCTTCATCAGCGGCTACCGCGGCTCGCCCTTGGGCATGGTGGACCAGGCGGTGTGGAAGGCCGGGAAGAAATTCGAGGAGGCGGGCCTGCGCTTCCTGCCCGCCATCAACGAGGAGCTGGGCGCCACGGCGGTGCTGGGCACGCAGCGCGTCGAAGCGGACCCCGAGCGCACCTGCGCCGGCGTGTTCGCGCTCTGGTACGGCAAGGGCCCGGGCGTGGACCGCGCGGGCGACGCGCTGAAGCACGGCAACGCCTACGGCGCCTCGCCGCATGGCGGCGTGCTGATGGTGGCGGGCGACGACCACGGCTGCGTGTCCTCCTCCATGCCGCACCAGAGCGACCAGGCCTTCCAGTCCTGGCATGCGCCCATCGTCTCGCCGGGCAGCGTCGCCGAGTACCTGGAGTTCGGCCTGTACGGCTGGGCGCTCTCGCGCTTCTCCGGCAACTGGGTCGGCTTCACGGCGCTGTCGGAAGTGGTCGAAAGCGCATCGACCGTGGACCTGGACCGCGTGAACGCGCGCGTCGCGACCTGGCAGGATGCCGGCACCATCTGCCGCATCACCGGCTACGCGCCACCGCCCGGCGGCCTGCACTACCGCTGGCCCGACCTGCCCTCGCTCACGATCGAGCAGCGCCTGCACGCCAAGCTGGACGCCGTGCGCGCCTTCGCGCGCGTCAACAGCATCGACCGGCACGTGGTGCGCAGCGACCGTGCCAGCGTCGGCATCGTCACGGCCGGCAAGGCGCACTACGACTTCATGGAGGTGCTGCGGCGCCTGGACATCTCCGCCGACACCCTGGCGGCGCACGGCGTGCGCATCTACAAGCTGGGACTCACCTACCCGATCGAGCCGACGCGCATGCAGGAATTCGTGCGCGGACTGAAGGAAGTGCTGGTGATCGAGGAAAAGGGGCCAGTCGTCGAGGAGCAGCTGCGCTCCATGTTCTACAACGCCGCCGAGCGGCCCGTGATCGTCGGCAAGCGCGATGCGCAGGGCGCGCCGCTGGTGTCGGAGCTCGGCGAGCTGCGGCCCTCGCGCCTGATCGGCATCGTCGCGAACTGGCTGGTCGGCCACTTCCCCGACCTGGACCGCCGCCACCTGGTGCGCGACTTCACGCTGCCCGAGCTGCTCTCCAACGAGAGCGACAGCGTCAAGCGCCTGCCCTACTTCTGCGCCGGCTGCCCGCACAACACGTCGACCAAGGTGCCGGAAGGCTCGCACGCGCAGGCCGGCATCGGCTGCCACTTCATGGCGAGCTGGATGAACCGCGACACCGAGGGCCTGATCCAGATGGGCGGCGAAGGCGTGGACTGGGTGTCGCACGCGATGTTCACGAAGGTGCCGCACGTGTTCCAGAACCTGGGCGACGGCACCTACTACCACTCGGGCTATCTCGCGATCCGCCAGGCCGTCGCGGCGAAGGCGACGCTCACCTACAAGATCCTGTTCAACGACGCCGTCGCGATGACGGGCGGGCAGCCGGTCGACGGCATCATCAGCGTCGACGGCATCGCGCGCCAGGTCGAGGCCGAGGGCGTGAAGCAGGTGGTCGTGCTCTCCGACGACATCGCGAAGTACGACGCGATCCGCGACCGCTTCCCGGCCGGCACCGAATTCCACGACCGCGCCGAGCTGGACGCCGTGCAGCGGCGGCTGCGCGAGATCCCGGGCGTGACCGTGCTGATCTACGAGCAGACCTGCGCCGCCGAGAAGCGCCGCCGGCGCAAGAAAGGCGAGCTGGTCGACCCGGCCCGGCGCCTGTTCATCAACGAGCGCGTCTGCGAGGGCTGCGGCGACTGCTCGGTGCAGAGCAACTGCGTGGCCGTGCAGCCGCTGGAGACACCGCTCGGGCGCAAGCGCAAGATCGACCAGAGCAGCTGCAACAAGGACTACTCCTGCGCCAAGGGCTTCTGCCCCAGCTTCGTCGGCGTGCTGGGCGGCCAGCCGCGCAAGCGCGTGGGCCTGCTGGCCGACCGCTCCACGCATTTCGACGAGCACGTGCAGGCGCTGCCCCGGCCGGCGCCGCATGCCTGGACCGGCCCCTACGACCTGCTGGTCACGGGCGTCGGCGGCACCGGCGTCGTCACCATCGGCGCGCTGGTGGCGATGGCGGCGCACCTGGAAGGCAAGAGCGCCAGCGTGCTGGACTTCATGGGCTTCGCGCAGAAGGGCGGCGCCGTGCTCAGCTTCGTGCGCTTCGCCGACCGGCCGGAGCGCCTGAACCAGGTGCGCATCGACACGCAGCAGGCCGACGCCGTCCTCGCCTGCGACCTGGTGGTGGGCGCATCGCCTGACGCGCTGGCCACGGTGCGCCACGGCCGCACGCGCATCCTCGCCAACACCCACGAAGTGCCGGTGGCAGAGAGCCTGCGCAATCCGGACGCCAGCCTGCGCGTGCCGCAGCTGCTGGAGAAGCTGCGCTTCGCCGCCGGCGCCGACCGCGTGGAGACGCTCGATGCGCAGGCGCTCGCGGAAGCCTTCCCGGGCGACTCGATCTTCTCCAACGTGGTGGCGCTCGGCTCGGCCTGGCAGCGCGGGCTGGTGCCCGTGAGCCTGCAGGCGCTCGTGCGCGCGATCGAGCTCAATGGCGTGGCCGTGGCGCAGAACAAGCTCGCGTTCTCGCTGGGCCGGCTCTCGGCCGCGGATGCGGATGCCGTGACGGCGCTGGCCCGCGGTGAAAGCCTGCAGCCGGCGGTGCCCGACACGCTCGATGCGCTCGTCGCGCGCGGCGTCGCCCACCTCACGGCCTACCAGGACGCGGCCTACGCGCGGCGCTACGCCGATTTCGTCGCCGCGGTGCGCGCGCGCGAGGAGGCGCTGGCCGCCGATCCCGCCCTGCCCTTCACGCATGCCGTGGCCCGGAGCCTGCTGAAGCTGATGGCTTACAAGGACGAATACGAGGTCGCGCGCCTGTACACCGACGGCGAGTTCACGCGGCAGCTGCAGCAGCAGTTCGAAGGCGACGTCCAGCTGGAGTTCTACATGGCGCCGCCCCTGCTCGCCCGCGGCCGCGACGGCCAGCCGCCGCGCAAGCTGCGCCTGGGCGGCTGGATGCTGCCGGCGATGAAGCTGCTGGCACAGGGCCGCCGCCTGCGCGGCACGGCGCTGGACCTGTTCGGCCGCACGGCGGAGCGGCGGATGGAGCGCGAGCTGGTCGCGGCCTACCGCGCGCGGATCGAGGCGCTGCTGCCGGCGCTGGATGCGCAGCGGCTGAAGGTCGCGTGCGAGATCGCGGCGCTGCCGCTGGCGATGCGCGGATTCGGGCATGTGAAGATGGCGAACGTGGCGCTGGCGCGGGCGCGCGAGGCGGAGCTGCTGCACAGGTTCGATCCGTCGGCGTATCCGCGGCCGGCGCGGACGCGGGAGGCGGGGCAGATTCGCGGGATTCGGGTGACGGCGGCGGCGTAGCGAACCCCACCGACCGTGACGAATATCGTTCCGTGCTATATCCCCGAGCATGAAGCTCGGCATCCTCTCCGACCTGCACCTCTCCCGCGCCGGCCTGGCTCCGCCGTCCAACGACGCGGACCTCTACATCCTCGCGGGCGACCTCGCGCGTCCGGCCGAGGCCATCGCCTGGGCGCGGACGCTCGCGAAGCCCGCGCTCTACATCCCCGGCAACCACGAGTTCTACGGCGGCTCCCTCCCCGGCGTCGCGCGCGACCTGAAGCGCCTCGCCGCCGGCACCAACGTCACCGTGCTGGACAACGACGAGGCCGTGGTCGACGGCGTGCGCTTCCTCGGCAGCACGCTCTGGAGCGACTTCCTCCTCGATGGCGAAGGCGCCGCCCGCAAGCGCGCGATGGCGCAGGCCATGGAGATGATGTTCGACTTCAAGCGCATCCGCATGGAGGACGAAGGCGACGCGCTGTTCACGCCCACGCACTCCGCCACGCTGTTCGAGCGCAACGCCGCCTGGCTGGAGCAGAAGCTGGCGGAGCCCTGGTCCGGCCCGACGGTGGTCATCACCCACCACGCGCCGAGCGCGCGCAGCGTCGCGCCGCGCTTCGCCGGCTCGCCCCTGAACGGTGGCTTCACCTCCCACCTCGACCGGCTGGTCGGCGCGCCCGCCGTGCTCTGGATCCACGGCCACATGCACCACTCCGTGGACTACGAGCTGAACGGCACGCGCGTGGTCTGCAATCCACGCGGCTACGTGACGGAGGGGCGCAGCGAGAACCCCCACTTCGACATCGACTTCTGCGTCTCGGTGCCCTAGGGCCTGTCACCTTTCCGCGGCTCGCGGCATCTAAGTCCTGCGCGCCGATGTGACCGGCCGAGGAGACATTCGATGCACACCCCCGACGCCGGCCCCCGGACCGGCCCGCTGCGCCTTGCCGCGCTGATCCTTCCCCTCGCCCTGGCCGCCTGCGGCGGCGGCGGTGGCTCCGACGCGAGCGAGCAGGACCTGGTCGCCACGGGCCAGCAGATCTTCCGCTTCGACACCTTCGGCGACGAGGCGCAGTGGACCGACACGCTGCGCATGAACGAGGTGATCGAGCAGGCCGTGTCGCCCGAAGTCGCGCTCTCGGTCGGGCTCAAGGTGGATTCCGAGGCGCTGCCGGCCGCAGTCGTGCAGGCCATCCAGGAAGGCAAGGTGGACCTGAAGAGCCCGCAGACCACGCTGACGCTCCTCAAGCTGAACGCCGTGGTCGGCGTGAAGGGCGAGGTGGAGACCGTCAACGGCGTCGATCGCCTCAAGCGCGTGGGCATCACTTGCGCCCTGTGCCACTCCACCGTCGACAACTCCTTCGCGCCGGGCATCGGCAAGCGCCTGGACGGCTGGCCCAACCGCGACCTGAACCCGGGAGCGATCATCGCGCTCTCGCCGGTGCTCTCCGCGGAGAAGAAGGCCGTCTACAACTCCTGGGGCCCGGGCATGTACGACCCGCGCTTCAACGTCGACGGCCTCAGCAAGCCGGTGGTGATCCCGCCCGCCTACGGCCTGGCCGGCATCCACAAGATCACCTTCACCGGCGACGGCGACGAGATCGCCTACTGGAACCGCTATGTGGCGGTCGTGCAGATGGGCGGCCTCGGCAGCTTCAGCGACCCGCGGCTGGACCTGAACGTCACGCACGGCACGGTGGATCTCGTCTCGCCCAAGCTCCCCGCGCTGCAGGCCTACCAGCTCTCGTTGAAGGCGCCCGCCGCCCCGGCCGGCTCCTTCGACGCGAGCGCCGCCGAGCGCGGCCGCCTGCTGTTCGCCGGCGCGGCGCAGTGCGCCACCTGCCACACGGGCAGCACCTTCACCGACGCCAACACGCGGCTGCACCCGCGCGCGGATTCGATGGCCGAGCCGGAGAACCCCAGCTACGCGAGCCGCTCGGCCACGAAGATGTACCGCACCTCGCCGCTGCGCGGCGTCTGGCAGCACGCGCCCTATTTCCACGACGGCTCGGCGGCCACCCTCGACGCGGTGGTGGATCGCTACAACCAGCGGCAGGGCCTGGGCCTGTCCGCCGCCGACGTGCACGACGTCGCCGAGTACCTGAAGTCGCTCTGAGCGGAGCCGCCATGAACGCCATCGCCCCCGCCGGCGCGCCGCAGGGGCGCGCCTCCCGGCCGGACGACGACCACGAGCTGCTGCCGCTGCTGCGCAGCGGCGACGCCAAGGCCTACGAACGCCTGATGCGGCGCTACAACCGCCTGCTTTTCCGCGCCGCCCGCGGCATCGTCGGCAACGACGCCGAGGCGCAGGACGCGGTGCAGGAGGCCTACCTGCGGGCCTTCCTGTCGCTGTCCGCGTTCCGCGGCGACGCGACGCTGGCAACCTGGCTGGTGCGCATCGTGATCAACCAGGCCCTCGCCCAGCAGCGCAAGCGGGGACGGCTCGTTCCCTGGGACGAGTATTCACCCGAGGAGCAGACCATGGCGGAACCCGGCGACAGCCTGCACCCGGTGGAGCACGACTCGCCCGAGTCCGTGGCCACCCGCAACGAGCTGCGGCGGCAGCTGGAACAGGCCATCGACCTGCTGCCGCCGATCTACCGCTGCGTGTTCATCCTGCGCGCCGTGCAGGGGCTGAGCGTGGAGGACACGGCCGGCGCGCTGGAGGTCTCCTGCGACGTGGTGAAGACCCGCTACTTGCGCGCCCGCGGCCTGCTGCGCTCGCGCCTCGGCGGCGATCCGCCGCTGCCGCTGTCGGTGGTGCACGACTTCCAGGGGCGGCGCTGCGACGACACGGTGGGGCACGTACTCGCGCAGCTGCGCGCCCGAGGGGTCATCCGCGACCAGTGAGGATGCTGGGGTTGGGGGGGGGGGGGAGCGGGGAGGCGTGAAGGGAGGGGGGGGGGGAGCGAGGGGAGGGAGGGACCGGGCGCAAATGAGATT